>NC_019702.1:0-319113 GCF_000317085.1 Synechococcus sp. PCC 7502
TTAGATATAGACAGAAGTTTGCTATATTGCGTTAGATATTTAGTCTAAAATAAAGTTAGAAATTACCTAAATGGGTATTAATCCCATATTTAAGGGCAAAATCATCAAATAAAGTCATTTTTAATACTATTCAAGATTAAATTGTCAAGTTATTAATATGTACCATTATCTTGAGTACGATTATCTACAGTAAGTGCTAGTATTAATCTCCCATGAATCTTATTTGTTTAAGCTAAACCCCTGTGGATATTTCAGTTGAAACCCTATGGACAATGGTGCTTGAGCTATTACAGTCTCAACTTAGCCATCCCACCTTTGAAGCTTGGATTAAAACTGCCACGGCTGAGGAGCTAACCACAGAACGTTTGGTAATCCGCACGCCCCATCCCTTTGCGCGTAATTGGCTCATAAAGTACTACCTACCCAGTATCAGTACCTCGGTGGCAGAAATTTTGGGTTACCCCGTTGAGGTGCAAATCCTATCATCCCAAGCCAATGTCAATTTAGAGCTAGAAAAAGAAGAAGAGCCTAGTGCCGAGATCGCTAATTCTATTAATCAAGTAGTTAGTTCAGAAGCGATCGCCCCCCGTCACAATCATAATCTTAATCCTAAGTATGTATTTTCTCGATTTGTAGTTGGCTCTGCCAGTCGCATGGCTCATGCCGCAGCTTTAGCCGTAGCAGAATCCCCCGGACGAGAGTTTAATCCTTTATTTTTGTGTGGTGGTGTGGGCTTGGGCAAAACCCATTTAATGCAGGCGATCGCCCACTATCGTTTAGAAATAGTTCCCGATGCCAAAATTGCCTATGTTTCCACAGAACAGTTTACAAATGATTTAATTACAGCAATTCGTAAAGATGCGATGCAGGCATTTCGGGAAAATTACCGTGATGTGGATATGATTCTAGTCGATGACATTCAGTTTATTGAAGGTAAAGAATATACCCAAGAGGAATTTTTCCATACCTTTAATGCCCTATATGAAAAAGGTAAGCAAATTATTATTGCTAGCGATCGTCCCCCCACTCAAATTCCCCGCTTACAAGAGCGATTGTCATCTCGGTTTTCCATGGGGCTAATTGCTGATATTCAAGTCCCAGATTTAGAAACTCGCACGGCAATTTTACAAAAAAAAGCTGAATATGAAAATCTGCGCATCCCCTCCGAGGTCTTGCATTATATTGCTGCCAGCTACACCTCTAATGTGCGTGAACTGGAAGGTGCATTAGTTAGGGCTGTCGCCTATATTTCCATCTCGGGTTTACCCATGACCATTGAAAATGTAGCACCAGTTTTAAATCCGCCCAAAGAGCCATTGGAAATTTCTCCAGAATTAGTCCTAAGTGTGGTTGCTGATTTCATGGATGTGGAACTTTCCGAACTTCAGGGTAGCTCTAGGCGGCGAGAAGTGAGTCAGGCGCGGCAAGTGGCAATGTATTTAATGCGTCAACATACTAGCCTCAGTTTGCCTAAAATTGGTTTTGCCTTGGGTGGGAAAGACCATACAACGGTAATGTATAGCTGTGAAAAAATTACTAAACTCCAAGCCAAAGATGCTGATACTGCCCAATTATTAAGGGAACTGAGCGATCGCATTTATTTAATCGCCCAATCGGACAATAGCAAAGCGGTTTAATTTTCTAATGCTTGGGTATTCTAATTTTTAGGTAACTTGTACTGAGCAATAATGCGTTTAGCAAACTCTGGAACATGAGCCTCTAATTTTTGCGGGTAGTTGCGCTTGGTATAAAGATAATTGCGGATGAAGTGGGAATCGATGGAAAAACGACCATACTCTAACCCCTTGGGTCCAATTTTATTGACAACAAAGTTAATAATCGAGGCAACCCACATGGGTAAGGTTGTGGCATTATCGTAAGCGGCTATACCCTGTTGAACGGCACTATGGCGATCGCCACTGGACATAACAGGTTGAGATTCTAGTTGTGACTGCACAGACTCTAGCATTTCTTTACCCGTATCATTTCTTACCACAATCCACTGCCAACCAAAGGGTGCGCCCATATAGCCCACTACTAAATCGGCTAGAGAATTTACATAATCAAAACAGGTCATACAGGAAGGGGCAAATACATCCTTAAGTTCTTTCGTATTCAAACCAAAAAATGGCACCATTTCCGTTGAGCCGTCTTCATGTTTGAAATGCACATTAAAATCCTGCATAAACTCATAACTAACCACCGTACTGGGCGATCGGCTAGTGGTGTCGAGAAATTTCTGTAATCCTGCCCGATTGACATTATCTACACAGGGGGTTCCCAAAACGTAAAGTTTTTCCAGTCCCAATTGTTTTTCTACAGTGCGTAGTGCTTGAATCTGACAACCCACACCAATTACTAGTAATCTTTTCATGCCCGATCTCTCCACCAGTTCTAATACAGATAAATTGGGTGAAAGGGTGGGTTTGTTTACTCTAGCAGCAAGGATTTCCTCTGGAGTGGTAGCAATTATGGGTTTAGGGGTAAAGCGATCGCTATCACTGGCTTGGACACAAACTACACCTTCGACTTTTCCCGAAGTCAGCATTTCTATGGCAATACTAGAGACAATTCCCGTCCATTGCGCCCCAGCGATCGGATCAGTTTTACGGGCTGCTATCATCTCTTGATGAACACCAAAGTATAGCTCCTGCTCGTTATCTAAATTGCGATCGCGCCTATGGGTTTGAACCTCTAGCTCTTGGATATGCTGGGTAATAAATGCACAAGCCTCTTTAACATAATGAATATAATAAGTGTCGCAGAGTCCACATTCACTACATAGAGCTTTAGCAGGGCGATGTTTAACATTAGTTAGGGCTTTAGCTTTAAGATGGGGCGCAGTCATGGGGCGGTTTTTTATTATAGGAGTTACGCATTGACAAAACTAGCATGATGTCGGTGACGAATTTTAGGAGTTTATCGATCATGAGGCACATCAAAAGGAGGAACACTATTACTTAGAACTAGAGGTGGGAAATAAAGCTGGTTCAGTGCCTTGGCGCAGCCTTTGAATATTAGAGCGATGCAACCAAACCACATAGCTACCTGCAACTAAGGCAAAACCCATATAGGAAAGCGGAGACTTGGTAATTATCATTAAGATCGGGGTGGCGATCGCTGCGGTAATCGAGCTAATGGATACAGTCCGCCAAATTGCCATAGTTCCTAACCACAGACCAAAGGCGGCGATCGCTACTAGCCAATTTAGTCCGATTAATACGCCTAAACCTGATGCCACAGCCTTTCCACCCTTAAACCCTAGCCATACTGATTTGGTATGCCCCAATAGAGCCATCATTGCTGCCCCCAATATAAAGTATTCCAGTCCATTGGTCATGTATTCTAAACGCAGCCAAGTACTAATCTCTGGGGCAGACTTCATTAACAAAACCGCAAGTAAACCCTTGAGTAAGTCAACCACAAACACCCCAATGCCTGCTTGCTTGCCAACTGTCCGCCACACATTAGTAGCACCTGTGGAGCCTGAGCCATGTTCACGAATATCAATGCCCGCCATGCGTCCGACTATATAGCCCGTGGGGAGGGAGCCACATAAATATGCTATAGCCAATAGCCCAATTTGTGTCCACATAGTTAGAAATTAAAGGTTAGAAATTAAAATTAAAAATCCCGATCCCTAAAGTAAGTATTTTTAGCAGCAGGATCACGCCCAAATGCTAATAATAAAGGAAATCTCAAGGTATCTATAGAAATAGACTCTTCTGCTTCATCAATAATAATTAAGGGCATTTGTCCCTCTGTAGTCAGGCGATCGCCTTTTAAACACAAAGGATCAGGGTCTTCAAATAACACCACCCCTTTTTCAGGTCCAAAGTTTTCACGATTAAGCCCTAAACAGTCTTGAAATCCCCGTCGCCATTCTCCCAGCCGTTCGGGAGAAGTTGCCAGAATCAGCACCCGAATTTTATCACCGTAGAGCGATCGTAAAATTGATACTGCCGCCGCCGCTACGAGAATATTTTGTAACCTTGTCCCCATAGTGCGAATGGCACCCCGCCCCGCTTGGGCAAAAAACCAATTGCTCACTCGTTCCGCATGGGTAGCCTCAAAGGTACGCCGCAGTTTCCATGTGGGTCCATAATAATCGGGCAGGGTACGATACCGTTCTAAGAGTTGTTCAATTTTTTGTTTTTGATCCCCAAATGCCTGTTCCGTTAGTGAAGGTGGTTCGACTGCTGCAACTTTTTTTAGTTCTGGCTCTGCAACTTTAACGGGCTTAGGCACTAGATTTAGCTTTTCTACGGTGCCAACAAGGTCTTGTAAACTGCCAAGTAAATAATCTTTGAATCCTTGCACCCGCACTGCCACATCTTGGGATGCTCCCGCATAGATAGTTTTCATCTCATTTTGGAGACGTTCATACTTGCGCTGTAAAACAGCAATTTCGGCGGTGATCTCTTGCTTACGGGTTTGATACTCAGTTAGGCTGTCTTGGGTAATTTGGGTGATTGTAGCCTGTAATTCACTAATTTGAGTTTTATCAGCTCTTAGTTGGGCAATTTCAGCTAATAGCTGTTGTTTTTCTATTTGTAATGCTGCTAAAGCTTCTTGATCTGCTAATTGGGCAGAATTTGATTCTAAGGTTTGCTCAGCACTACCAAAATTATTATCTTCGTCCATATTTCTAGGCGATCGCCATTAATTACTCTTCAATCTATGTTGACATAATATGTTTACCTCAGACATTTCTCTGGAATTTTATCCAAAATACTGGATAAGTTTATGACTTCATGAATTAAGACTGGCGATACTTATTTTGATAACGCAAACGGGTACCGCTCCACAGCAGCTTTTCCCTGAGGGCTTGATAAAAAGAATAATTTTCCCTGAGGATGACAAACTTAGCCCAATGGCTGGACATGCCAATATCTACCCTTTGTCCGGGCAAGAGCGAACTAGCCAGCACTCCGTCTGTCCACAGCTTGATACTTGGATCATCATTCAAACTCCAGATACTGACAACCAGCTTAGGCGGTAAAACTATAGTGCGGCTGGATAAGCTCAAGGGACAAATTGGCGTAATCACGATCGCTTCCATACCCGGATGAACTATGGGTCCATTGGCAGCTACCACATAGGAAGTTGAACCCGTGGGTGTAGCAATAATTAAGCCATCCCCATGATATTGATCCACTACTTCGCCATCAATTTCTAGCTCCAATGCCGATGTACTCATGCGATCAGGAGATGCGGGCTTAATACACATTTCATTCAAGCTAAAAAAAACGGAGCTTACCAAGTCACTATCATTAATATTCTTGTCAGCATTAATAATCTTGGCAGAGAGCATCATTCTGGTTTCAATGGCATAGCGATCGCTCAGTAATCTTTCCCATACCTGTTGCGTATCCACAAACTCTTCGGCTGCTTGAGTTAGGAATCCCAAATGTCCACCCGTATTAATTGCTAAAATTGGTACCGATTGTGAGGCTAAGTATCTTGCTGCTCCAAGAGTGGAACCATCACCACCTAAGACCAAAGCTAGATCAATATCCCCCATAGATTGAATAAATGCAGGATAGGGATTATCGTATGCCCCACTTGCTCCCATTAACACATGACATCCTAAGCTTTCTAGTTCATGGCTACATCGCTCCGCCCAACTTTGACTAACAGAGCTATCGGCTTTATAGGCAATTATGACTTTACGCAGTTTCACAGGCTTTGCGGTGAGTTTATCAGTTAAGCCTATCAACTTTTGGGCGATCGCCAATACCACAATTTTGTAAGTTCAGAAATTTATGGCAGTTTTCGAGCAAATTTGCTACAAGAAAAGGGTCACAGGGCAAAGCTCCGTAATGGTTTTAGTATTTTTAGCTGTGACACAACGGATCACAATTTGGTGTAAGTTTAGCAATTTACTCAAATTTATTCCTAAATATGGCAATTATTCTGGGGTGAAGAAGAACTGGTAAGCCCAAAGCAGAGATAACGCTCATGAGTAAATTTGTTCCCACCGAGGCATTATAATCCGCAATTATCCGAGCTGCTGCCAAAAGATTGGGAATTAACACTGATATGAGTAAGCAGATACTAATTGCCCTCGCCCATTCATACAATCGCCATAACCCCACGCCAAGAGCTAGGGGAATAAAACTAACACTCAGTTTGGCAATGTCAGAAAAGAAAGCCACATTTACAGTAATTTCCTCAGATTCAAACTCCGAACCTTGATTACGGATGGTTTCAATAAATGGATTGAGGCTGGGGAGCGATCGCAAATTTTGAAAGCGAATATAAATTAAAACCAAGCTTACAGTAATCATCACCATTGCCAGTAGGCTCACCGCTAGGGGTCGCTCTATTCCACGGTTTTCTTTAGTCTTAGCCATAGTTACGGTTGGGTCAGGGCAATGGGTAACTGGCGCAAAAATTTACTGCATTGGATCATACGCAGTAAGTAGTTGGCGGTAAATGGCAAAAATAGAATTAAAGACCAACCGAGGCGATCGGGAAGGGAAATTTGAAATAGATCGGGTAGCTCCATAATCATTACCGTAGCGCAAACAAAAATGAGAATTCCCAATTTAACGGGGAAAGTGAACTTAAAGATGGTGCGAGGTCGCCATACCGAGATTTGGCAGGTATCCCAAAATACTAACAGGCTATAGATAATGCTAATCATAATCGAAACTGCCTGTGCTTGCCCCCGTCCAATTTCCTTAAAGTCTTCGGGACTGACGGCACTATCAATACTGAGTAACCCCAGACTACCAAAGTAGGCGAGCATATAGCCCAAGGACATAGCTACAGCCCCCACAAAACCAGCAAGGAAGCTATAGCCTAAAACATCCTTAAGGAAGTTATTAATTTTTTGTACTTTCAAAATACCTACAGAAATTAAGATCGTAGGGATGCTCACCAAAAAGAACGTAAGCACCGTAAGTTGACGTGGCTCGATGGGAAATGGGAGTTGCACAAATCCCACAAAGGAAATTGTGAGAATTACCATAATATTTTTGGTGAGATAGAGTAAAGCTGAAGCTAAAATTTTCTGCTTAATCTGATCACCCGCTTCAAATGCTTGGGGCAGAGTGGCAAGGGAGTTATTAAGGAGAATAATATCGGCAACATCTTTACTAATTTGCGCTCCATCGTTCATGGCGATTGCCAGTTGTGCTTCCTTAAATGCAGGCACATCATTAACTCCATCCCCGACCATTGCCACATAGCTACCCTGTTTGACCATGGCTTTAATTAATCGGCGTTTGGTATCTGGGGTAATTCTGCCAAATACCTTACCCTGCATGGCGGCTTTGCCAAATTTACTGGGATCGCATTTATCTAAATCTGACTGGGCAAACATGGTGTCGGGCGTAACCTTAATGCCTGCTTGCTGGGCGATCGCTGCCACCGTATCCACACTATCTCCAGAGATCACCTTGATTTCAATACCCTTTGCTTCTAGATCGGCGATCGTATCAATCACATCAGCACGCAACTCATCCTTAAGCAGGACTAAACCACGGTCTTCTCTAGTTTCTGGAAGGGCTTGGTTATTTTCAGGCATGGACTGACAGGTAACCACCGCCAGCACCCGAATTCCCTGACGGGCAAACTCTAAAGCTAGGGCTTGCGATCGCGGATCGGTTAATAAAATTTCTGGAGAGCCAACGATGATAGTACATCTGTTAAATTGATTAGTAGATTTGTCCTCTAAGGTAATTGCCCCCCATTTCCGCGCTGAACTAAAGGGAACTTCACTTTGCTTTTTTGCCAAACTTTTGGGTAATCCGATAAATGCTTCCATTGCTTTGGCACTGCTGTTATGAGTTCCCACTAGGGCAACATAAAGGGCAATTAATTCCGTAAGTTGAGGGCGATCGCATTGTGCTAGGGGAATAATTTCTTGAACTACCAGATGATTTTTGGTGAGGGTACCAGTTTTATCTGTACACAAAATCCGCACGCTATTCATGGAGTCAACGGCATTAATCCTTTGAATTAGGGTTTGTTGCTTACTAATTTCCACTGCCCCTAAAGCCAAAGCTACACTAATGGAAAGTACTAACCCCGCAGGGACAAAGCTATTCACAATTACCGCCGCATACCTGAGCGTATCAACGGGAGTTCTGCCACTATTCAGACTAGCGATTAAATGTAAAAATCCTGCTACCAGTAAGGCAAACACAAAGATTTCGACGACGGCATTAATCTTCTTTTGCAGAGGGGTGAGCGATCGCTTATAAACCCTTGAGGTTTGGGTGATCTGATTTGCATAACTTTCGTTGCCAATTTTTACCGCCCTAAATAACCCACTGCCAGCACCACAAAAGGAACCTGAAAGGACTGTATCCCCCACTTGCTTATCCACAGGATCGGATTCCCCAGTTAAGAGTGATTCATCCATTTCCAAAGATTCGGAAACTAAGACCTCTCCATCTACGGGTGCGCGATCGCCGGGCTTAAGCTCAATTACATCATCTCTGACTACTTCACCTAAGGGAATAATTAGGGAAACGCCATCTCTGCGTACGGTGACCTGCTGTACAGACAGTAATGCCAATTTATCCAAGGACAGCTTAGCTTTGACTTCTTGAAAAACACCTACAACAATATTACTCAGAATCGTAACGCCTGAAAATAGGGCATCCGTGGATTGCCCCAATGCCGCCAGCAAGCTTAAAATAATGCCAAAGGAAATATGAAATAGGGTAAAAATATTTTCTTTAAATATTTCCCCGTAGGTGCGAGTGGAACGAAATACGACGACATTGACATCTCCACTCGCTACTCGATCTGAGACCTCGGAGGTGGTTAAACCTTGGATTAAATCTGCTGACGATAAATTTTCAGGGATTAAATTTTCAGTAGATAAAGGTGAATCTGATAACGGAGATGCCATTGATTTAATTTTGATTGAATCTTTTAAGTTCGTCTATCTAAAAAAGCTAACAACCTTTTGGCATACATCATATCCACCAAAGCCCGAATACTTGGTCAATAGCTTTTCTCCCTGCATCAAAGTGAGTTATGCACCTGCGGCAATATACCATGTCGGCGTAACCAGCTAGATCTTCAATTGCCCCTCCACACACCGTGCAGTGTTTGCCTACCCATTCATGAATAAAGTTGTTATCAGATGGAATAGCCACAAACGAGATCAGACATTCTTGCAATCTATCGATGGCATCTATTTTCTCAGAGGAGTTTCCCCAGCCCTTAATAGTAATTGAGCGCATCTCAGTTAAGTGAGTTTCTGCTTGAAGCAACAATTTGCGTTTATGCTCAGTATCAACTAGCGTCATTCTCTTGCAGATCGAAAGAATTGCATCGTTCTGTCCTGAAATAGCGAATATAAATTTTGTTAGTGGTTCGTTTAGGTCAAGCATGGGAGGAACATACGTATATTAATTGGATAGCTTTGAAATGAAGAACTAGGTTGTATATATTTCTCTCTGAATTATGAACGTAAATATATAAAACTAAATAAGGTTATGTAATGCTTGAGCAAATTGGGTATGGAGATGATGGCTCGCTTTAAAGGCAATAATATGTGCTTGGGGCAGAAATCCTAATAAACTTAAATCTCCGATCAGGTCTAACAGTTTATGGCGACAGGCTTCATTTTCAAATCTGAGGGGTGGATTCAGCCATTTTTGATCATCACAGACGATGGCATTTTCTAAACTGCCACCTTTAATTAGTCCCTGCGATCGCAAATACTCTATTTCCTTTACCATCGTAAAAGTTCGGGCAGGAGCAATATTCTGAGCAAATTCTGCACTCAAATTTTCCAAATTAGGACACCAACTAAACCACTGCTGGGCGATCGCTTGGGCGGGAAACTCAATGCCATAGGTAAATCGCAGTCGATCACTGGGTACAGCCATGACGAAACTATCACCTTTATAAACAGAAATAGGAACTTGAATTGGTTTTAAGTCGGTAGCGATCTCCGATTGTGCAGTAATTCCTGCTGTAGCGATCGCCTGCACCCAAGGCAAAGCTGACCCATCTAAAATTGGTAACTCCCCGTGATCAATTTCGATCCGAGCATTGTCTATACCCATACCCACCAAAGCCGCCAATAGATGTTCTACGGTGCGAACAGTTTTATCCCCGTGACGCAATTCCGTTGATAAAAGTGTTGATGCCACTGCTTGCCACTGGGCGGGAATTAATTGATCATCAATCACAAAATATCTGCCCGTATTTACTGGAGCAGGACAAACTAAGACTGTGGCTAGTTCCCCACTATGCAAACCCACACCCTGAAGGCTAAATGCCGTGGTGATCGTATTTTGACTTCTTGGCATAGTAAAAATTAACAGAAAAAATAAAATCAAAAATCCAGATCAAAAATATCCGCAGTCTTAAGTACACCTAAGTCTAATTCCGATGGCTCAATTAATGCAACCTCATAATAAGCAAGAATATGATTGAGACTAGGTTTACCCTTTGTTGCTCCCGATACCCCCATGGCAATAACTACACCACAAATCCCCTCAGTTTGCTCACAGCGTCGTAACCACCTTTGCCGCATTTCCCGATCAGGGGGATAATCATCTTCGCTAAATTCACCAAATAAATGTAGTTCGTCGTTACCCATAACCAAAAGCCCTAATTCAGAGCGATCTCCCATATATTCCGCAGGGTTAAAACAAATTCCCCTAATTCCGCCCAGAGCAAGGATTTGATCAATCAGTTCTAAGGCTTTAGGACGTGATGTTTGTAACAGTAATACCGAAAAAGCATCTCCAGTACGGGGAAAAGCTTTGCTTGCTAATAAACAGTAATTGAGCTTCTGCTCTCGCCATAAATCCACGCCTTCCCATGAAATTCCTAACAACTTGACCACAGTGTTATCTGGTAATAGGTCTTGGTGAATTACAGTTTCCCCCTCATCTTCGGCAATTTGTTGAATCTCCGCTTCTAAATCGGGAGCAGTTTTGACGGTTACACGCAATTCCTGATTAGGCTCATCCAGTTCTGAATTCTGATCCAAAGTCTGAGGCTTAATTTTATAGGAACCCTTAATTACTCCATATTCGCCCTTTTCTAGCTGAGCTTTATGACTGGCAATAAACATATTTAAGCTTTGCATTGCCACAGTTAAAGGAATAGCTTCCTCTTCGTATAAGAATGGTCTACCACCTTCAAGGGGGTCTAAAATCCCAAAAATTGGATGCACATCATCCTCAGTGTCATTATTATTAACTAAATTATTAGGTAACCAGCCTTGATTACGAATTGCCCAAATTTCATGTTCTGATAAGGACTCATTGGATTCAAATAACGTAAACATACATTCTTGGTGCAGGAATATCTCTTCTAGATCATCATTTTCATCCTCAGCCACTAGCTGTCGAAAGCGCACAAGGGAACTGCGGGAAAGGTAAAAAATTACACCCCTCTCCATGCCCAAATGCCCCATGATCACTGCATACAGGGTACCTATATCCCACCGATTAATTTCGATCGCCAAAACTTGATGATCCCACATATATCGCCAGGGGCTACTACGCCAAAGTAGGTTTGCTTGGTGATATAGAGCCTTTGCCTGAGATGCTGGTACCGTAGGTGGAGGAGCTTGGTTGTGCTGCACTAAATTCTCAAAAATTTCATCAATCATCGGTAAATGATCAATGTGTTCAACGCAAATATCTAGGCTTTGTAAAACTCCCCGTAAATAAAATTGTAAAGAGCGATCGCGCACCAGAATTTTTTGAGGACGACTAGGCTTACTCGGACTTTGGGGACGCTCCATTGCCTGTAATAATGCCCGTACAATTGCCTCATTACCGACCCTAGGCTTGACTATATCCATAGAACGCACTACTCCCATGGTGCCATCTACCCAAAGAATGTACTGGGGTTTATCTTCTTGGGTATGATCAGCAATATGAATGAGGTTACTACCATCTTGCTCATAGATTCTTGGCAGCGATCGCCGATCACCCTCCCACACAGAGTTAGATTGGGGAATTTGTTTAAGACGACGAATGGTCGAATTTTTAAGGGCTGTCATCAAGAACTCCGAACAAAGCGAACTGCAAATAGCTGATGGGATAAAAGTTTTAGAAATACTTTCGCATTACTATATTAAGCAACCATGCACACAAAAACTAACTTCACCAGTTAACATAGTTAAATAGTCAAAAAGTACGTAATTAAAAAGTAAGCAGCTAAACACTAATCACATAATCATACTTAAATCTATGGACGAACTTAAACCGATCTTGCAAGAGCTAACCCTCCAACCTACAGCATTCCTCGGTGGTCTAGTTGCGGGCTTTCTGAGACTTGACTTAAACGAAGACCCCCTTAAAACTTGGCTTAGTCAGCAGGGAGTAGCCACAAAATCTACCACCACTCCAAAACAGTCAGGTCCGCAATCCATATCCATCGATTAGCAAAAACTCACTGGAATTCATCCTAGAACTGTCGAATGGACTGTCAAACGTAACCTTGCCCGTGCAATTTAATTAATAACTAATTAATAATATCAATAATGACTATCCGTGGCTCAGCAACCTTAACCGATAAACTTTGGGGTTCCTTACTTTATGCCCTGCCTATGGCATCGGTGGTCATACCCTATGGACTACCGATATTTAACCAAGTTCCCTATATTGTTTATCCTTTTCTGCCTTTCATTGCCTTACTAGGGGTATTAAATATTCAAATCATTCCCCAACTGATTTCTGTGGATGTGTTGGTGTTTCTATGTCTGTACTTTTTTGTGGTTAGAAATATTAAAATCTCCCACTTTATTAGGTTTAATGCCATGCAGTCAATTCTTCTCAGAATTATCTTGATCCTAATTCAAGTAATTAGTAGTCTATTGGCTCCAGTGATTGGCAGTTTAGGGGCAATGCAGTTTCTAGTTGAGGTTTTTGCTAATACAATTTTTATGGGAATGACGGCTGCCTGTGTCTATGCGGTGGTGCAAACTATCCGTGGTGCCTATGCCGAAATGCCGATTGTATCTGATGCTGCCTATTACCAAGTTCCCTACTAATCCAGTTCTTCTAGGCGAATTCTTGGATCAACGGCTTTTAAGAGTAAATCTGCCAGTAGGTTACCAATTACCAGCATCAAAGTACCAAGGGTTAGTCCCGCCATGACTAAATTCACGTCCTTTTGCTGAACTGCTTGTAATAGAAGTTTACCGAGTCCGGGTAGCCCAAAAAAGTATTCCGTAATAAACGACCCGCCCAGTAAGCCTGAAAGTTCAAAACCCAATAGCGTGATTAGGGGATTAATAGCATTGCGTAGGGCATGGACATAGATCACCTTATTTTCAGGTAATCCCTTAGACCGAGCCGTTTTGATATAGTCTTGGCGCAATACATCGAGTAAATTTCCCCGCATTAAGCGTTGCAGTCCCACAAAGCCAATTATCGTTAAAGTAAATACAGGTAAGACTAGATGATAGCCAATATCAATAATTTGACCAAACCAATTGCGATCGCCAAAATCAATGCTAGTCAGACCGCCCACGGGGAATAATGAAGTACTTTGGGCAAACATTAATACTAAAATTGCCAAAATAAAACTGGGAAACCCTTGGATTATATAGCTGACAACTTGAATGGTTTGATCTAGCTTAGTGTTTTGCTTAACTGCACAAAATATCCCCAAGGGAATAGCGATCGCCCAAGTAGTAACTAAAGAAGCAAGTGCCAAAATTAAAGTATTCCCCGCCCTCTCACTCACAAGCTGAAATACAGGGGCATTACCTTGGCAAGTTCGACCCAAATTACCCTGTAAGGCACTGCCAAGCCAGTTGCGATATTGGATCAAAATTGGCTGATCATAACCTAGCCTCGCTTTTTCGGATTCAATAAACTCCTTAGAAGTAGATGGGTTGAGCTTAACATCGGTAAAACAGTCTCCGGGTGAAAGCTTCAGCATGACAAAGCTTAAAACTGATACGAGGAATATGACTAAAACCGCTTGTCCTAGTCGTTTAAGGATATAGGCGAAATTATCATTCATGGTGATTTAATGTTTAGCACCTTTGGTACTTCTATTACCCCAATATCACGGCGATAGTTTGCTCCATCATAACTAATATGACTAACAGCCCGATAGGCAGTGGCGATCGCTTCATTGAGTTCCTTCCCCGTAGCACTTACGCCTAATACTCTGCCCCCATTCGTGACGAGGCTTTTATCTTTGATTTTAGTACCAGCTTGAAACACTGCTGCCCCGTTTTCTTCAGCCTTTTTAATGCCTGAAATTAATTTTCCGCTTTCCGTGGTTTCAGGATAGCCCGCACTGGTCATAACTACACACACTGAACTGCCGGGTTTCCAACTGATGGGTAGAAACTGCCCTAGTCTTTTTTCCACACAGGCTAGTAATAAATCTTCAAGGGGTGAATTCAGTAAGGGTAAGATCGCCTGGGTTTCTGGATCACCAAATCTGGCGTTAAATTCAATGACCTTGGGCTTACCTTCGGGAGTAATCATTAAGCCCGCATACAGACAGCCACAGTAATTTATGCCGCGATCGCGTAAAGCTGCAATGGTTGGTTCCAAAATCGTAGTTTGAATTTCTGCCATTAACTGGGGGGTAGTAATTACACTAGGGGCATAGGCTCCCATGCCACCAGTATTTGGTCCCAGATTACCTTCTTTAAGCCTTTTGTAGTCTTGGGCAGGAAGTAGGGGACGAATTGTGTCTCCATCCGTAACCGCAAGGATTGATACCTCTTGTCCCGCTAAATATTCTTCAATTAAAACCCTTTCCCCCGCCGTACCAAATTGTCCCGTAAACATTTGCTCGATCGCCCCTAGAGCCTGATCCAATGTTGTAGCAACCGTTACCCCTTTCCCACTAGCCAACCCATCAGCTTTAATAACAATAGGAATACTTTGCGATCGCACATAGGCTTTTGCCAACTCAGGGTCTGTAAACGTGGCACTGGCAGCCGTAGGAATCCCCGCACTGATCATTAATTCCTTAGCCCAAGATTTACTAGATTCAATTTGAGCGGCAACTTGAGTTGGTCCAAATACGGGTAAATTCGCATCATGAAAGTAGTCCACAATGCCCATGGCTAGGGGTAACTCAGGTCCAATCACGGTTAAAGCTACGCCCTGTACCGATGCAAACCGCCTAATTCCTTCAAAGTCACTCACAGCAAAGGATAGATTTTGACATTTGGGCATAGTGGCAGTTCCACCATTACCCGGAATACAGAGAATTTGGGTGACTTTTTCCGATTGGGCAAACTTCCATGCAAGGGCGTGTTCTCGACCACCACTACCTACGATTAAAACTTTCAAGTCTGTACCTATGTGCTGATTTAATATTTGCTGATTTTAAAATGCTGATTAGGCATAGATTATAGCAAGGTTCAAAACTCAAATACCCAAATTATCCAGCCTTTTTTCGCAACTGTGATTACATACTGGGAAGATAGACGGTTGATGATTTTTTCTACTTCTGCCCAGGTTGTACATACTCTAAATATGCTGTAGGTATGATTTTCATAGTCTAAAGCGGCAATGGGTTTATCTAGGTCGGGCAGTTTCACATGGCGATGGCGAACTTGAGCAGGAAGAATTACAAAGCGATCGGTATTGGTACCAAGACGAAACAGATCGGTATTATTGAAATTGTCACCTAAGTCAGAAGCTTGAGTCATAGATAATCATTATTAACTTTTAACTCATTTATAATTGCACCGATCTGGGTGGAATCTAGTAAGAATTTATGCTTTAGTAGTGAAACAGTTCATAGGCTAGATCGCTTAACTGGAAATCTATCGGATTGGGATAGTCTCGTTTCTGATAGTGATCAAGAGGGCTGAAACAACTACAAGTTTTACTAGTTCTTCAAAGGGAAGTCTTTCTTGGCTGAGATTAAAGATGGCTTTGTCTAAGATAGTCAAGCTCGTGCTACTTTATGTCCGTTAGTAATGGCATAACTTCTGGCTGGCACTTAAAATCATCAGGATTGGTTAATCTGATAAACTAGCAAAACCGAATCTACTTATTAAAGTAAAAATCTAAAGTAAAAATAAATTTCCGATGGAAACGAGCAAGTACAATCCCCAAACTATAGAACCAAAGTGGCAGCAAATCTGGAAGGAGCAGCAATTAGATCAAACTCCTGAACCGTCGGATGATCGCCCTAAATTCTATGCTCTTTCTATGTTTCCCTATCCATCGGGAAGCCTGCACATGGGACATGTTAGAAATTACACAATCACCGATGCGATCGCTCGTTTTAAGCGCATGAGTGGTTATCGAGTTCTACATCCTATGGGTTGGGATGCCTTTGGTTTACCTGCGGAAAATGCGGCAATAGATCGAAATACTCACCCTGCTACGTGGACTTTCCAAAATATCGAGCAAATGCGATCGCAACTTAAACAGATCGGACTTTCCTACGATTGGGATCGAGAATTGGCAACCTGTGCCCCCGATTATTATCACTGGACACAGTGGTTATTTTTAGAGTTTTTAGGTGCAGGATTAGCATATCAAAAGGAAGCCACGGTAAATTGGGACCCCATTGATCAAACAGTTTTGGCAAATGAACAGGTAGATAGTGATGGTCGATCTTGGCGATCAGGTGCAAAGGTGGAAAAAAGAAAGCTGCGCCAATGGTTCTTTAAGATTACTGACTACGCTGATCGCCTACTTCAAGATTTAGACCAACTGCCCCACTGGCCCGAACGGGTAAAAACCATGCAGGCAAATTGGATCGGTAAATCCATTGGAGCCGAACTTACCTTTCCCATAGTCCAACCTTCGGAAACAGCAGCAAAAATAACTGTATTTACTACTCGCCCCGATACTATATATGGTGTGAGTTATGTGGTGCTTGCGCCTGAACATCCTTTAGTTAAGGAAATTACTACAGCAGAGCAGAAGGATCAAGTAGAAGCGTTTATTACTGCCGTGGCTAGTATTAGTGAAATCGATCGCACCGCCGAAGATAAGCCCAAACAAGGAGTCTTTACAGGTGGCTATGTGATTAATCCATTCACAAATCAAGAAGTTCCGATCTGGATTGCTGACTATGTTCTCCTTGAGTATGGCACTGGGGCAGTGATGGGAGTTCCAGCCCATGATGTTAGAGACTTCGCTTTTGCTAAACAATATGGCTTGCCAATTCAGCAGGTGATTATCTCTAATTCTCAAACAGAAGTAAAAGAACTAAAATCTGCCTATACTGAAACTGGCATTATGATCCAGAGCGATCGCTTCAATGGACTAGATTCAGTCACAGCCAAAACTAAAATTATTGAATATGCTGAAGCCAATAACTGGGGCAAAGCTCGCATTCAATATCGGTTGAGAGATTGGCTAATTTCCCGTCAAAGATATTGGGGTTGTCCGATTCCAATTATTCACTGCCCTGATTGTGGTATTGTCCCCGTACCCGATCAAGACTTACCCGTGGAATTGCCTGAAAATGTGGAACTGACAGGAAGAGGCGGATCACCCTTGGCACAGTTATCAAGCTGGGTGAATGTTAAATGTCCAAAGTGCGGAACCCATGCCAAACGAGAAACCGATACCATGGATACTTTCATTGATTCCTCTTGGTATTATTTACGCTTTACCGATGCTAAAAATCCTAAAGAAGCCTTTACCAAAGCAAAGGTGAATGACTGGATGTCTGTGGATCAGTATGTGGGTGGAGTTGAACACGCTATTTTACATTTACTATACTCACGGTTTTTTACTAAGGTTTTGAGCGATCGCCACCTTCTGAATTTTAATGAACCATTTCAAAGACTCCTAACCCAAGGGATGGTGCAAGGGCTAACCTATAGCAACCCCAAAAAGGAAGGTAAAGATAAATGGATTTCTTCAACCCTAGTCAATCCTGCTGATCCCCGTGATCCAGAGACAGGTGAACCCTTGGAAGTTGGTTATGCCACCATGTCTAAATCTAAAGGTAATGGCGTATCTCCACAACAGGTAATTGAGAAGTATGGAGCCGATGTGATGCGAATGTTCGTTTTATTCAAGGCTCCCCCCGAGAAAGATTTAGAATGGGATGAAGCAGATGTAGAAGGACAATGGCGGTTCTTAAATCGAATTTGGCGATTAGTTACAGAATTTGTTGAAGCTCAGCCTAAGATTACTGATATTCCTGATAAAAATCTTAAAAGAGCCATACATACTGCCATTAAGGAAATTACTGAGGACTTAACAGGAGATTATCAGTTAAATACTGCTATTTCCGAACTGATGAAGCTCAGTAATGCCCTGCAAGATAGTTCCGATAAGGCATCTTTCACATTCAAGGAAGGAATTGAAACTTTATTAATTTTGCTAGCTCCTTTTGCTCCTCACATTGCCTGTGAACTTTGGTCAATGCTGGGTTATCAGAACACAATCCTGACCCATAAATGGTTGGTACATGATCCTAATGCTTTAATTGTGGATGAGATTACCCTCGTCATTCAAATAAATGGCAAAGTTCGAGGTAGTATTCAGGTTCCTTCAGGAGCGGATAAGACAGCTTTAGAAGAGTACGCCCGCAATTCAGAGGTTGCTCAAAAATATTTAGAAGGGAAAGAAATTAAAAAGGCGATCGCTGTACCGGGGAAACTAGTAAATTTTGTAATTTTATGAAAAATAATGGTTCTAAAAAGATTAGTCCAACCTTAGAATCCTTAAATATATTTTTCAAGACCTTGGGACTCATAGTTTTCTGTGGAGCAATAATTCCTTTTGTAGTGATTTGGTGGCTTTCTCGCAGTTTAGAGCAGGCAATCATCCTAGCTTTAGTCTTTGACATAATGGCGATCGTGCTTTTTTTGGGATCGGTCAAATCTAAAATTGTACAATCGGCGGTAATTCCTGCAATGGTTACAACTAGTATTGATAACTATCCCCGACTTGATCGCAGCTATCTGGATAACTATACTCAAAGACTGGAATCTTTAGGATTTAAGCATTTAGGAGATATAGGTCTAGCGGGAGAACAAACCAAACTGAATACAGGTGTAGCAAGAATTTTCTGGCATCCCGAACATAACTGTTTATGTGAAATCGGGCAGAATTTTTCTGGAACAGACTCTAATAAAGATGTACCTATGCGTTGTGTCTTTGGCAGCCTTTTTGATAAAGCTTGGACATTGGCAACTTCTAACATGGCTAATGTTAATGGCATTGTTTATATGATGCGCCGACCTAAAAGTTTATGGCAAAGGTATCCTGAATATGGTCTTGCCGAAATCGAAAGTTTATTAAGAAAGCATTTGGACTTGCGAGAAGAAATATCAAGTACTCTCAATTTAGCGGTACAAGCTAATTTAACCTTAGAAGATTACATTCACCATGAGGAAGATCAAGGAGTTCAACGTCATTATGCACTAGAAAAAAAGAATATTCTAGTAGGACTAATAGAAGCCTATCTATTTGAACTCAAGCCTAAATTTGAATGGCTAGGGGACTATGCTAAATTTGCTAAAAGGAATAAAAAGCAAGGTTAAAATTAATGGTTAAGATCGTAAGTTGTAAACCCCTTAGAGTCCAAACTGTCTATGATATTGGGGTCGAAAAGGATCATAACTTTATACTAGATAATGGCTTAGTTGCCTCTAATTGCTTTAACAAGTCCCACAGTGTTGCCTACGGCTATGTCACCTATCAAACTGCATACCTCAAGGCAAACTATCCTGTGGAATACATGGCAGCGTTGCTATCTTCCTCCAGTGGCGACCAAGATAAAGTCCAAAAATATATTGCCAGTTGCAACAACATGGGCATAGAGGTTTTACCTCCAGATATTAATGAATCTGGTATTGACTTTACCCCCCGTAATACCAAAATCATGTTTGGATTGGCAGCAATTAAAAATCTAGGTGAAGGGGCGGTACATTCTATCCTTGAAGCAAGGGAAGTTGGCGGTAGTTTTAGCTCGTTAGCTGATTTATGTAGCCGAGTGGATGCAAGGGCATTGAATAAAAAAGGATTGGAAGCATTAATTCAAACTGGGGCATTTGATCGCCTAAATTCCAATCGCCATCAACTAATTAGTGACCTAGAAGTAACCGTGGAATGGGCTTCCCGTAAGGCTAAAGATCAAGCTAGTGGGCAAGGTAGCCTATTTGATATGTTGGGCGGTGAAGCCGAAAAAGTCATTTTTGATGAAACTCCCGCAGGCATTCCCGTTGAAGACTATCCACCCCAAGAAAAGCTGCGCATGGAAAAGGAATTATTGGGCTTTTATATTTCCGATCATCCCCTCAAAATTGTCAAATCCTCAGCCGCCGTCATTGCTCCCATTAATTTAAGCGATATGGAAGAGTATGTGGGTAGAACGATTACAGCTATTGTCCTTGTCACTGATATTAAGGAAATTGTCACGAAAAAAGGCGATCGCATGGCAGTAATTCAAATTGAAGACTTGACGGGTCGGGCTGAATCGGTAATTTTCCCCAAGACCTACGAGAAAGTACGCCTAAATTTACAAAAAGATGCCCGTCTCATGATTTGGGGTAAGATTGATCGCCGAGATGAACAGTCTCAATTAATCCTTGATGATCTACAACCCATTGACTCGGTGCGCATGGTTAAAATCCATTTAAGTTACGAGGATGCACAGGAATCACAAAAACTCTACGCCCTCCGTGAAATCCTACGAGAGCAGAAAGACCCCGAAGAAAATGGTAAAGTCCCTGTTATTGCCTCCATTGGCGAATCATCTCAACTGGTGCGTTTCGGGAATCAATTTTGGGTCAAGGATGAAATCTTAACCGTTGAGGCATTACTTAAAGCTAACTTTCAGGCGCAAGCAGATGGATTAGTAAAATGATTTTTGCTTCTTCAGGAGTTTCTTTGGGAGCGATCGCCCTAGCAGGGGGAAAAAGCTCACGCATGGCTACAGATAAGGCACTACTAGAAATTAATGGTAAGCCTTTATTACAAAAAGTTTGTGAGGTTGCCCAAGCCTGTGGAGCCAATCCGATTTTAGTGATCACCCCTTGGCAAAAAAAATACAAGTTTCTGAATTTGCCGCTGGAATCTAAATTTATCCATGAACCTGCTCCTCAAAGTCCATTATCAGGATTTACTCTAGGTTTATCTAACTTAAAAACCGATTGGGTACTATTACTCGCCTGTGACTTACCCCAGTTAAAATCCGATGTCATTCAAGCTTGGAGTCAAAATTTAGCAAATTTGCCTTCACAAGCGATCGCCTTTTTACCTAAACATAGCAAAGGCTGGGAACCACTATGCGGATTTTATCGTTGTTCTTGTCTAGAAAGTTTAGAAAGCTATAGACAAAAAGGTAAATATTCCTTCCAAGACTGGCTATATGCATCTAGGGTGATAGAAATTCCCCATGTTGATCCTGAAATGCTCTTTAACTGTAATACTCCAACGGAATATGCTCAGGTTAAAAATACTTTCAATAAATAGGCAGAAAAAAACAGCTCTATTAGAGACTGTCAATAATTTTATTTATCAACGTTAAATAAAACCTGCGATCGCTAAATAATCCCTTGAATTAACCCAATAAACCTAACCAAATAAACCAGCTACATAATCTCTAGTTGCAGAGTTAGAAGCATTTGTAAAGATTTTGGCGGTTTGAGCATACTCCACCATTCTGCCAATACGACTTTCATCGGTATTAAAGAAAGCTGTGTAGTCAGATACCCGTGATGCCTGCTGCATATTATGGGTCACAATCACAATGGTTAGCGAAGTGCGGAGTTCTTGAATTAGTTCCTCAATCTTTAGGGTCGAAATTGGATCAAGGGCAGAACAAGGTTCATCCATTAATAATACTTTTGGTCTAACCGCAAGCGATCGGGCAATACAAAGACGTTGCTGTTGACCACCAGACAGCCCTAATGCTGACTTTTTCAGCTTATCCTTAACTTCATTCCACAGAGCCGCGCCTTTTAGAGCAGTTTCGACAATTTCATCTAGTTCTTCACGATTTTTTTTAAGTCCTGCAATTCTAACTCCGTACAGAATATTATCATAAATACTCGTAGGAAAGGGGTTGGGCTTTTGGAAAACCATGCCGATTTGGCTACGCAGACGATTAATATTGACATTAGGTGAATAGATATCTTGACCAAAAAACTCAACTTTACCGTCAATCTTGATCTTGCTTTCTAGCTCGCCTATGCGATTTAAAGACTTCAACAGTGTAGATTTTCCACAACCAGAAGGACCAATCATCGCTGTAACTTGGTTTTGCTTAAAGTCAAGGTTTACTCCTTGAAGTACTTTTAAGGTGCCATAGTAAAAGTTCAGGTCTTTAACTTGAATAGCTGGTACCGTGATGTCAGTAACCAGATCAGAAAGCTGAATCACTGTTTCAGTAGAAATGCTTTTAGGGTTAGAAGGTTTATTAGGGTTTTGCATAATAGCTAAAGGAAAACTAACGAGTATTTAGGCGATCGCGAGTAACTAGGCGAGATACCACGTTAACTGTAATTACTAATATCAGTAGCACAGCCGCAGCAGTCCAAGCTAATTTGTTTTGTTCGGGATAAGCAGATGTAGAATATTGGTAAATTAAAACAGCTAGAGATGGAGCAGGGTTAAATAGACCTTGGGGCCAATCTTGACTGGATAGTGCCGTGAATAACAAAGGAGCAGTCTCCCCTGCAACACGAGCCACAGCCAGAAGCACACCAGTGGTAATACCAGGTAAAGCTGCAGATACGACAATTCTAAAAGTAGTCTGAAATCGATTGCCACCCAAGGCAGCAGATGCCTGACGTACACTTGTAGGAATTAACTTTAAAGCCTCTTCTGAAGTTAGAGTAACGATTGGCAACATAATGGTAGCGAGGGCGAAGCTTCCTGCTAAAGCCGAAAAACTCTTGAAGTTAGCAACAATCACGCCATAGGCAAACACACCTACAACAATAGATGGGACACTACTTAAAATTCTAGTCGCAAATCGGACATAACCAGCCGTTTTAGGTTGCTCTTTCCCAAATTCTGACAAGTAAATCCCAGCCATTACGCCAAAAGGAATAGCCGCCAAAGAAGCAACTCCAACCATTAGCAAGGTTCCCAGAATGGCATTAGCAAAACCATTTTTAACATCCTGTTCGCCTACTGCTGCAGGTAAGGATGTAAAAACATCAAAACTTAAGTAGGGTAAACCTTTAAAGAATATTTCAATTAAGATTGAGCCTAGCGGTATTAATGCCACACCTGTTAAGGCAAAGGCAAGAACTGTCATAAATAAATTGAAGTTCGACCTAATCACTGGCAACGGCACGGTGAGTTCAATTAACTCGGATTCCTGAACTTGATTGCTCATTAAATTATTACCTAATCCTTAGTAAATAGTTGAACTAATAAAACTGCACCAATATTTACAATCAGAGTTAGTGCGAACAAAATTAGCCCCAAATATAAGAGCGCACCCGGATGTAAATCTCCCGCCGCTTCTGCAAATTCATTGGCAATTACCGCAGGAATACTGTAGCCAGAATCCAATAGGGAAGCACTAATCTGGGCAGTATTACCAATTACCATTGTTACTGCCATAGTTTCACCCAATGCACGTCCCAAAGCCAACATAACTGCTCCTAAAATACCAGGAGAGGCAGCAGGTAAGATTACCCTAGTAATTGTTTCCCACCGAGTTGCACCTAAGCCCATAGACGCACTACGAAACTCTGCTGGCACCGCTATTAATACATCTCTAGAAATAGAACCTACAGTCGGTATGATCATAATTGCCAGTAATACCCCAGCCGTCATGATATTAAAGCCTGAAGATTCGGTACCAAATAAAGGAATCCAACCCAGAGTGCTATGTAAAAATTCTTGAAAAGGCTTAATAACTGGGACAAATGTAAAAATGCCCCACAGACCGATAATCACACTAGGAATAGCTGCAATTAGTTCAACCGTATAGGCAATAGGCATCCGCACGCTTTTAGGAACAAAGTTTTCGCTGGTGGTTAAAGCGATCGCAACCCCCACAGGTGTAGCAAGTAAAATAGCGATCGCTGAGCTAACTATGGTGCCGTAAATGTAAGGAGCAGCCCCAAACTCATCAGTACCAACATTCCAGTTAGTATTAAAGATAAATTGGGGTCCAAAGTTTTGGATGGCAGGGAAGGCACGAAAGGCAACGACCACTATCACAAATAGCATCATTGCCAGCATTCCTAGACCAAATATTTTGACTAAGATCGTGAATCCATTTTCGAGGATATAACCTTTAGTATCAAAAACATTGATGTTGACTGCATTGGCAGCTTGGTCGGAGCTTGAGGATTTAGAATAACTTGCCATCAGCAATTTTTCCTTCAGGGTGATTTACTTTATTTAGGGACTGAAATTATTTGCAGCCCCTAAAATTTTTAATAACTACTTAACAGAACTATTGACCACTTGAATTACTCTTTTAGCTACTGCCTCTGGAATTTGGGTATATTCAAGAGAGCCATTAATTTTTTGTCCTGAAGTCAAAGCCCATTGAATGAACTTTTTAATTGCAGGTGCTTTAGCTGCATCATAGTCTTTGGAAACTAACAGCCAAGTTAAGCCCACAATTGGGTAGCCATCGGTTGGATCACCTTCAAACACTCTGAAATTTTCAGGGAACTTAAAGGTTGCTAAAGCTTTATTAGCATTACTTAACTCTGGAGTAACATACTGACCCTTTTTATTTTGTAGAAGGGCAGTCTCTAGATTACCATTTTTAGCATAGCTGTATTCTACATAACCGATCGCTCCAGCAGTTTGTTTAACTACACCAGCTACACCAGCATTACCTTTACCCTTAAGAGGACTAGCAACCCATTTCGGAGCTTGACCAGGTCCTACTAATTTACGGAATGAGGGATCAATGGCAGAAAGGTGGTTAGTAAAGATGAAGGTGGTGCCACTACCATCGGCACGAACAGCAAGTCTGATAGGCAAGTCAGGAAGATTAACTCCAGGGTTATCCCTTACCAGTTTGGCATCATTCCACCGCTTAATTTGTCCTGTAAAAATAAGGGGAAGAGTGTAGCGAGAAAGTTTTAACTTTTCTACTCCGGGCACGTTAAAAATTACGGACACAGCACCACCAGCGGTAGGAACTAAAATCACGCCTTTACTCACCGCAGCGATTTGTGCATCAGTCATGGCAGCATCACTACCCCCAAAGTCCACGGTACCTGCGGTAAATTGTTTAATCCCACCACTACTACCAATACCTTGATAGTTAACTTTAATATTTGGATTTTGCTTGGCAAATTCAGCAGCATATCTTTGGTATAGAGGCTCAGGGAAAGTTGCCCCTGCACCATTTAAGGTCACGGTCTGAGCACTGGCTGCCATTGCCGTTCCAAATACCACTGAAATAGCTACGGCTGAAGTCGTGACAAGACGACGTAAACTTGAAGTGAAAAAGATCATATTTCCTAGTCCGTTGGATTTTTTGTGTGATTTTTTACAAGTAATCTCTAAATCTAAGACTACAGCGTTGATGACCGCCCCAAGGTTAATAAAGTCACAAGATATGGTTAAGGCATGGTTAAGTTTTGATGATACCGTTATCCACAAACAATTTTCAGATTATGCTCACCACAACTTAGTGAGTAAATCCCCGTGCAAAATAAAAGTGACACACTGTATAAGTTCTGACAAATGTTACAGATTTATCCCAATTTTTATAGTTCTACCTAGAAAAACTAGCAGCAGGGGTAATGCAAATAATAGGATTCCCCTTACGACTTACATGGGCAATCTCAGGAGAGAAGCTAGTAGTTGGCGAGTCCACCCGAGCCACGAAATCAGCAATGCGTAACTGTGTCGCATCTAAATGTAAAGCCATAATTACAGCCTGAGCATTTCCCTTTGCCCCAGCATGTGCCACACCTTTCAGTTTTCCCCAAATTAAAATATCCCCTGTGGCAATTATTTCTCCGCCCGCATTGACATCCCCAAAGATAATAATGCTGCCATTGTGACGAATTTCCACTCCCGATCGCACCGTCATTTTTAGATACAAGGGATCGTCTTGGGGGGATATTTCAGGATTTACGGGAGTTTTGGGACTTTGATCTACGGATAAACCAGCCGTGACCGCAGAGATCGCCGTTTGACGACGAAATGTGGAAACACTATGGAGAACTAACCCTTGGGTTTGGAGAATTTCCGTAATATCTTGAATTTGTCTGACATCTAAAAGGCGATCGCCCGCTTGCAAATAGACTAAAGTTCCCGCAGTCAAAGTATCCGCCTGTGCCGTAATTTTTTGCTGGAGTTGCTCTAGTAAATCAGTCCAAGTTAAGGTGGTATGGCTAGAACCATCAGTATCGGTCAGTTCTTGCTCCAATGGCAGGATCAGATTTAACTTATCATCAAGGGTTTTGAACCTAATTTGCGGTACTGAAATTTGAGGTGCTGAGGGGGCAGGTTGAATCAGTTTATCGCTTTCAATTATGGTTTCCAGTAAAAAATCCTCCTCTCCTCCTTGATCAGGTATTTTGCCAAGGTCTTGAGGGGGATTAGTTAAAGTTTGCTCAGAGTTCATTGAAAAAGTTAAATTAGGCAGAGGGCATGAGTTGTAAAGGGCTATCCGCAGGGGCGATCGCCGAGGGTTGCTCTACACAAATTACCTTACCATCATCATCCACATCTACAATTACCGATGCGCCATCTCTAACCTTACCTGTGAGAATTTCTTCCGATAAAGAATCCTCAAGTAAGCGCATAATTGCCCGACGTAAGGGTCTAGCTCCATAGCTTTGGTTATAACCTTCCCGCACTAGTAAGTCTTTGAAGCGTTCAGTGACAGCAAGGGTAATATTTTTCTCCTTGAGTCGCTTGTAAACTTCATTAAGCATGAGTTCGGCAATCTCTCTAATTTCTTCAATCTTCAGTTGTCTGAAGACGATGATTTCATCAAGACGGTTAAGAAACTCTGGGCGGAAGTATTGTTTTAGCTCTTCATTAACTAGCGATCGAATTCGAGTATATGCGGAGTCAGCTTGATCTTCAGCAAAGTCAAAGCCTAAACCACCGCCACCTTTTTCAATGACCTTAGAACCAATATTGGAGGTCATGATAATTAGGGTATTTTTGAAATCTACGGTACGTCCCTTAGAATCTGTCAATCGTCCATCTTCTAAAATTTGTAAGAGTAAATTAAAGACATCAGGGTGAGCTTTTTCAATTTCATCAAATAGAATCACGGTATAAGGGCGACGACGGACAGCTTCAGTTAATTGACCACCTTCGTTATAACCCACATAGCCGGGAGGTGAACCAATGAGCTTAGAAACCGTATGCCGTTCCATAAACTCAGACATATCCAACCTGACCATTGCCTCTTCCGAACCAAAGAAGTAGGCGGCTAGAGCCTTTGTTAACTCAGTTTTACCAACACCTGTGGGTCCTGAGAAAATAAAACTAGCGATCGGACGGTTAGGATTCTTAAGTCCAACTCTGGCACGACGAATGGCACGGGAAGTAGCTTTTACGGCTTCTTCTTGTCCGATTAAGCGTTGGTGCAGAGTTTCCTCCATTTGCATCAATTTCAGGGATTCAGATTCGGTGAGCTTACTTACAGGTACGCCAGTCCAAGAACTAACGATATGGGCAATGTCCTCTTCTGTGACCACTGGTACCACATCATCCTTAGTGGTTTCAGCTTTTTTAGCTTGACTCAAATTGCGGATTTCCTGCTTAATCTCTAGCTCGCGATCGCGCAGTTTAGCTGCCTTATCAAAGTCTTGAGACCTCACAGCATCATCTTTATCTTTCAGCAGTTGTCGTAGTTCCTTATCCAGTTCCTTAGCCGCAGGGGGGAGTTGTGAATTCAATAATCTGACTCTGGAACCAGCTTCATCAATTAAATCGATCGCCTTATCGGGCAGAAATCGATCAGAAATGTAGCGATCAGATAACTTAGCCGCCGCATCAATTGCTAGATCAGAAATTTTGAGTTTATGGTGCTGCTCATAGCGTTCCCGCAACCCAAATAGAATTTCGATGGTTTCTTCGACACTTGGTTCACCAACCATAACTGGCTGAAAACGTCTTTCCAATGCCGCATCTCGTTCAATGTGTTTACGATACTCATCTAAAGTCGTTGCCCCAATGCATTGAAGTTCACCACGGGCTAAAGCAGGTTTCAGGATATTAGCGGCATCGATCGCCCCTTCCGCAGCACCAGCCCCAATTAGGGTATGAACCTCATCAATTACCAAGATCACATTATTAGAAGAACGAATTTCATCCATAATCTTTTTCAAGCGTTCTTCAAACTCACCTCGATATTTGGTACCTGCTACTAACAAGCCAATGTCAAGGGTTACTACCCGCTTATCTTGAAGAATGTCGGGAATATCACCACTGGTAATTCTCTGTGCCAATCCCTCAGCGATCGCCGTTTTACCAACACCTGGTTCACCAATTAAAACTGGATTATTTTTAGTTCGCCGTCCCAAGATTTGAATCACACGCTCAATTTCTTTTTGGCGACCTACCACTGGATCAAGTTTGCCCTCCATCGCTAATTGGGTTAAGTTAGACCCAAATTCATCCAAAGTTGGGGTTTTTGTGCGTCCACCACCACCACCTGCGGAAACTTCAGCAGTTTCGCCTAACATTCTAATTACTTGAGTACGAACTTTCGACAAATCTACGCCAAGATTTTCTAGAACCCTTGCCGCTACTCCTTCCCCTTCACGAATTAGACCTAGGAGTAAATGTTCTGTCCCAATGTAGTTATGTCCTAACTGGCGAGCCTCTTCCAGGGAAAGCTCTAGAACTCGTTTTGCCCTTGGGGTAAATGGGATTTCCACTGCTACAAAGCCTGAACCACGCCCAATAATTTTTTCGACCTCAATTCTTGCATCCTTGAGGTTAACTCCCATAGACTTGAGGACTTTGGCGGCAACGCCTGTTCCTTCTCCAATCAGACCCAATAAGATCTGCTCTGTGCCAACGAAGTTGTGTCCGAGGCGGCGAGCTTCTTCTTGAGCCAGCATGATGACCTTAATTGCCTTTTCTGTAAAGCGTTCAAACATGGCTTTGTTCCCACTACTTGCTGCATTCGATAGAATTCAGTATAACAGCCTATTTTCTAGGTTAGGGGTAGATTATAGATCGGTTTTGGTTAGGTTAACCGAATTAATGACTAATCTTAGATTTTAGGAATTAAATCTTGGGATCATTACCTATCAGCATTATTACTTAATTATTTACGGTTAAAGAAATCTAGAATTAAATCTGGAACAATTGCGATCGCTACACCAATTTATACACTAAACAGCATCTTCATCAGTCTGACCATTGGATAGAATTTCACAAATACTGCTCTATAGAACGCTTTTACCTAACTCTTAATTCATTTTGACTGGGAAAGAATGTATTTAAGACTACTGTAAGAAGCTGATCACTAAGGATAGGATTAATCAAGTTAATTCTTGGTTGATCTAG
This sequence comes from Synechococcus sp. PCC 7502, assembly GCF_000317085.1. Taxonomy (NCBI): domain Bacteria; kingdom Bacillati; phylum Cyanobacteriota; class Cyanophyceae; order Pseudanabaenales; family Pseudanabaenaceae; genus Pseudanabaenococcus; species Pseudanabaenococcus habilitatus. The sequence continues at coordinate 29,373 of NC_019702.1, forward strand.
TAATTACCATAGGTAGTCCAAGCAAGTTGATTACATAAAGTAACAAAGTAGCTTATTCGGTAATTTATTCAAACAACTTATTTCAGACAACTTAATTAAAGAGTTAGCGAATATTTAAGCTTTTAGTCTATGTGCGTAGCTAGTAAATAACAGACAAATAAACAATTAGGAAATTAAGATGAAAACAATTGTCTATCTAATGCACAGCAGTAGCGAACAATTAGATTTATGGTTGCAAAATCTATCATCTCAGGATATTGAACTTGTTAATATTTCTCCTACGGATGACCTTGTTAATGTAGTCGAAAAAACTCCATCTAGCAGCCTGCCCAGCCTAATTTTAGTGGAAATGAGTATTCAATGTCCTGAGAGTAATTTGCTCCAGGCAAGTAAAGTAAGCAGATGGTGTAAAGATAATCAACCTTCTATTCAGATTGTCTTCTTGACTACTCGCAGCGAATCAGAGCTTACAAAACTAGAACAGCGTTGGGCGACAAAGCAAGGATCTATGTGCATATTACCAAGACTTGATCAAGAAAATCTTAGCTCCCAAATTAGTCAGATTTACGGATATTTAAATTTAGAAGTACCGATCAAAATTCCCGATGTGGTTCCAGAAGTTTTGATTCCAGTGACCACAGATATTTCTCAAGACATTTCTAACCAATGGCTGGATAACGCCAAGTTACTAATTGAGAAAAAGGATTTTGCAGCAGCAATGAATCAACTAAAGGAAATCATTAAAAATAATAAAGAAAGTGTAGATGCTTACTTATTATGTGGAGAAATCTTTACCCATCTTAAAAATCTTGAAAAGGCAGTTCAAGCGTATTCTGAGGCAATAAGTATAGATCCAAAGTGTGCAAAACCCTATTACAAAAGGGGTGTAACATACAATAGCCTGAAAAACTATCACGCCTCGATCTCTGACTTTAATATACTCATTAAGCTAGAGCCCAATTATCCTGAAGCATATAATGCCCGAGGATTGGCTCGCAAGGGGTTAGGTGATATTGAGGGGGCGCGCTTAGATTACAACCAAGCCATCAAAATCAACCCCACTTATGCCGAAGCATACTTAAATCGAGGGATGTTGCTATATAGCGTCGGCGAACAAACGGGGGCTCGCAATGACTATGAGCAAGCCGTAAAGCTCGACTCCCAGTATGAAGGTAGCTATTTTTCTTGGGCAAATAACACTGAGATGAAAGGACTTTCAGTATTTTGATAGCCTCCTAATTACACCATGAGATCACTATGAATCTGTCAAATAATCAACCTAGTCCTGATCAACAGATTCAACACTTTAGTAAGCTGACTCAGCAAAGTTCGATGAAGGTTTTTGAGTGGGGAAACTCAAAGTTTCGAGCGATCTTTGCAGGTGCCGCATTTGGGATGGCGATCATTAATTTAGATGGGAAAATTATTGAAAGTAATTTAACTTTGCAACAGATGCTTGGATATGCCGAAAATGAACTATTTGGGGTTTCTCTGACTGATCTAATTCTGCCTGAAGATATTAATGATGGTTTTGAGTTTCTGACCGATTTCGCAATTACGGATCACCACCGCATAGACAAGCGTTGCATTTGCAAGCTAAACCAAGTTATTTGGGTGCGCCTGACCATTTCATTAATTCGCAATATTGATAATTCGCCTCATTTTTTCATTGGTATTTGTGAAGATATTACCATTCAAAAACAGGCTCAGGAAATGAGTCATAGTGCTGAATTACTGCAGGTGATTTTAAATAATATCCCCCAATTAATTTTCTGGAAGGATCGCAATTCCATGTATCTGGGCTGTAATAAAGTCTTTGCAGATGCTATGGGCTTAACTTCTCCCGAACAAATTATTGGGATGTATGATTACGATTTGCCTAGTATTACTTTTGCCGAAGCTGAAAAATATCGAGCAGTTGATCTGCAAATTATGGAAAGCGATCAAGCTCAACTGGGAATTATAGAATCTCAGCCAAATTCCAATGGTAAAGAAATGTGGGTGGAACGCAATAAAATTCCGATTCATAATAGTTCTGGAGATGTAATTGGAATTTTGGGTACGCTTCAAGATATTACACTCAATAAACAAGCAGAAATCTCACTCAAAACATCGTTATCCAACCTTCAAGAAGTCCAAGCAAAACTGAAATATGATGCCTGCCATGATTCCCTAACGGGTCTTTACAATCGGTTTTGGCTAATCGAAAAGCTGAAGCAGATCATGGGTAAGAACAGTTTGTACGCTGTACTATTTATCGATCTCGATCGCTTTAAGGTAATTAATGATAGCTTAGGGCATTTAGTTGGAGATGAATTACTGAGACAAGTTGCCCAGAGACTACAAGAGTGTCTAACAAAAAATAATTCCACAGTCACTAGGCTTGGTGGCGATGAATTTATCCTACTTTTGGAAGATATTGATGATTTACCGATCGCTACTAATTTAGCAACCCAGATTCAATCACAATTGCGGCTGCCATTTAATCTCCATAATTACGAAATTTATATTACCGCCAGTATAGGGATTACGTTTGGGATAAAGACATATCAACAACCTGAGGATATCTTAAGAGATGCTGATATTGCCATGTATCAGGCAAAAAGTAAGGGAAACGGTCGCTATGAAGTTTTTAATCCTGAAATTCTAGCGGGATTGATGGAACGGTTAAGCCTTGAGAATGATTTACGCAGAGCGATCGCCAACCAAGAATTTTTTTTAGACTATCAACCTTTGATTTCCTTATCCGATCAGAGTGTGTGTGGATTTGAAGCGTTAGTCCGTTGGCGGCATCCAGCTAAAGGCATAATTTCTCCCAACCGATTTATTCCCATTGCCGAGGAAACTGGTTTAATTAACCCCTTAGGCTTTTGGATTCTGCGTGAAGCCTGTCAGCAAGCTCAATTTTGGCTTCAAGCATTTTATCAACAGTCACCGTTCAGTATTAATGTCAATCTCTCGCCTATGCAACTGAAGCAACCAGATTTAGGATGTCAAGTTAGACAAATTCTTGCTGAAACTGGCTTACCTGCTTCATGTTTAAAGTTGGAAATTACGGAAAGCTGCATACTAGAAACCGATAGCTCACAACTTATAATCCTCAATCAATTAAAAGAAATGGGAATTAAGCTTTGCATTGATGACTTTGGAACTGGCTATTCTTCCCTGGGGCGATTGCATGAGTTTCCCATTGACACCTTAAAAATTGATCGCTCATTTGTCAAGCGCATTGACTCTGGAAGCACAGAAATTATCGAAATGATTTTGGCTTTAGCTAAGGGTTTGAATATGAATACAGTAGCTGAAGGCATAGAAAACTTGGAGCAACTGCACAGGTTAATACAACTGGGCTGTCACTATGGGCAAGGCTATTTATTTGCACAACCACTCGATCTCCACGCTTCAACCCAATTTATTCGGAAATTTGCCAAAAAAAGTCTGACTTGATTGCATTCTTGGTCTTTATTACTTGGTCTTTTTATCAAATGCTCTCAAAGTTACTTTTCCGAGGCTGTGGAAAATAGTTGTGAGTCAGTGGGAAACTGCGATCACTTTGGCAAGCAATTCAGGATCAAGCCTTATCAATACTTTGACTAGAAATTGGGGACTAGAAATTTTGGGATCAAGCAAATTATGGCAAATTATGGTTTATTGGGTTTAGGTTGTTCTACCCATATTTAATCCAATGTTTAGCTGAGGCATAGTCATGAAAAAGTATGCGATCGCTTTTGTAATTACCCTATTGATCACCCTAGTTTTTGCGCCCTTTGCTAGTACCCAATCCCGAACAGTAAATGTCAAAATACTAGCATTCAATGATTTTCATGGCAATTTAGAACCCGCTAACCTAAGCGTAAAGCTCCCCGACCAAACTACGGTTCCTGCTGGTGGGGTGGAATATTTAGCATCTCACATTGAAAAATTACGCAACACTAATGCCAATACGATAGTAGTATCTGCTGGGGATACCATTGGAGCCAGTCCTTTACTTTCAGCTTTATTCCATGATGAGCCAGCGATCGCCGCATTAAATAAAGTCGGTTTAGATTTAAATGCTGTGGGTAATCACGAATTTGACCAAGGGGCATCGGAACTATTACGAATGCAAAATGGTGGATGTCATCACGATGGTTGTCAGGTAGAACAATTTCAGGGAGCTAATTTTAAGTTTCTAGCCGCCAATGTAATTGATAAAAATACGGGTAAGACCATCTTTCCTGCTTACCAAATTCGAGAATTTAACGGGATTAAAATCGCTTTTATTGGGATGACATTGGAGGGGACACCAAAAATTGTTTCACCATCTGGGGTAGCGGGACTAGAATTTAAAAATGAGGCAGATACGGTTAATGCCCTAGTCCCAGAGTTAAAAAAGCAGGGAATTAAAGCGATCGCTGTCCTATTACATGAAGGTGGATTGACCACAGGTGGCTATAATGAATGCCAAAATATTTCGGGGGCGATCGTTGATATTGTGAAACGTACCGATCCAGAGGTGGATTTATTTATTACTGGACATACCCATCAGGCATATAACTGTGTGATTGATCAACGCTATGTCACCAGTGCCTTATCCTTTGGGCGGCTAGTTACGGATATTGACCTGACCCTCGATCGCACCACAGGAAATATAAGCCAGATCAAAGCTAATAATATAATTGTTACGCATAATTTACCAAAGGCGGCAGCTTTAACTAACTTAATTGCTAAATATCAAGCTGTGGCTATGCCCTTGGCTAGTCGCAAAATTGGCTCCATCAAATCAGATATTAGCCGTGCTGTTAATATTGCGGGAGAGTCTCCCTTGGGTAAAATCATTGCCGATGCTCAATTGGCTGCTACTAGAACTGAAGGGACAGGTAATGCCGTGATCGCCTTTATGAATCCAGGGGGAATTCGGGCGGATTTAACCTATGGGGATGGTAATATCACCTACGGACAGGCTTTTACTGTGCAACCTTTCGGCAATAGTTTAGTCACTATGACGGTAACAGGGGCGCAAATTAAGCAAATCTTAGAACAGCAGTTTGATAATCCTGTGGTGGGACAAAATCGAATTCTGCAGGTATCCCAAGGATTTAGCTATACTTGGACTGCTAACGCTCCCCTTGGTAATAAAGTCAGCAATATGAAACTCCATAATCAAAATATTGATCCCACGGCTGACTACAGAATTACTGTCAATAGTTTTCTTGCTGATGGCGGGGATAATTTCACGGGGTTCAAAGAAGGGCGCGATCGCTTGGGTGGAGTCTTGGATTTAGCTGCCCTAGAAGCATTTCTTCGGGTTAGATCGCCCTTAGAATCAAGTTCCAGCCCACGGATTACGGTTAATTAGTTATTTAAGTTATTTCAATCATGAAAAAATGGATCAAGTCATTAATTCTCATCTGTTCTGGTTTAGCGATCGCTTTACTCCTGAATCTGGGTTTAAACCTACCGATTTGGGGGCAATCCTTACCAGAACTGCGGGGAGTATGGCTGACCAATGTTGATAGCGATGTACTTTTATCTCGTTCTAATTTAGAGCAGGCAATGGTGCGTTTGCAACGACTGAACTTTAATACGATCTATCCTACGGTTTGGCATGAGGGCTATACCCTTTACCCCAGTGAGGTTTCAGCAAAATCCTTTGGACAGTCAATTCGTCCCGATCCCCAACTGCAAGGGCGAGATATGTTAGCTGATGCGGTGGAAATGGGACATAACAAAGGGCTAACGGTAATTCCCTGGTTTGAGTTTGGCTTGATGTCCGAGGAAAATGCCGAATTAACAAAAAAATATCCCCAATGGCTAACAACGCGTAAAGATGGCTCTAGTGTGTTTGTCTATGGTGATCACGGACAACATCGGTTTGTGTGGCTTAATCCTTTACGTCCCGAAGTCCAAAGCTTAATTGTGGATTTAATTACGGAAATTGTTTCTAAGTACGATGTCGATGGCATTCAGTTAGATGATCACTTTGGTCTGCCTGCGGAACTCGGCTACGATGATTTCACGATCGCTCTGTATAAACAGGATCATAACGGGCAGCTTCCCCCAGATAATCCTAAGGATTTGGAATGGACAAGGTGGCGATCGCAGTATATTACCGACCTCATGGTTAAAGTTAAGGTGGCGGTTAAAGCTGTTAAACCTAAGTGCATAATTTCTCTTTCCCCCAATCCCAAGGCTTTTTCCTACGAAAATTATCTCCAAGATTGGCACCGTTGGGTCAAAATGGGACTTTTAGATGAGCTAGTAATTCAAGTATATCGCTCGGATTTGGCAGGGTTTGAGAAAGAATTAATCAGTTCTGACCTAGTGGAAGTGCGCCAAACTATACCCGTGGGCATTGGCATCCTGACGGGTTTACGCACCCAAAAAGTCGATATGCAGCAAATATCAGCACAGATTAAATCTACTCGCAGTCGAGGGTTTCAAGGCTTTTCTTTTTTCTTTTATGAGACCCTTGGTAATCGAGATGGAGCATTTAAAAATTTATTATCCGCCAAGAGCGATCGCCCCCAAATTAGTCCGCAGATTAGTTCCCAAATCAGTAAATCTTAAGCCTTGAATTATAAAACCTTCTCAATGCGGCGATCGGGAAGAAACCAAATAATTGCCACCAGCACATAGAGCGAAAATCCCAGCCAAGAATTAACAAAGGATAATAAAATCCCCAAGGCATAAATTCCTAAGGAAACCTTACCTTTTATATCTTTACCGATCGCAATCGCCAAGGTTGATCCTGCACCGTGATGGGAAATTAAAGTAATACTCAAAATCGTGTAAGCGATCGCCGCAAAAAATAGAACCACGCCATACATGGCAACAGGTAGAGACGCAAAGTGGTTTTCCCCTGTCCACCCAGTCACAAACGGAATTAGGGATAACCAAAATAGCAGATGTAAATTCGCCCATAACACATGACCATTTATCCTTTCCACCACTTGAAATAGATGGTGATGGTTGTTCCAGTAAATGCCAAGGATGATAAAACTGATTACATAACTTAAAAATACGGGAAATAAGGGACTCAATGCGGTCAAGTCTTCACCGTGGGGAACTTTTAATTCCAGCACCATAATCGTAATAATAATTGCGATCACCCCGTCACTAAATGCTTCTAATCTTCCTCTATCCATAGTGGTAAACCATGCCCGCTAATTAATACCGAGATTTTAAGGGAAAGTAGAGTTAAGAGCGAGTTTATTTAATCTATTTAAGCAAATCAGCAATTAGGCTAGCGGTCACAGGGGCAAGTAAAATCCCATTGCGATAATGTCCCGTGGCTAAGATCAGATTACTATACTTAGGGCAAATTTCTAAAATCGGGATTTCCTCGGGGGCATGGGGACGAAACCCCCACCAAGTTGATTGAATATTCATGTTGGCGATCGCTGGATAGAGGCGAATAGCATTATTTAGTAAGGTCGCAATCCCCTTCGCCGTATTTCCCGCTAAAAATCCCACATCTTCTACACTGGCACCAATAATGATCCTGCCATCGAGCCGAGGCACAATATACACATCATCACTAAACAGGACGGTTTTCAAGCTGCGATTTGGATCAAATACTGACAACATCTGTCCCTTGCGGGGTGATATGGGTAATGGGATTAACTCCTTTGTCCATGCCCCCGTTGCCAAAATATAGCGATCTCCTTGTATATTGCCTTGACTGGTAACTAATTGGGTAACATGGTGATGATCAGTGGCAATGCTATAAACACTAACCCCTTCCAAAATTTTGACAGAGTTTTGGCGTAGAGCCGCTAATAAAACTTGGGCTAAGGCACGATTATCAACTTGGGCATCCTGATCAAACCATAGTCCTCCGACCACATTATGACTTAATCCCGATTGCATCGCTTTAACTTGCTGGCGATCGCAATACTGAGGCAGATTCTGTAAATTATGTTTCCAAACTAAGACTTCATTCATATAAGGCGACAAAATTCCACATTGCCAATAGCCACATTCCATCCCCGTTAAGCCTTGTAGTTTACTAATCCAATTTGGGTAAAGACCCCGACTGCGTAGTGCCAAATCCAATAAATTTCCCGATAATCGCTCCGCTTGAGGTGCTAACATCCCTGCCGCCGCCCAAGTTGCCCCCATGCCACAGGTATTACGTTCAATAATCGTTACTTCTGCCCCTACCAGCGATAATTCCCATGCGATCGATAAACCAATAATGCCGCCGCCAATAATTAATACATCAGTCATTTATCACCAAGAAGCTAGTACAATTTTTGGCAAAGGGTCTTCACCTTAGTTTTATCTTTGGTTTTATCCTTATAAATATAAATTTAAATACAGTTAAATATAAATCTACTTACTAATAGAATAAATTGGAACAGCAAAAAAATTTCGGGTCTTGGTGGGCAAGTCAAAAAGAAAATATCCGCACAATTGTAATTGCAGTGATTGTGGCGATTTTACTCAGAACATTTGTCATAGAACCACGATATATTCCATCTGCATCCATGGAACCCACCCTACATATTGAAGACCGCATCATTGTAGAAAAGGTGAGTAATTGGTGGCGATCGCCCCAGAGAGGAGAAATTTTAGTTTTTTATCCGCCAGAGTCGCCATTAATTGAAGATAATACCAAGGCATATATCAAGCGTGTCATTGGTTTGCCCGGTGAATTAATATCTATCCATGATGGACAAGTATTTATTAATGGGAAGCCCCTAAATGAACCCTATATTCTTGAACCCATAGACTATTACCTACCTGCTAATCCTCTGAATTCAGCGATCAAAGTTCCTGAAAATACCTATTGGATGATGGGCGATAATCGCAATAATAGTAACGATTCCCACGTGTGGGGATTTCTCCCTGAACAAAATATTGTCGGTAAAGCCATAGTGCGATTTTTCCCATGGGATGGACGCGCAGGTATTCTCGAACATCCAAGCTACGAACCTAATAATTAGCCTAATAATATCTTGGCAATTTCTGATACCTGTGACGCAGTGTCCTCAGTTAACGTTTTCAGACTAGCGATCGCAGGCTCTGTCCCAATATTTGCGAAAGCCTGTGCCAAACGGTGACGCACTTGCCAGTCTGGATGCTCCACAAGGGGTAATAATAAATCCAAGCTCCTTACATCCCCCAATTCACCCAATGCCCCAATTGCTGCGATTTTAACTAGATCATTAGGATTATGCGCCAAAGCATCTGCTAAAAGCTCAAAACCCCGTTGATCCCCTAATTCTCCCAAAGCCGCAATAATACTAAACTGCATCATCCAGTCCGTGGTATTTCGATAGGCATTAGCCAAATGGGTAAAGGCATCAGTCAGCTTTAAGGCTCCAATGGCATCCGCCGCCGCCGCCCGCACATCTATTTCTGGATCAGTTAATAGGCGGTCACACAAAATCTGACCAGATTGCTCTAAATTATGATTGCCAATGGTTGCTAATTGACTGACAGCATCATAACGAATTCTAGTATGGGGATCGCTAGTAGCAATAGCTACAAATTCAAACCTTTCCGCTACAGCTAAACCCCTACTTTGAGCCAAAGCTTGCATGCGATCGCCGTAATTATCAGACTTAAGCTGGTTACGGAGCAAGTCAATATCTATCATTATGTGATTTTGTGCTAATAAGTACACTAATAAGCTAAGGTTTCTAGGGTTTCACGCAGATAGCTAGTTACCAGTTCATCAATGCGATCGGAGTTTAGCTCCTGTTTCTGATCTTTACCGTAGGTTTCTGCTAATCTAGTGCGTCTCCACTTTTCAAAACCACTGCTACCTGCAATTACTTGCTTAAGGGATTCCCAATTTTTGGTGTCTGGCTGGGTGAGATTCATATTTAGCTTTCCTCTGGCTAGGTTTAGGCTAACTCTTAACTATTTTAATAACTGTTTACTTGCGAGATTTACTTTCGAGATAATGTTAAGAGCTAATGTAAATACTAGCACCTTCTTTCCTGAAGTATTTGTAACTATGAATGCAGTCCAAACTTCTTTGCGTCCCAGTTATGCTATACCCGCCGTAGTTGGCATAGTTGGCATCGGGCTATGGTTTCTCAAATTTTGGGCGATCGCTGGCTTTTTGATCCTATTTAGCCTATTTTTAACTTTTCAAACCGCCACATTATTATTGGTTTTTACACCTACAGCCTTAGATATTTATCGTAATCGCACTTTAACTCGACAATTTCCCTACCAAGACTGGCAAAATTGGCAGATTTTTTGGCAACCAGTTCCGATCCTGTTCTATTTTAAGGAAGTTAAAAGTATTCATTTTTTACCAATAATTTTTGATGCCCATGCCCTGAAAGCTAACCTTGAACAACACTGTCCAAAAGCCATAGATCAAAAGTTATAAATCAAACTAGAGATCAATAAAGCTGGGGCTAAAATCGGGGGCGATCGCTAAAATCGTATTCCCCGCTAAACTAATCCAGTCTGAATGCTCAAATAACGGCTCCGAAGCAATCAGCATACTATCCACACTGCGTAACCAATACAAAGAAGGAATGGGGGTACGACTGGCACAACGACTGGCAACTAACTGCTTACCATCACTGACAATCAGATTTAAGGAAGCATTAACACTGTACTTATGACACAGGTCGATTACCGCTGCCAAAGTTTCCTGTAGGGCTAAAACCATGGAGCCAGAGTTGTGGATAAGATTTTGAAAAAATAAAGCTAAAATATGCTCCGAATCAGTATTTCCAGAAATATTTTGATAGTATTCGTCCTTTAATAAAGAGCGCAGGGGACGATAGAGCGATCGGTGAAAATCCTCAATATAACCATTGTGAACGCCAATCACATCTCGATGGCTAAAAGGTTGGCAATTGGCTAAATCCAGAGACTGTCCGGGGGTGGCACTGCGAATATTGGCTAAAATACAGTTCGATTTGATATATCGTCCCAAGTGTAAAAGATTAATATCATTCCAAATGGGTAAAGTATTTTTATAAAAAAAAGGTGGCTGGGCGGGAGCATACCAACCAATGCCAAATCCATCGGCATTTAATAGTCCTGCCGTCATTTCTTGGGGCTGATAGCTTTGTACCGTTAGTGAGTGCGTAGTCTTACTTACCAAATGCTCAAGATAGATCGATTCCCGTCCCAAATAGCCAACTAAACGACACATTAATTTTTCCTATGAATTAATAGGAAATCTTAGTTGATCTGGGTTAATTTTTCTGGCTAAATCCGCTACAAGGCGATCGCAAACTTTTTGGGGTGAGTCATCGGTATCTATTACTAGGCAAACATCAGCTTGGGCATAGAGGGAACGTCTTTGTTCATAAAGTTTAGTCAAAGTTGCCAATGGATCGGCAGTTTCTAATAAAGGACGAACATGATGACTAGAACGCAGCCGATGATATAGCTGTTGCATAGACACATCCAGCCATACTACTAGCCCATTCCGTAAGTGTGACCAGTTCAAGCGATCAAGGACAATCCCACCACCCGTAGCCACAACTAGTCTTGTATAGGCAGAAACTTCAGATAACACCTGATGCTCAATTTGACGAAAACCTGATTCCCCAGATTCAGCAAAAATTTGGGCAACGGTACGTTTGGTACAAGCCTCTACTAAACTATCAGTATCCACAAATCTGTAATTCAATCTGTCGGCGAGCAGTTTACCAATGGTAGATTTTCCTGCCCCCATCATGCCAATTAAATAGATGTTTGTCCCATCTAGCATATTTACGTTACTTATTAACTTACCTACCAAACTAACAATTAGAACTAGCGATTAGACAAATGCCGACTCAGTAGTTGCTTTTCTAGGGCGGCAATCCGTTCGTAGGCATAGGTCAATTGGGCAGATAGCCTTCCAAGTTGCCATTCACAGGGAATCTGCTGATCGCCTTGACAAACATGGGCATTATCTTCATCAATAATATCCTTATGGGCAAAACTATACTCTAGGGTTTCTCGTTGTAGTCGGTTTATAGAACTTGCTTCATTGGTTATGCCATTACTTACAAGGGCAGCAATAATCTGCTTAGGCATAGCCTCGATAACGTGATTGAGGTGACGTAGCTGATCTCTAAGTTCAAAAATTTGAGTTTGCAAGTCGTTCATAGCGATACTTCCCTGATAAGGATTCCTATATATTAGTTAACCTATTTGGAAAATACGGCGATCGCAGAATTATTTAAGTTTTAACCTAGATTTAAAAAAGGAGTTTGGGGCAAAGCCCCAACTGAGGGTGCAGCCCTCAAACTCCCTTCAATCCGTACTTAATAAATTTGAGTGCGTAAGTTACTATTAGCTGGCAATAATATATTCCTGAACCCGTTGACGACGTTTGCGTAAAGCATCCATTGCCTGACGCTCTAATTGGCGCACCTGTTCACGGCTCAAGTCCATGCGCTTACTGATACTAGCTAAGGATAGTTCTTGACCATCTTCTAAGCCATATCGCAAGATCATTACCTGTCTTTGTTTAGGACTAAGTTCAGATAGTAGTGACTGTACCCCATCACGCAGCGACTCATTCAAGGCATAGGTTTCAGGAGAATGCCCCTGATCCTCAAGTAAGTCAGCAAGCTCAGTATCTTGATTATCGCCAATGCGTAAATCCAGGGATATCGGTTGACGTGCCAAAGATAAACATTCTCGCACCTGTTCTGGCTTAATTTCTAAAGTTTCAGCTACTTCTGCAGCTGTTGCTACTCGACCTAAGTCTTGAGCAAGTTGGCGTTGTGCCTTTTTAATCTTATTAAGCTTTTCGGTGATATGAACGGGTAGCCGAATGGTACGAGCCTGTTGAGCGATCGCTCTGGTAATTGCTTGTCTGATCCACCAGTAGGCATAGGTGGAAAACTTGAAGCCCTTAGTTGGGTCAAATTTATCCACAGCCCTTTCAAGCCCTAGGGTTCCCTCTTGGACTAAATCTAAAAGTTCCAGATTACGTTTTTGATACTTTTTAGCTACGGACACTACTAGGCGTAGATTGGCTTCAATCATCTTACGTTTAGCTCTGGTTCCTTGCTTCAGGGCATCATTTAAAGCATTCGGCTCAAGCCCCACAGCCTGCGCCCATTCCTCTTGGGTAGGTAGGCGATCAAACTGCTCAGATAGGGTTTCTTGGGTGGTGATATATCCCATCAAATGCTGAACCTGCTTGCCATATATAATTTCCTCCTCGTTAGTAAGCAGAGGAATTTTCCCAATCTCATGCAAATAGGTACGCACCATATCGGCAGATAGAGTGCCTTGCTTGGCTTTGGCTGGTGATTTTATGGACTGTGTCAGCTTTTGTTTAGGCATTGTGTTAACTCCTTACTGAACTCCTTATTCAGATTCAGCAGACTAAAGAATTGAAAATCATTATGTAACTTGCTTGTGTTAGTTTATTTTTTTGCAAACCGTTTAGTTTTGTAAACTTTATAAGCTTAATTGTAATTTGTGGTCAGGTAATCGATTATGATAGCTAGTTATTTTTAAATAGCAATAGTTTTGTATTAATTATTATTACAGATTTATGCAAAAACTCAACATTAGATTTCATAGTTATTTGCGCCTTATTTTTTAAGTATTTACACTCATTGCATAGAAACTACGTATAAACTGACATTACCTTTTCTGCTATTACGCCATTAGGTAAAAATCAGATGCCTTAAATCCGAATATTTTTTTTAAGATTTAAGGCTATGACGAAAACATGGGCAAGTTTGTGCCATAAGTTTATATATTTACTAAATTTTTAGTTGCCAAATTTTAGCTAATTAGATAAGAACAACTAGCGATCGCTGATATTCGGGCTGAATTGACTGCTATCAAACTCTATTACACTAAGACTGATTGACCTAGAAATAAGTTTAAATAAGGCTTTCTTAATTTAGGTTTATTAGCCTATTTAGGATGCCATTCTTGAATAATCTTAGGTGAATTAGGTTTGCTTAGATGAGTTGCCTCGACAAAACGAGTGACTCGATTGGGATCAATAGATTGATGAATCTGCCCGTTGCGCTTTAAAGAGCTAGAAACAATTACCCCGTTAGCATACTTGAGGAGTTGGGCAACATTTTCGGCGGTGGCACCCGAACCCACTAAAAATGGTACATCTCGACAGGCGATCGCTGCTTCTTGCAAATCTTGATGGGTAGGAGCATCACCTGTGGCAAAACCCGATAGGATAACTCCGTCCGCTAAACCTCTATAAATAGCGTCATGAATGGCTAAGGTTAAATTGGGAACCGAAATTGGGTGAGCGTGTTTGACAAGAACATCAGCAAAAATTTTGACATCACAGCCTAGTTCTCGGCGATAGCGTAATAGTTCGTAAGCGTTGCCTTCGATAATTCCTTGATCCGTTGCCATTACTCCAGTTAGGACATTAACTCGGATAAATTTAGCACCAACACAGGCAGCGATCGCCATTGCCGAAAGAGCATCATTGCGTAAAACGTTAATCCCTACCGGCACATCGACCATTTGCATAATACGTTGTACGACCAAGGTCATCGCACTAATTACGGCTGGATCAACTCGACCACTGGTAAAAGGGGCATCAAAAAAATTCTCTATGATAATCCCATGTACCCCTCCTGATGCTAGGGCAGTTGCCTCCTGTTCGGCTCGATCAAGTATGTGTTTTAAGTTCCCTCCCCAACGAGGCGAAGTGGGTAAGGGTAGAAGGTGTACAACACCTATAACAGGATGGGAGTTATCAAATATTTGGTTCAGATCCACACGCTTGGTTATTTAAGAAGATACCAATTATTGCTTTACTGTACCTTGATTGGGTACACAAAATCTTAAGTATCAGCAAAAGTCATCGGTTATTTTTAATTAGTTTTTAAGTAATCACCTATACAAATATTAAGGGGAGAAATATTTAGGGGAGATGTGCTGCCCCCTAAAGTTAATTAATTACTAGTTGAAATATCTAGTTAAATTACTAAGCAAGTTTATTGGCGATCGCCTCTGCCATTTCTTGAGTACCAACGGGGGTAATCCCAGCTTTAGCAAGGTCATAGGTAACGCTTGTTCCTTCGTTAATTACGTCCTCTACAGCTTGTTGCAGGCGATCAGCAGCCTCAATTTCGTTTAAGTGTCTGAGCATCATTACTCCCGACAAAATTAGGGCGGTGGGGTTAACCTTATTTTGACCTGCATATTTGGGAGCAGAACCGTGAATTGCCTCAAATACCGCAATATCAGTGCCAAAGTTACCACCGGGGGCTACACCTAGTCCGCCAATCATGCCCGCACATAGATCGGAAACAATATCTCCATACAAGTTGGGGAGAACCAAAACATCATAGAGTTCAGGCTTCTGCATTAGCTGCATACACATATTATCGACAATGCGATCGTCAAACTCTATATTTGGGTAGTCCTTTGCCACATCCTTAGCTACTTCTAAAAATAGACCATCGGTAAATTTCATGATGTTGGCTTTATGCACGGCTGTAACTTTTTTACGACCATTAGCTTGGGCATAGTCAAAGGCAAATTTCACGATGCGGCGACTACCCATATCAGAAATAGGTTTTACCCCGATCGCCGAATGCGGCACTATTTTTTTCTTGGATAAATTCTGCAAATATTCTAAAGCTTGTTCTGCTTCGGGCGTACCTGTTTGAAATTCAATACCAGCGTAGAGGTCTTCGGTGTTTTCTCTGACAATTACAAGATCGACATTTCTAAATGCACTTTTGACCCCATCAATGGATTTAGCGGGGCGCAGATTGGCATAGAGGTCTAGTTCTTTACGAATTGCGACGTTTACAGATCGAAAGCCAGAGCCTACGGGTGTAGTAATTGGTCCTTTGATGGCGGTTTTTGTTGCCTTTATGGACTCAAGCACATGATCAGGAAGTGGAGTTCCGTACTGCTCCATCACATCCACCCCAGCATCAACAACTACCCAGTCAATTTTTACGCCTGTAGCATCTATCGCTGTTTGTGTAGCTTTTGCTACTTCTGGTCCAATTCCGTCGCCTCTAACTAAAGTTACTGAATGTGTCACTGAATTTACCTAATGTTTTCAAAATCATACCAATCAAGCCCATATTAATTTAGAACGGGTTGGTAAAATCGACACATAAAACACAGAAAATAGAATCTAAATAGACAAGAGAATCTCAGTGTATTATTAAAATAAAGTAACATTTCATTAAGTAATTATGAGCAATCCTTTAACTCGCGCCTTTTTCATTGGTAGAGCCACCGCCGAGGCAATAATTGAACAAGTGGAAGATACCTTAACTGATGCTTTGAGTGCCTTTGGTAAGTTTGATGCTGAACAAAGGGAAAAATTAAGAACTTTTACGGAAACAGTTTTAGAAAAAGCAGATTTAGCAGAAGGACAAACCGTAACTACAACGACCACTCAAGATGTGGATTTACAGGAAGTTATAGACAAACTGCGGGCTGAGGTTGCTAATTTACGCTCAGAACTGCAAGAGTACCGTAATAACCAAAACTAATTTACCAATTCAAACTACCAATTAATTTGAGCCGCCCCAGCGATCGCCACTGGATGCAATAACCGAAATGCTACTACGGCGATCAATACGCCAATATAGGCGGGACGTAGAAATTCCTGCCACTGAATTTCTTGTTTTCCTTGCCATACTGCCAAAAACGGGATGACCGATGTTCGATTTTTAATTTCTAAAAAAGCTGCCCCAAATCTTTGCTCTAGGCGGCGATCGCCATGCCAAACCCCAAATAAATGATGCAAAATCAGCCCTGTTGAAGCCACAATCATAAAGCTAGAGCCAATCCAGAGGGTGTGAGCAATGCACCAAATCACCTGTCCTACCATCTGCGGATGCCTCGAAATTCTAATAATGCCTGTTTCATATAAATGGACTTGAGGTTTTTGGATGGCGGCAATTTCCAATAGATTAAAGGTAGCGGGATAGAGAAAGATAAAAGAAATTACGGAAACCACGGATACTAGTGTTTTGATCCCAGTTACATCTTGAACATTCCAGAGGATAACGCCATCGTAGCGATGATTAAAGAAGTAAATTAGCATTACCGTAGCTAGGGTTAAGCTCACCAAGGCAAAAATTACTCTGTATGCCCTTGCTCCAATTTTTGTTTCTGCTTTTGCCCTTAAGGCTGCTAACCCACTGTGGGCGATCGCAAACCCTAAAATTAAGCCCAACATGATCAGGTGTGATGAATATTCTGAGATCAAATCTGATAGAAAGTTTAATGAAAATGGCATTAATTAATGATTAGTTAAGAATTAAAAGTAAATTTAGCGTTAATTTCAATATGCCACATCTTCCCATCTATAGCTCTACAATCACAGGAGTATGGTCGCTGGGCTGAGGATTTTTACGGGGATTAATATCAATTTCACAACTTAGCGATCGCTCATATAAGTCCTTAGTGGCATAGTGATGATCAATGCGCCAGCCATGATTACGCCGAAAGGAACCTGCCCGATAATCCCACCAGCTATAGTGTCCTTCCCCGTCATAAAACCTTCTAAAAACATCTTTAAATCCCAAATCTAAAATACTTTGCAATGCCGCTCTTTCGGTGTCCGATGCCATGATTTTTGTTTCCCGCTTGGCTGGATCATGAATATCTATGTCCTCAAGGGCAATATTAAAGTCGCCACAAATTAAAATGTTGGATTCATGCTTAAGGGTTTCTTCTAAATAGGATTTTAAAAGAGCTAACCACTTTAATTTATATTCATATTTTTCCGAGGCGATCGCCGAACCATTAGGTACATATAGGTTAACAATCCTGACATCACCAATTACGCCAGAGATTACCCGTTTTTGCAGATCAAACTCTGGATCAACATTTTTTAAGACTGCCGAAAAACCATTGCGAATCCCAGTTAATTCCTGCCGAGCAATTAAAGCTACACCATTATAGGACTTCTGCCCGTAGATATAGACAAAATAGCCTAACTCTTCCAATGGAGCTAAAGGAAAATCAGCATCAGATACCTTTGTTTCCTGTAGGCACAGCACATCAAGATCGGGACGACTTTCTAACCAGGCGATCGCTTGATCTAAACGACTCCGAATTGAGTTAACATTCCAAGTGGCAATTTGCATTAGTCTATATCTTTAGCGTAATTTTGAGCGTGATCGGCTATTTTAGAATATTCTGAATTTGCAACCTATGGAATGGGAAATTTTACTGTCAGACACTCCTAAGATTTTTTCTCAAGTTTATTATTAATAATTTCATTAGCAACATCCTCTATGAATCCTCTAAAGCCCGCGACTACCCTAATGAATAATCTTAAATATCCTCAGAAGTTTTTGGTAATTAGTCTGATTTTTTCACTGCCAATGGTATTAATGCTGTACTTATTAGTAACAGAAATTAATAGTAGGGTTGAGTTTGCCCGTAAGGAAATCATAGGAAATCAATATTTGCGCTCTTTAAATCAAGTTTGGAAATATACACTTCAAGGCAAAGTTGCGATCCAAGACAAAGATTCTAATTTTAATCAATCTCAAATTGCAGAGTCATTAAAAAATTTGGAATCTGTTAATCAGAGCTTAGAATCTAAACTACAAACCACAGAAATTTATCGAGAGCTAACAGATGTTACTAAAACTCTAAGTAAAATTGATAATAGTCAGAATGCGTTTATTTACCAGATTCAAATCAATACTATTAAAAAACTAAGATCACAAGTAGGAGATACATCTAATTTAATTCTTGATCCAGACTTAGATACCTATTATTTGATGGATACAACATTACTAAGGTTGCCTGCTATTCAACAAATATTAACTGAAATTGAATTTATTACCAGAGAAACTAGTAATCGTGGGTTCTTAACTGCCAGCGAAGAATCAAGGTTAAATCAGCTATCAGCTCTTCTAAAAGAACAAAGTCAAACTCTCAATACAAACCTCAATAATTCTTTTAAGAATAATCCTGCCAATAATTTATCACCTAAACTTGGAGCGGATTTAGGAAAACTTTTAGATAACTTTAAACAAATTAGCCAAGACCTAGATCAAGCTGTCGCTAAAAATAAAACTCTCAGTTTTACTGGAATTGATATTATCAAAAATTCCAATCAAGAATCATTTAAATTTGCAGATAAAACCCTAGATCAACTAGATATTTTACTAAATTATCGTATTAATAGTTTTATTCATAAGCAGATACTAATATCTCTATTTGTTGTAACTATTTTATTGGTAGTAGCCTATTTATTTGTTGGCTTTTATCAATCGGTAATGCAAACAGTCAGGTGCTTGGATGTCGCTGCTAAACGTATGACTAATGGTAATGCTGGAAATTTAGAAACTATTAGCTTAGATACTAAGGATGAATTGGGAACAGTGGTTGAGGCGTTTAATCGTATTGCAGTGGCATTGGTTGAGGCTATTAATTCTGCCCGTAGTTCAGAGGTTAAGTATCGTAGTATTTTTGAAAATGCGATCGAAGGAATTTTTCAAACCTCTCCCCAAGGTGAATATGTCAGCGTTAACCCATCCTTGGTAAAAATGTATGGTTATGACTCCGCAGATGAATTAATCAGTACCTGCACCAACGTAGAACATCAGCTTTATGTTGATCCACATCGCCGTCAGGATTTTGTTAATCTCATGGCTAAAAATAATCAGGTGATCAAATTTGAATCGGAAATTTATCGTAAAGATCGCAGTACAATTTGGATTTCTGAAGATGCTCGTGCAGTAAAAAATGAGCAAGGGGAATTACTTTACTATGAAGGTTCGGTCAGAGATATTAGCGATCGCAAAGCCGCAGAAAAATCCCTACAAAAAGCCAATCTATCCATAATTTTGCTCAATGAACAGCTAAAAGCTGAAAATATGCGTATGAGTGCGGAACTCTCAATTTCTCGACGACTACAACAAATGATCCTGCCTAGGGATGAAGAGCTAAAGCAGATTAAGGAATTAGATATTTCTGGCTATATGGAACCAGCAACGGAAGTAGGTGGTGATTATTATGATATTTTGGTGGAAGATGGGGGGAAAATTAAAATTGGGATTGGGGATGTTACTGGACATGGACTGGAAAGTAGCGTCCTGATGATTATGGTGCAGACGGCGGTGCGAACTCTACTGGTTAATAATGAAACTGATCCGATTCGCTTTTTGAATACTCTCAACCGTACTATTTATGATAATGCTCAACGCATGGAGTCTGGGAAAAATCTCACCCTTTCTCTGATTGACTATGAATGCGGTAAATTCACCATCAGTGGACAACATGAGGAAATGATTATTGTGCGAGCTACCGGTGAAGTTGAAAGAATTGACACAATCGATTTAGGCTTCCCCATTGGCTTGGAACCTCATATTGGGGATTTTATTAATAAAACTGAAGTAGAACTGAATGAAAATGATGTGGTTGTACTTTATACCGATGGGGTTACGGAAGCAGAAGATATGGAAAAGGAACAGTACGGCATAGATCGACTTTGTACCGTGGTCTTAGAACATTCTCATCTTAGTGCCAACGACATTCGCCAAGCCGTAATTGACAACTTGCGATCGCACATTGGAGAACAGCAGGTATTTGACGACATTACCCTATTAGTGATCAAACAGAAATAATCTGAAAACCGAAGGTGATACTATTAAGTGGATTGAGATTAATTTAAGATTAAATCAAACGAGATTAAATGAGATAGAAGTTACCTCTTTAAAACTATGGAACTTTGGGAGCAGGTCAGTCGGCAACGGGTGCAATACATCATCGATAGCTATGAACTTGATGGTGAAGATGGTGAGGATTTCAATGACTATTTAGAAGAACTACTAATTGCCTATGCGCCCCCACAAATTGAATTAGCGATCGTGGAAACCATCGTTGCCAGTTGGCTTAAATTGCCTTCAACCAAAGGGATAGAATTTATGGAGCAGGCACATGAACGCTTGAAGGCTTGGGAAAGTAACTTTCAAATAACTATCACCCCTTCACAATTTCGTCAGATTACTGGACTTGACCCTACTCCAGTATTTGGTCAGTATCGCAATAATTTTTGTCTTAGCTAGGTAATTCTAGGTCAAGCTGTTTACGGCGATCGCGGGGAACCCACACTAACTCACCCCTTAGTACCTGTTCTAAGGCATCCTGCACAACCATAGCCACATTTTGCCAGTTTAGGTCAGTAACCTGTAAGATATCCTGCAATTCAATTATGGCTAATTCCTGCTCATGGGAAAATCTATCGGCGGGAATTGGTGGCAAAAAACGGGATGGGGATTTTAAGATTGTAATTACTCCCTGTCTGACGGTGACGAGAATATCCGATGACAACTCGGTGCGGGCGCGTTCTCGCCAATACTTTAACCCACTTTCACTAGTGGCATACATTGGAGGTAAACGATTCAGAGCATAGGCTGAGACTTCTTCTAGGGTTACACGCTGACTTAAATTATCGGCAAGCTTGCTAATCTGTCTCTGTGCGACTGAAGCTACTAAATTTTCTAAGGTATTAACAAAATTCCAAGAAGCAGGTGCCATATAGGAGGCAAACTCTTTCATCTCGGTCATTTGGATAATGTTATCACCAACGAGGGGGCGAGAAGTTTTAGCTTTCCATGTTAACTCTTCGGAGTGACGTTTAAGGTAATCAGAGACAGTGGAGGCATCACGCAAAGCTTTGCTTTTATAGGTACTATAGGCAACTGCTCCTTTGAGCTTGATCTCCAATAGTGCCTTTTCCACAGCATCGGGAACATCACGCCAACGCAGATCAGAGATACCTAAAATTTCCTGTAATTTTAATAGCGATCGCTCTTCACGCTCTAGCTCACTGTCAGGGAGGGGGGTATTATCTTTGAGGGAGTCTTTTTTAACACCAATTAGTCCTTTGCTAATGGTTTGAGCTATTTCCTGTTTCATGTCCGTGTGGGCGCGCTTTTGCTGCTGGATATAACCACGGCGGGTGGTGGCATACATCGGAGGAAGACGGTTTAAGGCATAGGCAGCCACTTCATCAAGGCTAGGTTTAGCTTTGACCGCAGAAGACAAGCGGGAAATTTGGGCTTTGATCTCTTCTACGACTAATTCTTCGATCGCATTTCGACAACCTTGGATCGCCATTTAAAACAAGTTTTAGGGTAAGGTGTTTGATGATTAATTGTACAAGATTAAACCTAAGATTTTTAAGAGCTAAGATTTTCCCTAAGACTTAAGGTTTCTTAGCTTTTATGCTCACTTTTATCCTCGAAATATAATCGGGATTAAATAATTAGAATTAAATAATAATATGGAAAACTTGAAAACTCAGTTAAATAACTTGCTTCAAAAAGCTAAGGGCATATTTACCCAACTGCAAGAGCGATTACCTAAGTCCATGCCTGCAAAACCTGTAACCGCAAAACCAACGGCTTCCTCTCCCCTTGGCGATCGCATTCGAGCAGAATTGTTAGAGGCTGTAACTTTTATCCAAAATAGATTATTGCCTACGGTGTTAGGCTTTGTGGCTAAGGTGGTTGATAAAATCGATCCTCCCCTAAGTTCAGTAGTTAATAAGGTTACGTCTAATCCTACGGTTATTAACGCTGGGCAAAAATTACAAGCCACCAGTCTATGGCAAAAGTCCTCCATAGCTTTGGCTCCAATTTGGCGATCTCTGACAGAAACCCTAAAGCCTGTATCGACATCTGAAAGTGTTAAACCAATTTTGGCAAAACCCGTTGGTACCTTTGCGCTGGTTTTAGTTTTGACCTTTTTATTATCCCTTAGACCTCATCCTGTAGCTTCTGTGGCAGTTGTGACTCCGATCCAACCAGTCCAAACGCAGCCCAAGCCCTTAACCGAGTTAATTCCTGCGGAAAGTGGTGATGCTCCGATTTCACCTGAGAAAGTATTAGTTAGCAGCATTCAGGCACAGGTTGTGGATATTTCCAGGTCCTACGGTGAGGCTTTAATTGGTGGAGTGCAGACTAATTTTAGGTTGGGTAGATTGATTGTGCAGTTATCAGATGCTTGGTATCAACTTAGTCCCGAACGCCAAGAACAGTTAGTTACGGATTTAGCAGAGCGATCGCAAACTTTAAGCTTCAAAAAATTATTTCTAGTGGATGTCGATCAACACCTACTGGCAAGAACATCCGCCATAGTTAAAGAAGGTAGTGCCGAGATGATTATTTTGCGCCGTTAATTATTTTTAGTTCTAATTTTTCTCTAACTTCTTGTCTAATTTTAAAGATGGCAGACCCCAAACCCAAAGAACAAAAAGATCAACAGCATCCTCTATATCGGGGCGATCGCACATTGGTAAATGATTTAATGCGGGTGGAGGCACCAACTGAGCGCAACCTCGCTGATCTTGCCCGACTGTGTATCAGGTATAGAGGATTTCCGGGGGCAAGGGATATTCAAACAGACTTGCTCAAGGTTTTACAAAAGTGGCAATTTTCGGAACCAGAATTATTTGCTCAAACTCGTAAAATCCATGCTGAATCAAAAGTCTATGGTTCGACCAAAGATGGTAGAGATGATTGGGCTTAACATCCTTTGATCCTTTTTTTAATTACAACATTTAATTAAAACACTCTAGTTAAAATATTCATGAAATGCTCAAAACACTAATTATTGCCAGTAGTAATGCGGGAAAAGCAGCCGAATTGCAGGAGCATTTAAATAAATTTTCCGATCAGCTTGATAGTGAATCTACATTTGATTTGAGATTTGATCTTAGGCTTAAGCCCCAAAATATTGAGGTAGAGGAAACTGCAACTACATTCCTTGCTAATGCTCACCTCAAGGCATCTCAAGTGGCGATCGCTACTCGGTCATGGTCTATTGCCGATGATTCGGGTTTAGAAGTAATGGCACTCAACGGCGCACCAGGGATATTTTCGGCAAGGTATGCTAATTCTGATTCTGAAAGGATTAAACGACTTCTAACCGATATGGAACATCAACCTAATCGGCTGGCACAATTTGTCTGTGCGATCGCCATTGCTGATCCCAATGGAGACATTAAAGCTGAGGCGGTGGGAATTTGTGCGGGTGAAATTATCGATGCGCCCCGTGGTCATAGTGGCTTTGGCTATGATCCTATATTTTATGTGCCTGAATATCAGCTAACCTTTGCGGAGATGCCCCCAGAGTTAAAAGCTCAAATTAGTCACCGAGCCAAGGCAATGGAGATTCTCAAGCCTCAAATTTTACAATTATTTTCGAGATTGTAGTTCTGATTCTAGCAATTGCAGATGATTACCTAGGTCTTGGACTTCTTGTAAAATCATTTCAATATTCACTTCATTTTTGAGATTTACTTTATAGTCAGCTTCACTACGGATGCGATCGCGGATGGCTTTACGGTTTTGACTCATCACGATTAAAGGTCCTTGCAATGCCACAATAATTGCTAAGAGTAAATTAAAAAACACGAATGGATAGGGATCAAAAGAATCACGCAGGATAATTGGAGAATTCACTAGCATCCACACCAAGGTTAAGCCACCCAAGGACACAATAAACATCCAACTACCATTGAGTTCGGCAACTCGGTCGGCAAGGCGATCGCTCCAACTTAAATTCCGTTCTATTTGTTCTTCAATATTCACCGTTGCCCGTTGGGACAGTAATAAATTGGTCTCCCGGAGCCTCTCTGCCATAGTCCGCAGAATTGTCATTGCTACCCGTGGTTCGGCATGGATATAACTAGCTAACATTTCTCTAGTTAATTGTAATAGTTCCACATCCGTGGCAGCGATCGCACTGGCACTGCGAGGTTTATCATCAATTAAAGCCAGTTCTCCAAAGTATTCACCCCGAATTAAATCCTTCAGAGATATGGATTCGGAGGTATTGTCAAGCACGGAAATATTCACACAACCCCGTACCACAACGTACATGGTGTCACCAATATCACCTTGCTTAAAGATTACTTCCTTGGCTTTGTAGCTTTTGACATTAACAGCGTATGCCAAAAAACTGAGGTCTTCACTACTCAGTCCCTTAAATAGAGGGATACTTTGGAGCAGGGCATTTTTATTCATAGATGTTCATCGACACAACCATCCATGATTTTGACACTTGTGAAGCACTTATATGGAACCTTCTGTATTTTTGAGGCTTGTATCATGAATAGGTGGATTTGGAAGATGCGATCGCTTTTGGCTTATTGACTTGCAGTAATTATCGGTTTTGAGTAGATGATAAAATAGAAAAACTATGTACAGAACTTAGTAGCTATGATTACTCAAACAATGGTACAGCCGTCCTTCTGGATCGAGGGTGGTATTCAAATCCAAAAGGTGCGGGGCTTGAATCTTTTTAAGTTTAATCATGAACTGCAAACCCGTCTCGAAACTTTGATTGATCTGCAAAAAGCCAACAATCTTAATTCCAATGATATTGCTGAATTGGCGGGACTTACAGAACTAGATCGCATTTTTACTCTCATGAATGCTCGGATTATCGCTGAGTCATGAACATTCCCATTGCCAGTCGTCAACGTATTCGCCAACGTGCAAATTTTTTATGTGAATACTGTCATTCGCCTGAGGAAGCTAGTGCCTCCCTCTTTACCTTTGACCATCTTATGCCCCAGTCCCTTGGTGGTAATGATACTGAAAATAATCTAGCTCTTGCTTGTCATCGCTGTAATGGTCGGCGCTACAATTTCATAAGTGGACTTGATCCTGAAACTCAGTTTATAGTTCCGCTTTTCAATCCTAGGCAAAATAAGTGGTTAGATCATTTCATCTGGTCTGATGATGCTCAAAGAATTTTAGGTATCTCTGACATTGGACGTGCCACAGTCAAACGTCTGGATATGAATGACGATGATCATGATGATGGTTCTATTTTACGCGCCCGCCGTCTTTGGACTCGGGGTGGTTGGCATCCGCCCAGTAGCGATTTGCAAAACGTTTAACAATTAAATCTGGTTTATTTACAGGAAATCAAAAAACTCTTGATCAATTTCGTAGCCTAAAACCTGAGTCATTTGCTGTAATTTCTCAGTACTGTCTATGCCCTGTGTCTTCAACCAATTAGAGATAATAAATATCTTTTGCATAATAAAAATCTGCATAGCCTCAAAGTTATACTCAATGCCTGTAGTAGCATGAAATTCGTGGGGAACCAGCATTGCTGCATATCTGCCTAGCTCGCCATCCTTCCAATCTAAGATATAGGGTAGCCAAGGATAGGTAGCATCTAAACGAATAAACCATAACCGCACTTCGGGAATTTCTGATAACTCCCTAGGATCGCTGGGATCACGATCATAGAAAATCTTGAATTGAACTGGATCATCAGTAATTGTATTGGTAATTTTAGCTATGACTAACTGAGCGGGGGTAATATCTAGGTTGGAGATCGCAGTGTGATTAATATTAATCGTTGGCATTTATTCTTAGTCTGACTTTTATATTGATCTTAGTTACTGATCCTAATTGATGAAAAGCCCAATTTTGCATTTACTCAAATTTCTCAAATGTAATGACCTATCGCTACTTGTTATTTAATAAGCCCTACGGTGTTTTAAGCCAATTTACTGATTCCAATAGCGATCGCCCCACCCTTAAGGACTATATTAATGTGCCATCGGTCTATGCCGTAGGAAGGCTTGATCAAGATAGTGAGGGATTATTACTATTAACAAACAATGGGGCAGTACAGCATCAATTAAGTGATCCTAAGTTTGATCATCCTAAAACCTATTGGGTTCAAGTCGAAGGGATTCCCACTCCAGAGGCGATCGCTCAACTACAACAGGGAGTGGCTATTCAAACCTATAAAACTCGACCCGCCCAAGTTAAATTTTTACCCGAATCCCTAAATATTCCCCCCCGCCAGCCACCCATTCGTTTCCGTGCTGCCATTCCTACTATATGGCTAGAAATCACCTTAACAGAAGGAAAAAATCGCCAAGTTCGTCGTATGACCGCTGCCGTAGGATTTCCCACTTTAAGACTAATTCGAGTAGCGATCGCTCAACTTACCATCAATAGTCCAGAAGTTGGAGAGTTAGAGGTTGGTCAATGGCGAGATTTAACCCCATTAGAGCTAAAGAGTATTTTAGGTTCTGTTCACAAACCAATACAACCAAATCAAGCTAGAAGAAAAAACACGCATAATTACTAATAATTAGGATGCAATTAGTGGCAGAGTATCGATTAGATGCCCTATTAAAAATTTCAGTTATGATCGTAAGATTTCCAGTAAATACTGCAAGAATAAAGTGTTAGTAAATTAAGCACATGATATATCGTCAAGGGTTAAAGTTATTGGTATTACTCGGGATTTTACTTATTCCTGCCTGTGTGAGTAATCCGCCCAAGCCCTTTAGCTCTGAACCTATTCCCAGTGAAGCAATCGGGGAGATTACGGAAATAGCAGATCGTCCTGTATCAATTCGGCTGGTGCAAACTAATCAAGATATTGTTGCCAATCTCGGCAAAGTTATTAAGCTGGAAGAGCCAGTTCGGACTCAAGGTGATGCCTTAGCCCAAATCACGTTAAAAACTGGAGTCGTAATTCGGATGCAGGGTGATACCCTTGTAACTATTAATGCAGATAATAAAATCGACCTTGCTAAGGGGAAAATTTTAGTTTGGGTACCTGCGAATACAACTGCCCAGATCAAAGTTAGTGGAGCGATCGCCTCTGTTAAGAATGCCACAGTTTACATTAACTCAGCCCAAAACTTGCAGATCATAGGCTTACAGGGAACAACCGAGGTATTACCCGTAAATGCACCCATAAATGCAATAGATGCCTCAACTACATCAAATACGCCTAAACTACTAGTGCTAAAAGCAGGGCAGAATCTCTTAATCAGTCAGGATGGCAAATATTCCCCTCCAAAAACTTTAACCACAGAAGATTTAAAAACTCAATTTAAACAAATCAAGCTTCTATCTGGTTTTAACAGTAGATTGGGCAGCCAAGAGATCATCTCCACTAATCTCAAAATTCCCATTAGTCCCACTGACTTTGTAATTCCTCCCAATCGTCCAACTCCACCTAAACCCAGCCCTGTGTATTATCAGGAACCTTATTACCCTGTGGAGAAAACTACTCAGACTCGGAGATCGCCTGCTACTTCACCACCTACCCCTGTTGAGGTTACGAATAAAGCCCCACAGGAAATCCCCCCTGCCCCTGTGCAATCTCCTATGGAACCTGAAGTTGTCCCCAATGACACCCCACCTCAACCAACACAGCCCGAAGAAACCGAACCATCAAATTAATTGGGAATTTATCAGAAAATCTAAAAGTTATAGCCAAAACCAACCAAAATTCCTAAATCTGTTGTCCGCAAAAAAGCCAGATTAGCTGCCACATTAATTGTGAACCTGGATGATATAGGAATGTCAATTCCTCCCGTAATCATTGGACCAACATTGCTATTTAAACCCGTATTAATTGCGACACCAACTCCTACATAGGGAGCAAACTGAACATCATTAAATAGCTGCTGAGGTGCAAAATCATAGGTTACAGGAATTAAAATAGTGGCAAAGTCTCTTAGGATTAAAATCCCTGGACGTACAGATATGGTGTCAGTCAACCCAAGTTTACTAATAATTGCAAAACTGGTACCACCGAGATTACTGCCACCGGTGAGTCCAAAATTAGCACCAACTCCAAAATAACTAGAGCCTGACCGAGTAGCTCTAAATATACGGTTACCATCACTGTCAGTGGGGGCGATTTGAGCCGTAAAGTTAGCAGAATTTTTGAGCATTTTTGCATTACCATGAGGTACATCGTTCAAAGCTACTACCCTTGATATTTTTCCCAATGGTAGTTTCTTAATAGCCTTAGCATCAACCGAAATAGTTGCCTGCATAGTTGAGAGATTTGCAGATTTGCTAATTTCATGTTGCTTAAGTAGGGTCGGACAATTATTCGCTCCGTTGCAGTTATTGGAGTTAATTGTCTCTGCTTCTACTCTGGGAATAAAACTACCTGTGACTAAGAGGGTTAAACCAATCAGAAGATTAAGTTTCATATTTCTGCTCCTTTGCAACCCTGATAAATTATGGGATTACTTAGAACTACACTGACATAGCCATGTTTGACTTCGTGAATAAGTTGATTGATTATTCAGAAATTGTAAACGGCTGGCTCTCAATCATCTCCTTAACAGGTTTATGCTTGATTACTATTTATTGCAGTAACGCAGGTAGGTAGCGATCGCTGGGGTAAAAATCTCTAAAAGCCGAATGTAAACTTCTCTCTTAAACTCCACCACTGCATCTACGCACTCAGAAAATGGCATAAATTTAACTTGGGTAAATTCCCGTTGATGAATATCCAGATCACAGTCAGTGGCGGGATGATTCCAATAAACTAAGAACCATTTCTGCATTTGTCCACGGTACGCTGCCATTCCTGAAGTCAGTTTTAGGCTTTCGGGAAAATCATAGTATAGCCATTCCTCCGATTCTTTAACCAACTCGGCATCAGATATGCCCACTTCCTCATAGAGTTCTCTTAGGGCTGCGGTTTTTGGGTCTTCCCCTGTATCAATTCCACCTTGGGGAAACTGCCATGCCCCCAATACGTTAGTGCGCTCTCCTGCTAAAACCTCACCATTTTGGTTAAAGACAATAATTCCCACATTCTGGCGATAGGGTTTAAGCTTATTTGGTGATGTATTTTTAGATGGCATTGAGGATTTGTAATACGGGTTTAGTAGACACAATATGACGATCCAAGCCTAGTGTAGCAGGAGCAATTCCGATCCCCAAACCAATTAACTGTGGTAGATGGAGAATAGGAATCCCGAGTTTTTGTCCAATTACTTTTTCCACTTCTGGTTGACGAGAATCTAAATTCAAATGACACAGGGGACAAGGTGTAACTATACAATCTGCGCCTGCGGCGATCGCACTACTAAGATGACGACCTGCCATAGAAAAGGAAGCATTGGTGGCATAACTGGAAATGGGCCAACCACAGCACTGTACTCTACCATCGTAATAGACAGGAGTTGCACCAAGGGTTTTAAAGACATTTTCCAAGGATTCAGGCTTATAGGGATCATCAAACCGAGTCACAGTTTGCGCCCGCAATAGATAGCAGCCATAAAAAGAAGCACATTTGAGATTACTTAGAGATCGCACTACTTTAGCTTTTAATCGATCTAAGCCATAGTCCCGAATCATCACCCACAGTAAATGTAAAACTTCTGTATTCCCTTCGTAGTGGTGGGGAGCGAGAAATTCATTAATGCGATTGCGCCGAGCTTCATTATGTTGGAGTTTATCGTTAACTCGACCGAGAACTCCTTGGCAAGTACTGCACTGGGTCATGATTGGTAACTTCAACTCTTCCGCTAGGGCAATATTCCGAGCATTGACTGTATCTTCTAAAAATTCATCGGTTTCCTTAAAAGTACCTGAACCGCAGCAGGCAGCTTTTGTTAATTCTACTAACTCTATTCCCAATTTCTGGGCGATCGCCACGGTTGAACCATGTAACTCTTTACAAGCTCCTTTGGAGACACAGCCGGGATAGTAGGCATACTTGAGGGTTTTTTCAGTGGTCATCTTAAGCTGAGCTTAATTGTTTCAAGGGCATTATAGCTTTAATGCGATCATCGCCAACAAATCAACATCAAAGTAGCGATCTCCCTAAACGTCTATATTTTTGCATCACTAACCTTAATACTTAACAAGACTTGATAGTAATTAAACTTGTTTTAGGAATTTTAGGAACATAATGTTTGCAGATCTTCATCATTTTACGCGTAGAATTAGCAGAAGACTAACGTAAAAAATAAAATCTTTAACGTAGTGGAAGATTATCAATCTGCATTTCTTCAACGGCATCAAGACACTGAAATACTTTGTCAATCAGCACGAAAAGTTGCTGCTATGCACTTTGGCGGTGTTACCGTAGAATGTCTATTAAAATCAATGATCTTAGCCACATTACCAAGAGGTGCAGACAGAGAATGGAAAAATGAATCTAATAATCCTGGTCACACAATTACCAACCCAGGTCACGATTTTCAAGATGCACTAAAGAGACATAATCGTCTACGTGACAGGATTCAAAAAGTTCCTCAAGTTAGAAATTGGCTAGTTAAAGTTGAGAATCCTAATCAGCACTTCATAGATATGCGATATTCTAGCAACGAACTTAATGATACAGACTACAAGGAATGGCATTCTGCGTATAATAGTCTTATCGGATGGTTGCAAAAGCAGTTGACTACACTTTAGGAAAATCACTATGCAGGAAGTCTGGCAAGTATCGTTAAAGCATCAACTTATAGATATTTATGTACAGAACCCAAGTAGTGAATGGGCTGAAATAAATATTTCAACCTCTGGACTTTTAAATTTAACGATTGTAAGCGATCGCTTTAAGGGATTATCGTTCTCACAACGAAGAGATAATCTCCAAAATGTTCTTAATCAATTTAAAATATCTCAAGGTTTTATTTCCCTATACACAGTAGAAGAAGCGAGATCGTTGAATTTATCAGTACCTCCAATTACTAATGAAAATTCTATTAATAGTTGGCAAGATTTAGCTTTATTGGCAGCAAATCCCCAAAATCAAAGACCATCTTTAGAATCTGAACTTCGCACTCCTCGAACCATCACATTTTATTCTTTCAAAGGAGGCGTAGGACGAACAACAGCCTTAACTCATGTAGCTTGGATTTTGGCTATGAGAGGGCGGAAAGTGGTAGCTGTTGATTTAGATTTGGAAGCGCCTGGATTAAGTACGGCTTTTCGTTTAGATCCATCACCTGAATTTGGGATTGTGGATTATTTCTATGAGCGTTCTTATCAACCTGATGGAGTAGAGCCAAATGTTTTAATTACTAAAATATTTGGTGAAGTTACGATACCTGATGCAACGGGAAGACTTTTTATTGTTCCTGCGGGGGCTTTGACTCTAGACTACATTTCCAAGGTTGATGATCTACGGGCAGCCACAATTCTTGATAATGGTGAAACTCTATGGACTCTTTTTAGGCGAGAAATTCAAGAGCAGTTAAAGCCAGATGTTATTTTGGTAGATTCAAGAACAGGTATAAATGAATGGGGCGCTTTATCTCTACTACAGGCTGCGGATGAAGCAATTATATTCTTGTTCCCTAACGAGCAAAACCGACAGGGGATTGATCTGCTCCTAAAATCACTTA
Organism: Synechococcus sp. PCC 7502; assembly: GCF_000317085.1. Taxonomy (NCBI): domain Bacteria; kingdom Bacillati; phylum Cyanobacteriota; class Cyanophyceae; order Pseudanabaenales; family Pseudanabaenaceae; genus Pseudanabaenococcus; species Pseudanabaenococcus habilitatus. The sequence goes on from NC_019702.1 coordinate 61,423, forward strand.
ATTCGTTCGGCAAGTTATCAATCAATTTTGTCTTTTCTCCTGTTCCAGATCTCAGTGAAACTGGCATGAAAAAAGTTACAGAAATTTGGAAGTTATTGTCAGACGTTATAGAAAAAGAACCAAATATGGAGCAAGTAAATGAAACTGATTATGAAATTGCTGATCCATTTATAGTACCTTATCTCCCCCCTATTGCCCTAGCAGATCATTATCCTGTAACTGGACTATTAGACTATTACAACCGAATAGCTAATTTAATTGATGAAGATAACAACCAAAAGCGTTTAGGAGAGATATTAAATACAAAGGATAGTGATGAAAGATGGAGAATAATTGAAAGCCTTAACTTCCCAGCTTTAAATGCTGCTGATCCCAAAGCTAATCTTATTGACTTATTTCAGAAAACAGCTAATTTTGAAAAGTTTTTAGATGGAAGCACCTGTCTTATTAAGGGCAGAAAAGGAACAGGGAAGACTGCGCTATACTCGCTTCTACTAAATCATGAACCAAAAGCTAAAGAATTAGCTAATGGTCGTTTAGATGCTGTAACTTTTTTCTCTGGTCATGGCACATTTGATCAAAGCCGTCCATCGAGAGATGAGTTTCAATTTATTCATCGACAGCTAGGAGAAACTGGAACATGGGAAGCTTTGTGGAGAGCTTATTTGATTCTTAGATTATTTCAGTCTAGACAGTTAAATTTGGCTAGAGGAAATAACATTGAGAAGTTTAATAATTTGAGAAATACTTTATCGAATCTACCTATTGGAAGGTGGCAATCCGAGCATACTCAAGCATTAATTCAACTGACAAACGACGATAATTTTAGATTAATTGTGAAAGATGCTCTAGACTTATTTGGTGAGCAAAAAATCCAGATAAATCAGACTATTTGGATCTTGTATGATGATTTAGATGAAGATTTTTCTGAGAAAAATGGGGTTAGAGAGCAAGCATTAACTGGTCTATTTCAACTTATTCAAGCTTGTGACGCTCGCCGATTAACTTCAGTTAGATTTAAGATTTTCATACGTGAAGATATTTGGAATCGCTTAAACTTTGACAATAAAAGTCATTTTAATGGACGTGATCTTCTTCTAAAGTGGACGAGAGTTGATTTCTTACGCCTTGCCTTACGACAAGCTATGCAATCAAGAGCCTTCAAAAATTTAGTGGATATGACCTCACCTATTGAAAATATTGATACTGCCACTGAAGAAAATTTAAATAAAGCACTGGATTTACTGTGGGGTGTGCGTAGAAGAACTGGTACTAAGGCTAAGTATGTTCATAGATGGGTTTATGAACGCCTATCAGATTTAAGCGGCGCTACTTTCCCTCGAAGTTTAAGTGTATTACTTCAGGGAGCAAAAGAACATGAACTCAGTTACAAGGGACAAGCATCATTAAAATCACCATCTGATCGGTTAATTCGTGGTACATCTTTAGAGAGAGGTCTAGAAAAAGCGTCTGAAGAACGTTGTGATGCAATTAGACAAGAGTATCCAGACTTAGAAAGATTTTTTGAATCTTTAGAAGGTGTTCCAGCATTGCCTACCAAAGAAGAACTTTATGTAGTATGGCAACAAAGTTATCTAGATTCATATCCTGACTTTGATAACTTTTCTGGTTTTTTGAGCGATATAGGATTAGCTAAATGGCGTGAAAAAGAGATTCGATATGGCTTTGCCGATATCTATGTATATGGATTCAAAATGATTCGGAAGGGTGGAAGATAAATGTAGGGAGGCTTGCGCCCCCTATAAAAGCTAGTTCTAACTCCCACCGATAAGTGCAACATCGCGGGAGTTAGCTTCAAAGGCTGCATTATCACCATTCCAACCATTCGCTAACAGTAAAAATGCTCAAAATTTAACAGCAACTTTCTCTATAGGTTCCACAATCCAAAACTTGATTATAGACTGGCGATCTATATCTAAACGGGCTGACTCTCGATCAATTGCCGAAATCATCCACTAAGGCAAATCAACAGAAATAGGCTGAGTTTCTAAAGCAGGACGTTTTAATGTGGATAGATCGAATAAATCTAAGATATCTTCACCATCATCAAACTTTTTATCCAACTCTTCAGCTTTCATATAGCTTCACCTCATTTTCGCGCGATCACCTTACAGAAATAATCCTAACCACAGAACCTCGATAAGTCACAATTGCTGACTAGTTTTTGCCGTCAATCTTGCCAATGATCATAAAACGAGGCTTGTCTGTTGATAAAGTTTAGATTTCAACCCTATAGAGTGTATTTGAGATCTAGTTTTCTGCAAGCCTGATGAGCAATAGCCTGAGGAAACAGAGATTCAATTTTGTTGAAGCATTAAATAGAGTTTTCTCAAAGTTCTTAACTAAAATCTTACATCTTTCAACCCAAGCATTCGACCTTTCAATTACCCATCTTGCCTTGATAGGGACAAACCCAGACTTTCCAACTGATGCTTTTTCTGCTTTAGTGGGCTTGTCCGATAGTTCAAACTTGATTTTGCTCATAATTTGAGGGTAAATCTTCTCTAGCTCCTGCCTAATGCGGTCTGGATGATACCCGTTATCCAGCAAAATTGTAATCTTAGGGACATTCATAGGCTTGGACTTAAAGTAATCAATATTTTCTGTGAACATCTCAATTAGTCCTTGGTCATCACTTACATTTGCTTTTGTACAATGAGTGAAAAATGGAAATCCTAAACTATCAACTGCTAGGTGTCTTTTGATCCCGTTTGTGGCTTTGTAAAAGCAAAAAACTTTTGACTCCACTCCTGCATTGCAAGTATTCTTAACTGCCTGTGAGTCAATCATAATCAGGCTTGTCCATTTTCTGTTTTTTTAGAATGTTCTCTCACCATGCCATGCAGTTGTTTCATTATTCTTGTGATTACCCCTGCATCTCGCCATTGCTTGTAGTGCCAAAATACCGTTGAGTATGGTGGGAAGTCTTTGGGTAAATCTATCCAATTACAACCATTCTTTAGTTGGTATAGGATGGCATCGAGTATTTGTCTCTTTGTCCAATTAGATGGTCTGGTCTGCTTTTTCTGTGGTAACAATGGTTCTATGATTTCCCATGCTTTGTCTGTTAAGTCGCTTGTGTAAGCCATTTTGGGTTTATACTACCATTTCTAGATGTCAAATAGGCTCTATAACAATCATTCCATGGCATTTTTGCCTTTTCAAAGTCGATTCCATGCTTCGATTGACTAATCTGACTTTTTACTAGATCGTACTAAAATCGCACAACTTTATTCAGGCTACAATAAATAATCTTCAAAATTAATGCGATCCCTTACAAAAACAGAAGAGTATATGGCTTTAGATTTAAACTCTATTCAATTTCTAGAAGCGATCGCCCAATTTAACAAACAAGAATTCTATACCTGCCACGATCTCTTAGAAGCAATATGGATGGATGCTTATTATCCAGAAAAAACTTTTTATCAAGGATTATTGCAAATTGCAGTGGGGCTTTATCACCTTGGAAATTCCAATTACAAGGGCAGCATGATTTTACTGGGTGAAGGCATAGGTCGGCTTAGGGACTTTCAGCCAGAATACAAAGGGGTAAATGTCAGTCAACTAATTCAAGACAGTGCTGAACTGCTGAGCAAAATCCAAAAATCAGGTAAAGGGGAACTAGAAAGCAAAATTCTCAAATTGCCTGAAATTGTTTATATTTCTAGTGATGAAGAGCCATAGATTAGAATTTTTCCAGCTTTGGGGTCGTGGGGTAGTTTAGCAATGCAGGCAGGGCACCGAAATTGCCACTATAACAATATACAAAATTGTTTTTGATAATTTTCGGGTGTGCAAAAATTGGGTATATCTCTCCCTAATAGCCAAATATTGTTCTTTTTGAGTAGAAGATAAAGGACAGTTTCGCAGAACCCGCACCAAGTCTTTATAAATGTATCCCGATCTAAAAAAATAGGGTCTGATTTCCAAAAAACTCAAGGCATAGGTGATCGCTTCTTGATCACCCGAGCGCAATCTGCTTCTAACCCCATTAATCCCACCTAAAAAAGCTAGATCATTATATTGACAATGAAACTCCTTACAGGCTTGCTCCCAAATTTTCCATTCCTTTTCACTCCTATCTCGATATTTCCAAGTCTCATGGATGCGATCATGAAGTGAGACAATTTTTGCTGTATTGCTTATAATTTGGTGTTCGTAGGGTAAAACCATAGACGGAAATTATACCTGATCACCTGCGGGAACAAAAACAAGTGTATGCAGGTACAACTTCCAGTAACCTATACTTTTTCTAGTTTCTGAGTTGATACTAAAGCATGGTGTAACTTATTCAAAGCATCAATGTAGGCAGTGGCAGAAGCGACGATAATATCAGTATTTGCCGCATGACCAGAAAAAATTCCCCGTTCATGTTTTAAGCGAATTGTGACTTCTCCCAAAGCATCTATCCCTGCGGTGACTGACTGTACAGAAAATTCAATCAGTTGATTAGGCACATCAATTAGACGGTTAATTGCCTTATATACTGCATCCACGGGACCAGTTCCGACGGCGGCATCGGTAATTTCTTTACCTTCGGGGGTAAGAATCGTTACAGTTGCTGTGGGTACGGAGCGATCGCCGCAACTAACCTGAACTTGCTCTAACTGGAATGCCTTAGTAACTTTACGGATTTCATCATTAACGATCGCCTCTAAATCCCAATCACTAATGTCTTTTTTCTTATCAGCGAGTTCTTTAAAGCGCACAAATGCCTTATTTAGCTCTTGCTCAGAAAGCTCAAACCCCAATTCATTTAATCTGGCACCAAAGGCATGACGACCCGAATGCTTCCCAAGCACAATTAAGTTATCGGTTAAGCCAATGGATTGGGCATCCATAATTTCATAGGTGAGCTTATTTTTGAGAATACCATCTTGGTGAATTCCCGATTCATGAGCAAAGGCATTGGCACCAACGATCGCTTTGTTTGCCTGCACTAACATCCCCGTGAATTGAGAAACCAAGCGGGAGGTTTTATGGATTTGAATAGTATCAATTTTAGTCAAAGGTACTTCGGAATCCACAGCCCGTCCCAAAAACGGATTGAAGTATTGACGACGCACATGCAAAGCCATTACCACTTCTTCTAAAGCGGTATTTCCTGCCCGTTCACCAATGCCGTTAATCGCACATTCTAGTTGTCTGGCTCCATTTTTCACAGCTTCAAGGAAGTTTGCCACTGCTAAGCCTAGATCGTTATGTCCATGCACAGAAATAATGGCTTTATCAATGCCTCGCACGTTTTGTTTAATACCACGGATCAAAGCTCCAAACTCTTCGGGAGTGCTATAACCAACGGTATCGGGAATATTTAGAGTGGTAGCCCCTGCCCTAATTGCTGCCTCTAGGACAGAATAAAGATAATCTGGATCGGAGCGGGTCGCATCCATCGGCGAAAACTCCACATCATCGCAAAAAGATTTGGCATAACTAACCATTTCTTCAGCGATCGCCAAGACTTCAGATCGAGATTTACGCAATTGATACTCTAGGTGAATATCAGAAGTGGAGATAAATGTATGGATTCTACCTTTGGCTGCGGGTTTAACAGCTTCGGCGGCGGCTTTAATATCTGCTTTGATCGCTCTTGCTAAACTACAAACGATAGGACCATCGACAGTGCCAACAGCTTCGGCAATTTTTTGGACTGCTTCAAAATCCCCCGGTGAGGCGATCGCAAACCCTGCTTCAATTACATCTACTCCCAGTTTCGCCAGTTGCCGTGCAATAATTAGCTTCTCTTCAACATTTAGGGTGGCACCGGGGCATTGTTCACCATCACGCAAAGTCGTATCGAAAATAATTACACGGTCTTGTTCGGCGGCTTGATCGGGAATAGACATGGTAGTTAACTCATATTCAATCTGTATTGATAATTTTAACTTGACTTTAACTTTCTGTGTTTAACTTTACATTTAAGTTTTTAAATTAGCTTCTGGATTGGCTTTTTAGATTAAAGGACTGTTTCATTTTTAGCAACAGAGCAAGTTTAATTTGGGGTACAGATATACTAAGCCCATCAAATTTATCTCAACACCATAAAACCTGTGAGGTTACGATGCTAGAAAATATCTCAAAGGATGCCAGAAGTTACCAAATTTTGTCTCTGTTTCTATTTTTAGTACTAGGAATTGGCACAAGGGATTGGACATTAAAGCCTGAATTAATGGCGGTTATTGCTGGCACTTGTTTAAGTACCCAAGTTTTGCTGTCATGGTTAACCTTTAAGTTGCAAACGCAGTTTCCCTTAGCAAATTTCTCTGCCCATCAAATTAATTATCCAGTTAATTATAGAGTCAAAAATCACATCTTGAAAGGATTACCCAGTGCCCTTGTTACGACTTTAGGCATGTGTTTATTACTCAGGGCAGGTAGTCCTTCAACTATGATCTTGGCTGCTTTTTGTGCGATCGCTTCTAAATTTATTTTTCGAGTTGGCGATAAACATTGGTTTAATCCGGGGAACTTTGGCATTGTTACCGCTCTTTTATTTACATCCGATGCTTGGGTTTCACCGGGGCAGTGGGGCGATGAGGTTTGGTATGCCCTTGTATTTTTATGTATGGGCGGCATGGTATTAAAGCGGGTAGGTAGATGGGATACGACAGCAGCTTTTTTTTGCAGTTATGCGGGCTTGGAGCTAATTCGTAATCTTTATCTCGGCTGGAGTTGGGATGTGTTGGGACATAGGTTAATGAGTGGCTCGTTGTTACTATTTGCCATGTTTATGATTACCGATCCTCGGTCTATTCCCAATGCTCGAAGTGCGCGGATCATTTGGGCGGTGGCGATCGCCTGCTTAACTTTTATCCTACGCAACTATTTCTTTGTATCTGATGCTGTTTTTTATGCCCTATTTGCCCTATCACCATTAACCTTAGTTTTGGATTATCTCTACAAGGCTCCTCGATTTACTTGGTTTAAGGATCAAGCGCCTCTAACTTCCAAGCCATTAGTCCTAAGCTAAATCTTGCCAATCCTATCAAATTTTTAGAATCGAATCTTTAGAGTAGAGATAAACCTATGAAACCTGTTCGTCTTATTTTCAGCCTGCTTTTAAGCCTAGTTGTGCTGTGCGCCTTTAATCCGATCGCTTGGGCATTTTGTGGATTTTATGTATCTAAAGCTGATGCCAAACTCTATAACAATGCTTCTCAGGTGGTAATTGCCCGTGATGGCGATCGCACGATTTTAACTATGGCAAATGATTTTCAAGGGGATGTCAAAGACTTTGCCATTGTCATACCTGTACCAACAATTTTGAAGCAAGATCAAGTGCGGGTTGGAGATGCCCAAATTATCGAACGTCTTGATAGCTTTAGTGCGCCTCGGTTGGTGGAATATTTTGATGCTGATCCCTGTGCGCCAGTATATCCAATGATGGAGTCTATGCGAGCGGCACCTAGTGCGAATGGAGTAATGGATGCCATGAAAACTCGTAAAGATACTTATTTAGGTGTCACCATCGAAGAGAAATTTACCGTGGGTGAGTACGATATTTTAATCCTCAGTGCCAAAGAATCTGGCGGACTAGAAACATGGCTGCTCGAAAATGGCTATCGCATTCCCCCAGGAGCAAGGCAAGTTTTACAGGCTTATATTCGCCAAAATCTGAAATTCTTTGTAGCTAAGGTCAATCTTGAAGAACTAGCAAAATCTGACACCCAATATCTTCGTCCCTTAATGATGGCGTTTGAGTCCAAACGATTTATGTTGCCAATTCGCTTGGGGATGGTTAATGCCAAAGGTGATCAAGATTTATTAGTGTATATTCTCTCACCCCGAGGACAAGCGGAAGTCACTAACTATCGAATGGTTAATATTCCCAGTGATGCCGAGATTCCAGAATTTGTTAAAAATGAATTTGGTGGTTTTTATAAGGCTATGTTCCAAACTGCCCACCGCCGTGAGGATAAAAGAGTGGCTTTCCTAGAATATGCGTGGGATATGAGTAGTTGTGATCCCTGTTCGGCACAACCTCTAACCCCTGAAGAGTTAACAAAAGCTGGTGTATTTTGGTTAAATTCGCCTGTACCTATGCCCTTAAACTCATCCTTTAACTCCATTCGCGATCGCCGCATTTCCGTCCCATCGAGGGGGAATGTATTTATTACAAGAATTCATGTCCGCTATAACCGTGATAAATTTCCCGAAGACTTAATCTTCCAAGAAACATCCAATCAACAACAGTTCCAAGGTCGATATATTATGCGCCATGCTTTTAAGGGAGAAGCTAAATGTGAAGCAGGTCAAGCTTACAGGAGGTCGTTACCTCAACGCTTTGAAAAAGAGGCACAAACTTTAGCGCAACTAACCGATTGGAAAATTGCAGATATTCGCCGTCGCTTACCCGTAGTCGATGTGCCTAGGAATCCGATTCAACAATTCTGGCAAAATATTTGGAGATAAATTAGGCTTAATTATCTGTGATTAATTAAGTAATTCGTGACTAAAATAACTAGCTAATTGGTCTGGTTAATTAATTGAGTGAATTCATAAAGCCAAAATCTAATTTTTAAATCCCTCTTCTTTTATTTGAGTTAAAGCTCTTAGGATGATTGAGGGTTTTTTAGTCTTAATTTTTTATTAACTTTTCATAAAATAGAAAAAAAATTTACTAATTTCGTGATCAAGTCTTATAAAATTTGCGTGAAATTTACCTGAAATTTAGATATTCTTAAATAGTAATAATATTAATCAACTATGTCTGAGCCGATCGCTCCATTAACGGGTAAAGCTTTACTCCAAAAAGTTAAAGAATCCAGTCATTTATCTAAACGAGAACAAGCCAAAATTTGCGGTTACTATTCTAGTAATAAAGATAGTGCCAATCTTACAGAATTTTATGAGGCATTAATTCAAGCCAATGGGATTCCCCTTGATCCAGAAACATCTAAAGATGGGCGGGGACGAGAGCCTAACTATCGTGTTAGTGTGCATAAAAATGGTCAAATTGTGATTGGTGCCACCTACACAGAAGAGATGGGATTAGTTCCGGGAGATGAATTTGAAATTAAGTTAGGCTATAAACATATTCAGCTTCGTCAAATTATTAATGAGGAAGACTCGGTATAACGTTAATATAAATCGATGCAGCTAGTTGACACCCATGTCCATATTAACTTTAAGGATTTTAACGATGATTTGCCATTGGTAAGATCAAGGTGGCAAGAGGCAGGAGTTACTCGGTTGGTACATTCCTGTGTGAAGCCATCGGAATTTAGTCAAATTCAAGCGATCGCTAATCAATTTCCTGAGCTTAGTTTTGCTGTGGGTTTACATCCATTAGATGCTCATACATGGCAACCTGAATGGCAGGAAGAAATCTTTAATTTAGCCAGTAGCGATCGCCGAGTTGTGGCAATTGGCGAAACTGGTTTAGATTTTTATAAAGCGGAAAATAAAGAGCAACAAATTTTGGCATTTCAAGCTCAATTAGATATTGCCCATCGTTTAAATATACCCGTAATTATTCATTGTCGAGATGCAGCGATCGCTACCCGTGAGGTATTAGCAGAATTTAATCATAAATATCCTGAACCTATTACAGGGGTAATGCATTGTTGGGCGGGAAATCCTGAAGAAACGCAATGGTTTGTTGATCTGGGAATGTACATTAGTTTTAGTGGAGTTGTTACTTTTAAGAATGCTCAAACTATTCAAGCCTCTGCCCAAATTGTGCCAAGCGATCGCCTACTTATCGAAACTGATTGTCCGTTTTTAGCACCCATGCCCAATCGAGGTAAACGTAATGAACCTGCATTTGTTTTATATGTGGCTCAAAAATTGGCTGAAATTAGAGGTGAACCTTTAGAGCAATTAGCTGAGGAAACTACTCAAAATGCACTTAGGTTATTCAAACTGGTTTAGCTAATCGGCTGACATTTAGGACAAAAGTGAGTAGATCGCCCACCAAGTTTAATTCTGGCAATAACCCCACTGCAAACTTTACAGGGTTGTCCCGTCCGTCTAAATACCCAAGCCGAATGAATATAGTTACCTTTATCGCCGCCAATATCCACAAAATCACTAAATGTGGTACCACCGTGGGTAATACCATCGCTTAAAACTCTCCGAATTGCTTGGACTAGTGATTCTAGTTGACTTTTAGTAAGTTGATTAGATTTAGTTTGGGGATGAATACCACTCAGGAATAAACTTTCATCAGCATAAATATTGCCAATACCTGCAATTACCGTTTGATCTAGTAATGAGTTTTTAATTGGGCGATCGCTTTTTCTCAGTTTATTCTGTAAGTATTCATAATTAAAATTGGGGTCAAAGGGTTCCATTCCTAATTTTTGAACGCCGCTAATTATCTCTTCAGGATTTATTCCTGACGGCACTAACCACATCTGTCCAAAGGTACGTTGATCGTTAAATCTTAGTTCTTGCTGGTTGGCAAAATAAATCCTAATGCGGGTGTGTGTATGAATCGGTAAAGAGCGATCGCACCACAATAATTTTCCTGTCATGCGTAAATGAACTCCTAGCCAACTGTCATTACTGAGTTCTGCTAGGAGATATTTGCCCCGTCTATGCCAAGACAGAATTCGCTTACCCTTTAGCCCTAGGTTAAATTCCTCTGGATTATGGGGATAAGCGATTGTCCGTTCTAGTAAAATCTCACTGCTAATAATTTGGCGATCGCAGGTGGATTCATGCAAACTACGTCGTACGGTTTCTACCTCTGGAAGTTCGGGCATTAATATATGGTTAGAATGGGTATTTCCACACTTTAATTATAGAATTTGCGGTGCTGGCAATACTTTTTTGATCGGGGCTAATGGCGATCGCACTAATTGGATCGACATCGCTTGCTTTAAACGTCTTTAGAAGCTTACGATTTTGCCAATCCCAAAAATTTACAGTGCCACGGAAATTACCTGTAATCAAAACCTTACCACTTGGACTCAAGGTCATAGATTCCACCGAGTCAGAATTCTCAGCAAAGTTCCGAATTAGTTTGCCTTTGGCTAAGTCCCAAACCATGATCGTATTGATCGCCGTATCCTTGGTTGCTATTTGCCCAAAACTGCCGCTAAATAAAGTTTTACCATCAGGGGTTATCGCAAGGGAACCTACTGGACTTTCTTGTTTCAGACTATAAATTAGTTTACCATTCACTAAATTCCAGACTTTAATATTGCCATACTGACTTACGGTGTTATCGGCATCACCACTGCTGCTGACTAAGGTTTTACCATCACGGCTAACAGCTAGGCTACTAATATAATCTGGATGCCCTTTAAGGGTATATAAAAGCTGCCCTGTGGGAAGATACCAAATCTTAACTGTGCGATCGTCGCTACCACTAGCAAGCAATTTACCATCGGGACTAATAGCTACAGCACTAACGGAGCGAGTATGACCATAGAGGGTGCGTAATAACCTATTGCTTTTTAATTCCCAAATTTTAACGCTACTATCAACATCTCCCGTCGCCATTACCGATCTATCTTCGCTAACGGCAATAGATGTAATACCTTGAGAGTTGGCTGATAGAGTTCGCAAAAGCTTTCGAGATGAAATATTCCAAACTTTGAGGGTATTATCCCTACTACCACTGATCAATGTTTTCCCATCGGCACTAAAGGCGATCGCACTGACATCACTAGTATGACCAGCAAAAACCTCTAAGGGCTTGACCTCTGTCTGAGATAGCACCTTAGTCCCGTAAGAACTCCCAATTAGGAAAATTGCCACAGCCGCCGCTAACCTGCTCCCAGAAATTAATTTCATTACCCTATTTCCTAGCATAAAACACAATATTGCAATTGATTTAAATCACAACTTTAATGTGATCTATATCATAGGCATGTGGCTGTAAGCTAGTGTTTTCAGTACATACAGCATATAAAAAGTCAAATTGACTAAGTTAGAACCACTAAACTACAGATATAGATACATATCCAGAATTTCTCTGCTAATTCTTAAGTTTTTATGAAAATTGACCAAATCTTGACTTTGTAAAAATTTAGTTTATTTCTACTTTAATTAAAGAGGAGATCGCCCCCGTCCACCATAAATTTCCATCTCCACTTAAAAGAATTACCTCTGGATATAGCGATCGGATTGCCTCACCAGAGCCATCATCAACTATCACTACTTGATATTTTGCTAAATCTCCGTTAATCCGCAAATTTCCCAAACAAGCGAGGGTAAGATGCTTACGATTACGAATGGGGATAATTATATAAACGTTCGCTGTATTTATATTGAGGTTTGAGGACTAGTAGGGAATGCTCTGCACGGGTGGTGGATATTTTAATTATTGATAATGCTACTTTTCCTTATTTTCGGATCAAATTGGTGGTTTGAGGTGACTCCTATAAAGTATATGGGAAGTATATGGGGAAAAGCTTTATGAGTGAAACGCGATCGCAGGTGCAATGGCTTCAAGTATGGAGTTTGGCATTAGTTCAGGGGGCAATTTCCTTGGCTTGGGTTGTTTATGGAATTTATTTGCCGAAGTTTATCGAGCAGGTTTTTGCCTATTCATTGGATCAAGCGCAGCAACTTACAGGATTGATTTTTGTGATTGAAGGGGCGATCGCTGTAATTATTGAACCAGTATTTGGTGGGCTATCTGATCGGTGGCAGCGTTGGTTTAGTTCACGGATACCCTTGATTGTGGCGGGAACAATTGTCTCCACGGGCTTATATATTGCTTTGCCCTGTGTTGTGATCTTTGGTGGTGCAAATGCGCTGACGCAATTAGTTTTACCGAGTTTGGCAATTTTATGGGCGATCGCCATGGCAACGTTTCGGAGTCCTTTACTATCTTTACTGGGTCGTTTTGCCTCTGAGACTCAATTGCCTCAAGCTGCGAGTATCGTAACCTTAGTTGGCGGTTTTATTAGTTCGATTCGTCCCTTGGCAACTAATTTTATTGTGGGTTTGGGCGCACCTATAACATTTACGATCGCCTCGATTTCTTTACTGGCTGGGGTAGCTGGGTTAAGATTTGCCATAATTTATGTACCCAAGGCAAAAAAGACAGAAGTAGAGATAGATCAAAATCAACCAATTCGAGCTTCTCTCAAGAATTTAATAATTATTTTGGTGGTTGGGACACTGATAGGACTATCTCTGCGCTTACTTTTAGGTGAAGTTATCCCTCATATTTTTACTGTCCAAATATCACCATTTTTAGGTATATCAGTTCCCATCTTAATTGGGGCAGCTTTTATCGCTCAGTCGCTTTTTGCTCTTATATTTGGGGCGATCGCTAAAAAAATTGAAAATAGGTTTCTAATGATTTGGAGTTTGCTAGGCATGACAGGATGTTTAGGGTTATTGTCTATTACTTTATTTATTAATAATGTGGCGATCGCTTCTAGCTTAATTATTTTGCTATTACTTGCCTGTATGAGCATAGTTAATAATGGCACGATTCCTTTTGCTTTGACTATGGTTCCTAAATCCTTGGCTGGAATTGGAGTTGGCACCTATTTTGGCGGAGTATCCCTAGCAGTTTCAAGCTTTGGGTTCTTGAGACCTAAGTTTACCGAAATATTTTCAATTTCAAATTTTTTCTTGATTACAGCGATCACATTTTTAGGGGCAGGTGTAGGAATTTTTATGGGATATTGGCTGCAAGCACCCTCAAAGGTGGAGTAATTAAGTACCTTAAAGCATTTATTGGCTGAGATTTTAAGAACCTATAATTTACAGCTTGTTGAACAATCAAGGGATACAGTAAAGATATTAAATATTAGTCTTAAATGACGAATTAAATGTCAAAGCGAGTTTTAATTGGCGTCACGGGAGGAATAGCTGCCTATAAGGTATGTGAAGTTGTTTCCACCTTGGCTAAAAATGGGATAGAAGTGCGAGTAATCCTCACAGAATCCGCCGAGGCATTTGTTTCGGGTTTAACATTTGCTACTTTATCGAGAAATCCTGCCTATAGCGATCGCAATTTTTGGCAACCGACCAATGGCAAACCTTTACATATTGAATTAGCAGATTGGGCAGATGTATTTGTAATTGCGCCCCTTAGTGCCAATACCTTAGCAAAATTAGTGTGGGGACTAGCGGATAATTTACTCACAAATACGGTACTTGCCTCTCGGTGTCCGCTTTTAGTAGCTCCTGCCATGAATACAACCATGTGGGAATCGGTACAAAATAATTGGCAAAGTTTACTAACTAATCCCAGAATCAGAGCGATCGCCCCCAGTTCAGGAATTCTTGCCTGTGATGCAGTTGGTAACGGACGGATGGCAGAACCAGAAGTAATTTTGAATTATATTGAGTCGGTACTTTGGACAAAGGGCAACCAGGATTTAATGGGTAAAAATATCCTTGTCAGTGCAGGGGGTACCAGAGAATTTATTGATCCTGTACGTTTTATTGGTAATCCTGCTACAGGTAAACAGGGGATAGCGATCGCCCAAGCTGCCCATCATCGTGGGGCAAATGTTACGTTAGTCACTGCTAATCCTAGTCTGAATTTAGAAGAATTTAAAGTAATCGCTGTTCAAACTTCGGCACAAATGCACAGAGAACTGTTATCTGAATTTACCAATACTCAACCCGACCTAACTATTATGGCGGCTGCAGTTGGGGATGTAAAACCTAAATATTATAGCGATCGCAAACTGCCTAAATCGGAACTGCCCAGTCAACTAGAGTTAGAATCAATTCCTGATATTTTGCAAGAATTAAGTAAGCACAAACAGTCGCACCAAAAATTAATTGGTTTTGCTGCCCAAACTGGAACTACTCAGGAAATTATTAACGCTGCTCAATTAAAGTTACAAACTAAAAATTTAGATGCGATCGCTGCCAATCAAGTTAATTCCACACAAACAGGTTTTGCAACAGATACTAACCAAGCAACTTTTATCCGCAGAAACGGTGTTCAAACTATTACACCCCTCTGTTCTAAGTTAGAACTGGCACATCGGCTATTAGATTTCGTCCTTAAACCTGAATAGTTATAATTGCAGCCTTAGGTGGATGTGTTTATGGACTTTAAGTAGTAGTCGCAGTAGTAGAACCAGATCGGCGGGAGAACAACATATTTTCACGATAATCCACAGGGCAATCAATAATTGTGGGTACTGACTGTGCCAGTGCTTCTTTTAATGTGGGGACTAAATCAGCCGCCGCTTCAATTCTGTAACCCTTTAATCCCATACTGTCAGCTAGTTTTACAAAGTCGGGATTGCCAAACTGAATATAAGCACTTTTGCCGTAATGTACCTGCTGCTTCCACTCAATTAAGCCATAGCCGCCATCATTAAAAATTAAAGTCACAAATGCTAGTCCTAAGCGCACTGCAGTTTCTAGCTCCTGCATATTCATCATAAAGCCACCATCGCCTGTGACTGCCACTACTTGACGCTCAGGATAAACTAACTTGGCTGCCAAAGCCCCCGGAATTGCAATGCCCATCGCCGCAAACCCGTTGGAAATAATACATGTATTGGGGCGATCGCAATGATAATGCCTTGCCATCCACATTTTATGCGCTCCCACATCTGAGATCACAATATCTTCAGCCCCCATCACCTGACGCAAATCATACACAATTTTTTGGGGCTTGACGGGATAGCCAGAATCTTCTGCGTACTGCTCGTAGTCAGCTTTTATACTATGTCTTAGCTCTAGGGCGTGGGGATTAGGTTTGCCTTGGCGATCGCACCGATGGATAATCTCATTTAAGGCATCGGCAATATCACCCACCACCTCTACCTTAGGGATATAGCTGCTATCCACCTCGGCGGCAAGTTCACTAATATGAATAATTGGGATTGCACCACTGGCATTCCATTTTTTGGGGGAATATTCCACCAGATCATAGCCCACGGCAATTACTAAATCCGTCTCATCAAAGGCATAGCTAATAAAATCTCGTTGCTGTAATCCCATCGTCCAGAGCGATAAAGGATGGGTATAGGGAATTACGCCTTTGCCCATAAATGTATTCACAACAGGAATATTAAGTTGAGTTGCAAATTCCGTAAGCGCATCACTGGCATAGGAACGAATTGCCCCATTGCCCACCAGCACCAGAGGGTTCTTAGCCTTGGAAATCAACCCTGCTGCCTCCCCTAAACTGTGATAGGAAGCATAAATTTTCCCGCTTTTACCCCGATCGCTGTCCCGATCATTGGATTGATGCAAAGGCGATCCAGTCACCGGCATAGCCGCAATATTTTCAGGCAAATCAATATGCACTGCCCCTGGTTTTTCGCTTTGTGCCACCTTAAATGCCTTACGCACAATTTCTGGAGTAATACTGGGACGGACAATTTGAGCATTCCATTTGGTTACGGGCGCAAACATTGCCACTAAATCTAAGTACTGATGGGATTCAATATGCATGCGATCAGTACCGACCTGTCCTGTAATTGCCACGAGGGGAGCACAATCAAGATTAGCATCAGCTACCCCTGTCATTAAATTAGTAGCACCTGGTCCTAAGGTGGAAAGACATACTCCTGCGGTTCCTGTCAGCCTGCCATAGACATCTGCCATAAATGCCGCCCCCTGTTCATGGCGAGTTGTAATAAATTGAATGGAAGACTTTTCTAAGGCATTCAAAACTTCCATATTCTCTTCCCCGGGCAGTCCGAAAATATATTTTACACCTTCATTTTCCAAGCACTGCACCAGAAGCTCTGCCGTATTCATATTTGTAATTTTATTATTTGATTTTATTATTTGTAAGTTGAGGTCTTTAATTTCAGAAAACTAGCCAAAAGTTTAGCAAGGATTTGGGGTGTTTGTGGGTAAAGTCCCTAGATTTAAGGATTTCTGCCCAAGCTAGTTGTTTCGTCAGTCAAATCATGGTATTCAGATAGCAACTCATCATTCTCTATGCTAAAGGCAATAGATTTTTTCATGTGGCAACATATCACCCAAGATGCAATTACCTTATTTGTAATAATTGACCCCATCGCCCTTGTTCCAGTATTTATCAGTATTACCCATCGAGAGGAGCCAGAGGCAAGACAAAAAATTGCGCTCCGTGCCGTTCTGCTCTCAGCAGGCATTTTAGGTGGTTTTTTAATATTTGGACAATTTTTACTCGCTGCTTTAGGTGTAAGTTTACCCGCCTTTCAAATTGGGGGAGGATTAGTGCTATTGATTGTGGGACTGCAAATGGTGCTGGAGGAGGCAAATGATACCAAAGAAGAGATAACTTCCCTAGGAGACGTGGCAGTCTTTCCGTTGGCAATTCCTTTTATTGCTGGTCCTGGTGCGATCATGTCGGTGGTACTACTTACTGATAATAACAAGTTCAGTATTCCCGATCAAGCAATTACGGGGGGAGTAATAATTATAATTTTGGCTTTTACCTACTGGATACTAATGCAGTCCGAGGGAATTCAAAATTTATTAGGAAATACTGGAGCTAACATGATCACCCGCATTATTGGACTAATTGTGGTGGCGATCGCTGTCCAAACTATGCTGACAGGGGTAAGTAACTTTTTCCAACTGAGTCAAGGTTAATTTTTAATATAGTTAGATAAAAAAATATCCACACCCAATAAGTCACTGTATGTAGTAAAACATTAGTAACGTTATCGAGAATGGATGGGGATGGATCATCAAACCAATTAACCAGCCGCCAGTAACTTAAATAGAAGCTAAATATTAAACTACTTACTGAAAATATTTAGACTATGCTAAAAAAGTTGTAACTGTAGCAGTTAGAGTTTGATGATCCAAGCATTTATGATTTTCTGTTTGCATGGACATCACCTCCCGTTGCCTAATTGGACAAAATATCAAACTTTATAAGCTTTTTAAGCTGTATCCAATATAACATATTGCTTAAAAAAATCCTACAAAAAATTTTGTAAAAATCCAAGAATTTTAGGAAAAACTCATGCTTTTAACGGTTTCAAAGAAAAATTGGGCATTTTCTTCTGGGGTTGTGGATAAAATCCCATGTCCTAGGTTCATAATATGTCCCATTTGCCCCGCTTTGTTAACTACATCAAAAATGCGATCGCGAATATAAGTCTGACTACCAAACAAAACACAGGGATCAAGGTTGCCCTGAACTGCTATATTTCCTAACTTTGCCCTTGCTTCAGCTATATCCACTGTCCAGTCAAGGCTAATAATATCTACTCCAGATTTAGGCATCCGCTCTAAAATTCCCGCACTGCCATTGATATAGAGAATTAAAGGGGTGTCAGGATGGGTCGTTTTTACTAAATCCACAATCATTTTCTCGTAGGGTAGAGCAAAGGTTTCATAGTCTGTCGGGCTAAGTTGTCCCGCCCAAGAATCAAAAATTTGGACTATTTGGGCACCACAATCAATCTGATGCCTGACGTAATCAGCGATCGCCACTGCTAATTTTTTTAAAAAACTATGGAGTATTTGAGGTTCAGAGTAAGCCATAGACTTAATGATGGTATAGTCCTTAGAACTTTTACCTTCGATTGCATAGGCAGCTAGAGTCCAAGGCGCACCGACAAAACCTAGGATGGTGGCTTGATCAGCAACTTCATGTTTAATCGCTGCTAGAATTTTTTTAATAAACGGCATTGCTGTATCAGGATCAAGCTCTGTTAGGGCATCAATCTGTGCCTGAGAGCGAATTGGATCGGCAATAATTGGTCCTCGGCTTTCGATAATATCAAAGTCAATGCCTAAGCCAGGTAGAGGGGTCAGAATGTCAGAGAACATGATCACACCATCGGGATGGAATGCCCTAAATGGTTGCAAAGAAATCTCCGCAGCTAATTCAGGTATTTCAGAACGCTCCCGAAAGGTTGGATATTTTTGCCGCAGGTCTCGGTATGCTTTCATGTAACGTCCTGCTTGGCGCATCATCCATACTGGTGGACGGTCTAGTTCTTGTCCCCTAGCTGCCCTGAGTAACCGATCATTCCCTCCCATAAGTCCTCTATATCCTTTAAAGTCTAGGTGTAAATTATAGGACTTATTGCGATCGTATTCAGTGCTACTTATTCATCTATATCTTTCTTTTTAATCTTGATTAATTTAAAAAATTGATTTAGAACTTCACTGGTTCACGATGCTTTTCAGGAACGGGCGTATATTCAGCCACAATTTTACGAAAATCATCACCTTCAAGGGTTTCAGCTTCCACTAAAATATCTACTAGGCGATCGCACAAAGCCCGATTTTCCGTAATGATTTGTTTGGCGTGTTCGTAACATTGCTTAACTAAACGCCGCATTTCTCGATCAATTTTAATGGCAATCCGACTGGAATATTCAGATCGATGATCCCACCATTGGCGATCGCCATCATCAAGAGCAACTAGCCCCAAGTTAGACATACCCAACTGAGTCACCATGTACCTAACTAGCTTGGTAATATGCTCAATGTCAGAGGCAGCTCCATTAGTAACTTCAGCTTTACCAAATACCACTTCTTCAGTTACTCTTCCGCCCAGAGAAACGGTTATATTCGCTAAAATCCAACTACGGGAATATAAACCTTCTTCTTCACTAGGTACGCCACGGGAAAACCCCCCAGTACCGCCAGATCGAGGAATAATCGTCACTTTATCAAGGGGGTCAGCATCTTTAATTAGAGTTTGCAATAGGGCATGACCAACTTCATGATAGGCAACTAGACGTTTTTTCACACTGTCTAGCATGGGACGCATACTCATGCCAATGGTTACCCGATCAAGGGCATCGGAAATTTCTAAGTCCGTAATTTCTGGTTTCTGACGGCGAGCAGTGAGAATGGCAGCTTCGTTTAATAAATTTGCCAAGTTAGCTCCAGCGAATCCGGGTGTACGGCGGGCAATAACCTCTAGGGAAACACTTTCGGCAATGCGTTTATTGCGGGCATGTACCTTGAGAATTTCTAAACGTCCCTTAAAAGTTGGGTAATCCACCATAATTTGGCGATCAAATCTACCAGGACGTAGTAAAGCTGCATCTAGGACATCAGCACGGTTAGTAGCAGCAATAATAATTACCCCCGTATTACCCTGAAACCCGTCCATTTCCGTTAAAAGTTGATTGAGGGTTTGCTCCCGTTCATCGTTACCTCCACCAATACCAGAACCCCGTTGTCTGCCCACAGCATCGATTTCATCAATAAATACAATGCAGGGAGCGTTTTCTTTTGCTTTATGGAATAAATCTCGTACCCGTGATGCTCCGACTCCTACAAACATTTCCACAAACTCAGAACCAGATAGGGAGAAAAATGGTACACCTGCTTCGCCAGCGATCGCCTTAGCTAACATGGTTTTACCTGTACCGGGGGGTCCGATTAGTAATACTCCTTTAGGAATCTTGGCACCAACCGCAGTAAAGCGATCGGGCTGCTTTAAGAAAGTTACAACTTCTTGTAGTTCTTCTTTAGCGGAATCCACCCCTGCCACATCGTCAAAGATTACACCTGTTTTTGCTTCGGGAGAAAATTTTGCCCTGGATTTACCAAAGCTAAGGGTTTGGGCGGGACCGCCGGGAGAGTTATTTACTTTTCTAAATAGGAAAAACAGCAGAAAGATTAATAAAACTGGAATAAAAAATGTACTTGCCAATTGCCAAAATACTGAAGGCTGCCTAATCGGTTTTACCCCGATATCAACTTTGTTTTCTTTAAGTGCCTTAATTAGCTCAATATTGCCATCACGGGCGACCAAGTCAACGCTAACTTTACTATTATCTTTGAGTTGAGCTTCTAGGATTAACCCACTACTGTCGATATCAACTTTTTGGACTTGCTTGTCTTTAACTTTGGTTAAAAACTCACTGTAGTTCATAGAGCCAGTATCCCCTTCTTTTTGGGCATAGGCATAGTTGGGGACAGCAACTACGAGGCTAGATGAAGCTACTAGAGTGATTGTTAATGCCTTGAGTCGTTGCCACATAGAATAACGGAGTGAGGGTTTAAGAATTTTAGTTTCAGGAATTTTAGCAATGAAAAAATTTACCGTCGATCGCTCCTTGATGGTAGCAATACTCATTTTAATACGCATTTCTTGTACTAGTTTAGTCTATTGCTGAAAAGTTATGTAGGGTATATGCAGAGAGAGTGTTACAAATCCAGTACAAATCCATTGTAAGTTTGATTTTTTTTGCAGTTTCTTGTGAGGTTTCTAAAGATTTATGAGCCAATATTAAAAGCTACAGCCTATGGGTTAGGTTGTAATTAATCAATATCTCTACTCTGACTATGGATTAGGTGACTATGGATTATGTCTATTGGTTGCCTGTAAAGATAGTTAATAGCCATCCTATACGGATTGAGTAGGTGGGGTTTCACATCTTAACCCCTCTCACAAATCACTTGTGATTGCTATATCGATTACTTAGTTTAAATTCATTTAATTAATCTTTTTAACCTCATCTCCAATTTAATTTCTAATTTATCTGATGCTGGCGATCTATAAAATTCCTATAACTCACCTATGATCGATATTCCTTTTACCCTTGACCAACTCCGCATTTTGAAGGCGATCGCTGCCGAAGGAAGTTTTAAGCGGGCGGCAGATAGTTTATATGTATCCCAGCCAGCCGTTAGTTTACAGGTGCAACATCTGGAACGCCAATTAGATGTACCGTTGTTTGATCGAGGGGGAAGAAGGGCGCAGTTAACAGAGGCGGGAAGACTTTTACTATCCTATGGCGATCGCATATTAAATTTGTGTCAAGAAACCTGTCGAGCCGTAGAAGATTTACAGAATCTGAATGGGGGCACGTTAATTGTGGGGGCAAGCCAAACCACAGGAACCTATTTGATGCCCAGAATGATTGGTATGTTTCGGAAAAGATACCCCGATGTCTCTGTGCAACTGCATGTGCATTCCACAAGGCGGACGGCTTGGAGTGTTGCCAACGGACAGGTGGATTTGGCAATTATTGGTGGAGAAGTTCCCGCCGAGTTACAGGATTTGCTCACAATTACTCCCTATGCCGAAGATGAGTTAGCGTTGGTGATCCCTAGTTCCCATCCTTTAGCAAACTTAGGAACTTTACCCCGTGAGGAGCTATATCGTTTGAAATTTATTACCCTAGATTCTCAATCTACAATTCGGAAAGTGATTGATCAGGTATTGGGCAAAAATGGTGTGGATTTACGCCAGCTAAGTATTGAAATGGAACTAAATTCAATCGAGGCAATTAAGAATGCTGTACAGGCGGGACTGGGGGCGGCATTTTTATCTTTAACCGCCATTGAAAAGGAATTACAAATGGGAGTAATTCAAAGGGTAGCGATCGAGGGTATAGAAATTAAGCGTATGCTCTGTCAAATTCGTAATCCTAACCGCTATCTTTCTAAGGCAACAGAGGCTTTTTGTGGCGAAATATTACCAATGTTCAAGGATAAGTCTCTTCCCTAGAAATCTTTAGCTACCGCTAAGTTAAGCTGGTAATTTAAATTGTTTTCAAGTTAAATAAGTTTCAAGTAATGGCAAACCCATCTGTTTCTGTGGCAATATCTCCAATTCTGGCAGGATTTCATGCTCTATCTGACCCCTTGAGAATTAGGATTTTGGAATTGCTGCGATCGCAGGAGTTATGTGTGTGTGATTTGTGTGAACAACTAGATAATATAAGTCAATCTAAGCTTTCTTTTCACCTTAAGACTTTGAAAGATGCTGGTTTATTGCGATCGAGACAAGAAGGTCGATGGATTTATTACAGCCTGAATTTAGCTAAGTTTGTGGAATTAGAACAATACCTTGCTGAATATCGTCGGTTTAGTCAAATCCTACCAGTTCGTAATTGCTCAGATTAATTTTATTTGATGTGTCGTTCCATACTTCACATATCAAAAAAATTTGAAATAATATATTTGTGTCTTAAAGCATAGGGATATTAGTTATGACTAATCGAGATATTGCTGAACAAGTTTATTACGACCAAAAAAGAATCAGGGTTACGAATAAAGGGATCGATATTCGTGGAGAGTTCTATCCATTTTTTAGAATTAATAAATATGCGGTCAGGATAATTAGTCCAGATCGTAAAGCTGCGATCGCATTTATAGCATCTGGAATTTTATTACTAATTGTAGGTATTGGAATAATCTTTTTGATTGCTGGAGTTTGGCAGTGGGTTAAGCAAAAACCTGCCTATTGGCTTGTATTTGAGACTGATGAGATTAAAGATGATGTGGTTTATCAAACTTACTATAAGGAAGAAGCAGAAGCAATCCATTCAGCCTTAAATGTAGCGATCGCTAACGGGGTTCCCACTTAAACACTTAGGCTTTAGCGATAACTCATCAAGTTTTCTTAAAATGATGTGTTAATTATTATTAAATTTATGCTACTCGTTTTAATTAATATATCAAAATTTATTGATATATTATAACTATGTAATTGTGACCGAGGATAAATAAATGAAAAATTCTATTATAAATTCGAGACAGGCTTTTACATTATTGGTATTGGTGGGAACTATTGCTATTGCCTCACAACTCTCGCCTATGCAGGCATCGGTAGATAACACAGTTAAAGTTGATGGTTCAAGTACCGTTTACCCCATTACCAAGGAAATTACCAAAAATTTTAATGCTGCTAATCCAACAATAAAAGTTGAAGTAAATTTTTCAGGGACAACAGGCGGATTTAAAAAATTCTGTGCGGGGGAAATTGATATTAGTGATGCTTCTCGACCCATTACTAAAACTGAAATGGCAGCTTGCAAAAAAGCAGGTATCTCTTACTATGAGTTGCCGATCGCCTATGATGCCTTAACTGTGGTAGTAAATCCTAAAAATACATGGATCAAGGATATTACCGTAGCGGAATTAAAGAAAATTTGGGAACCCAGTGCCGAAGGTAAAATTAAACGCTGGAATCAGATTCGTCCAGAATTTCCCAATCAACCCATCACCCTATTCGCACCGGGTAAAGATTCAGGTACCTATGATTACTTTAACGCCGCCATTAACGGCAATGCTACAACCACCCGCAAAGATGTAACCACTAGCGAAGATGATAACGTTCTGGTAAAAGGAGTTAGTCAAAATCCTAATAGTCTTGGCTACTTTGGGTTTGCGTACTATGAAACTCATGCTAAAGATTTAAAGGCAGTAGCGGTCGATAGTGGTAAAGGCGCAATTTTACCTTCACGGCAGGCAGTGGAAGCAGGCAAATATCAACCCCTTGCTCGTCCTTTATTTATTTACGTTAGTGCTAAATCCTTTCGGAAACCAGAGGTTAAAAGTTTTGTGAATTTTTACCTGAAGGAAGCTCCCCAGTCTGTGGTAACGGTTCAGTATATTCCTCTTCCTGCTAGGGGCTATAAATTAGCAGAGAGTCGGCTGGTATTTGGTAGAGTCGGCACGATCTTTGCAGGTAAAACTGAGTTGAACTTATCCATTGGCGAGCTATTGGGTAAAGAGTTGGCTTTGTAGGTGAATCAACACATAAGTAAATTAATCAGAAGATAAAAATAATGACTGTTAAGATTGGCATTAATGGCTTTGGTCGAATTGGTAGACTGGATTTAAGGGCAGCTTGGGGTTGGTCAGAGTTTGAGATTACGCATATTAATGAAGTTAAGGGCGGTATTGAGGCTTCGGCACATTTACTGAAGTACGATTCCGTTCATAGTAAGTGGGATCATGATGTTTCAGTGCAAGGAGATCGCCTCCAAGTTGATGATAAATCCCTAAGCTTTAGCGCCTATGCTACACCTGCCGAAGTTCCTTGGGATGATTTGGGCGTGGATATAGTTTTAGAATGCTCAGGAAAATTCATCACCCTTGAAAAATTAAATTCCTACTTTACTAAAGGCGTAAAAAAGGTAATCGTCGCTGCCCCTGTGAAAGAAGCAGGAGCCTTAAATATTGTGATGGGAGTTAACGATCATCTCTACGAGCCGCAGATTCATCATGTGGTTACGGCTGCCTCCTGCACTACCAACTGTCTTGCGCCTGTAGTTAAGGTCATTCACCAACATTTGGGGATCAAGCATGGCATGATTACCACGATCCATGACAACACCAATACCCAAACCCTTGTGGACGCTCCCCATAAAGACCTGCGGCGTGCCAGAGCTTCCAGTTTATCGCTCATTCCGACTTCCACTGGTTCCGCTACGGCGATTGGATTAATTTATCCCGAACTCAATGGCAAGTTGAACGGTTTAGCAGTCAGAGTGGCTTTACTCAATGCTTCTCTAACCGATTGCGTATTTGAAGTAGAAAGACCAACCACAACATCAGAAGTCAATGCGTTGCTGAAAGCCGCCGCCGATGGAGAACTTAAAGATATTTTGGGCTACGAAGAATTACCCCTAGTTTCCATTGATTACAAAGATGATCCGCGTTCGGCGATCGTTGATGCTTTATCGACAATGGTTGTAGATCAAACCCAAGTCAAGATTTTAGCTTGGTATGACAACGAATGGGGCTATGCCAATCGCATGGTTGAACTTGCCCGTAAAGTCGCCCTAGCTTTGGAGTCTCAGCCATGACCATCGAAGCTAATAAAAGTGCCAACCTGAGAAACTACATTCTTGTTACTGCATCCTATTGGGGTTTTACCATTACCGATGGTGCTTTGCGGATGCTGGTTTTGCTTTATTTTAATACGATTGGTTATTCGCCCTTACAGATTGCTTTTCTGTTTTTGTTTTATGAGGTGTTTGGGATTATTACCAACTTTTTGGGTGGCTGGATTGGCTCTCAGTTTGGTCTAAAGCTGACTTTATACGGTGGGATTGGCTTACAGATTTTTTCCTTAGTCATGCTTTCGTTTTTAAATCCCAATTGGGGACAAGGAATAGCGATCGCCTACATTATGGTGGCACAGGCATTTTCAGGGATCGCCAAGGACTTAACCAAAATGAGTACCAAAAGTGCGATTCGATTAGTGGTTCCCCAAGAGGCGGAGTCAACTTTATTTAAGTGGGTAGCGATTCTAACTGGTTCTAAAAATGCGCTGAAGGGCATCGGATTCTTTATTGGCAGTTTACTGTTAGCTGGTTTTGGCTTTACCAATGCTTTATTAATTATGGGGGCATGTTTATTTTTAATCTTGCTAACTGGGGTGATGCTACCGCAGGGTATGGGCAAAATCAAGGCAAAGGTTAAGTTCAAACAGCTATTTTCTAAAAGCCCAGAGATTAATATTCTTTCTGCTGCCAGATTCTTTTTGTTTGGTGCGCGCGATGTTTGGTTTGTGGTTGGACTGCCCTTGTTTTTATACAGCACACTCCATTGGCAGTTTTTCCAAGTGGGTGGATTTCTGGCATGTTGGGTAATTGGCTATGGTATTATTCAGCTTTTGGCACCGGTGATCTTGAAGGCTATGGGGCAGGGACAATCTCCTCAAGCTAAAACTATTTTATTTTGGACTTCGGTTTTGGCATTCGTACCTGGGGCGATCGCATTAGGATTACAACTTCAACTTCCTCCTAATTTGGTGATTATTATTGGCTTAACAATCTTTGGTTTAGTCTTTGCCTTTAACTCGGCAGTGCATTCCTATTTAGTTTTAGCTTTTACCGCCGATGATGATGTTGCCCTTAATGTGGGGTTTTATTACATGGCAAATTCGGGCGGTCGTTTGGCGGGAACGGTGCTATCTGGCTTAGTATTTCAAAGCTTTGGCTTAATTGGATGTTTGTGGGTTTCTACAGCATTTGTGTTAGCAGCAAGTTTAATTACCATAAAACTACCTGATCCTAATCCCCAAAAGGCGATCGCTTGGCAGGCTAGTGATGGTGATTAATTTAACCCTTATTTAATCCTTAAAAAATATACAAAAACTAAGAAACTCCAGTCAACGGGATCGGGCTTTCAAGGGATTCTAGGACTAGTTCAGCTAGATCATTAATAAATACAGGATGACTATTTAGAGCAGGAACTCGGGCAAAATTGTGAATGCCTTCAGACTCGGCAACTTCTCGGTATTCGATGTCAATTTCCTGTAGGGTTTCAATATGTTCAGAAATAAAGCTAATTGGTACGACCAGTAAATCCTTAACTCCCCGCTTTGCTAACTGGGCGATCGCGGATTCTGTGTAAGGTTGCAACCACTGCACGGGACCAACTCGGCTTTGGTATGCCAAGGTATGGGGATTATAGCGTTGGTAGATTTGGCGAAGGGATTGCATTACCAAGTCAACACAGTTTTCAATTTCGATCTGATAGGTGTCCCCATACTCAGTGACATACTTTTGCGGCACACCGTGGGCACTGAAGAAGATATGGACTTTTTCGGGATCGGCAAAGGATTTAATTTTTTCCTCGATTACCTCTGCCATTGCCTTAAGATAACCTGGGCGATCATACCAAGATCGCACCACAATTTTTTCAATCTGTTGTAACTCCTTATCTTCTTTCCATAGCTTTTCCAGTAATCTGAGGCTAGAACCAGTGGTACTAATGGAGTATTGGGGATAAAGGGGTAGAATCACTAGCTTAGAAATCTGATCTTTCTTAATCTGGGCGATCGCCTCTTCGGTAAAAGGATTCCAATAGCGCATGGCTACATAAACCTTGGCATTGAGTCCTCGACGCTGTAGGGCATTTTCAATGGATTCTGCTTGTTCTTCGGTAAGCTGCCGCAAAGGTGATTTACCACCTATGGCTTTATAGTTTTCTTGGGAAACGGGCGATCTAGTAGCAGCAATTAGAGCCGCCACTGGCTTCTGTAAAAATTTGAAGGGTAAACGGATTAAATCAGGATCGGAGAATAGGTTGTATAGGAATAGGTACACGTCCTCTAGTCTTTCGGGACCGCCTAAATTTAGCAACAAAACACCTACACGACTATTCATGATTTAAGTTTCCTATATATTTATTTAATGACCTTGTTAATATATTTTAATAATAGCTTAATAGTTCCACGGATAGTCTTAAATCATGCCCCATTTGCCCAAACATTTAACTAAATTAGTAACCAATTTAATTTGAATTAATAGTGATTAATGGTAAGAAAGTTGGTAAAGTCTTAAAAATCACAAAGTTAGGTTTTGATTCAGTGAGATTATTGACAATTAAGCCTAATGAACAGCAAAATCTTATGTCAGGCTGAATTGTACTCATGGTAAAAGACGATCAATCTACTTTCATTAGTCAACGTTATCTCTGGGCAGTAGGACTTGCGGTTGAGGATTTCCCTCCAAGTTCTATTTTAAGCGATCGCTACCGAGTGGTGGAATCGCAGGTGGTTTCTGATACCCAGATTTTTAAGTTTCCAGATATTCCTGATGAAATTCCCCCCTATGTATCTGCCTATTTGCGGCTGGCTAAGCTCCCCCTGCATATTCCCCGTCCCTATGGCTTAGTTAAAGTCGGTGAAGATGACAATGCCCAAGAGCTATTATTACTAGATCGAGCCCCAATTTCCCCCGAAGGTAAGCTCTATGCCAATCTTAGGGATCGATGGATAGAAGGTTCCGCACTACGACAGATTGATCTAATGGGGCAGGTTTTAAGGCTTTGGCAACCATTATTAGATGTGGGGATGGTTAGTACATTGCTTACTCCTGACACTTTGAGAGTATTTGGTCCTTGGGTACGCATCCTAGAACTGATTGTGGATGAAGATGAAGTTAAGTTATCTGATTTAGGGAATTTATGGATTGATTGGCTAGAACATGCTAAGCCTGAAATTAGTGATGCCCTTGCGGATTTTTGCTTTGGACTCAGTCGGAGTGAATTTAGTCTGGATCAGGCGATCGCAACTTTAGACCAAATTGCCCAAAAACAAGCAGAAACATTACCAATTAATATTCGCATTGCCAGTGGTACAGATACGGGACCAAGACGAGATCATAATGAAGATAGCTGTTATCCAACTCCTGAACGCCAAAAGCGATCGCAACAACCAAAGGTACTACGGGATCGTCTGGCAATTATCTGTGATGGACTAGGTGGGCATGAAGGTGGGGAAGTTGCTAGTGACATGGCAATTAAGACTATCGAAAAGGAACTGGAAGTTGTATTTACACAAATGGATAATAATCCTAATCCCTTTAGTCCCCAAGAGTTTATACAAAAACTTGATCGGGTCGTGCGTATTGCCAATGATCAAATCGTTGCCCTTAATGATCGATACCAAAAACAAGCGCAACAACGGATGGGAACAACTTTGGTAATGGCGGTAATTCCCTATCCCCACGAAGTTTATGTTGTCAACATCGGCGATAGTCGGCTGTACTGGATTCATAGTGAAAGTAGCGATCAAGTAACCGTTGATGATGATGTGTGCACCCGTGATGTGATCTTGGGCTATAGTTTTCCAGCGATCGCTGCCCAAAGAGTGGATGGAGGATCATTAATTCAAGCATTGGGGACCCGTAGCTCGGATGTGTTATATCCCCATATCCAAAGATTACCCTTGGATGAAGATTGCTTACTATTACTATGTTCCGACGGTTTAAGTGATTATGATCGGATTGAAGAAATGATGGATGTGCATATACGTCCGATCTTGACGAATAACTTACCTCTCCATGAATCTGTAAAAAAACTGATTGATCTGGCAAATGAGCGCAATGGGCATGATAACGTCACTGTGGCTTTAATGCGATCGCAACTTGCAGAAACCGAAGATATTGAAGAGGAAGACACCTTACCCACAGAAGCAGATCAATTTCATGGATTCTTTGGTGATGATTTACCCCTATCAGCCCCAACCAGTTCTAGTGTAGATGAAGAGAACGAATCAGCTACTGAGACTTCTGCTCCTCAAGACTTTAATTTGCGGCTAGTAATTACTGGGGTTCTAGTATTGGTACTATTGGTTACTGGAGCGATCGCTATTAGCCAATTTACACCTATTAAAGATTTATTCCAACCATCGGTACCAACTAATGGTAAACAGTAAACAAGACGTGTAATAAAACTGCTTTTAACCTTGTTATAGCTTGTAAAGGATACGTTGTGTGGGGACTCTAGGGATGGAGCTATTTAATTATTCATCCATCATCACAATTATGATATTCAAGCTAATCTTTTCACCATACCCTCTTGGTCACTAGATTTTTTGCCACTCAGTTAAGCCGTTATCGTGAACCGATGGGTTAGTTAAAGTTATCCGTTTTTAGCCAAGATTGTGTCACTCAAAATGGTTGGCTTCGGTTTTGAATTCGGAGAAATTATGGGCGATTCCTTTCAGGATGTGTTCCGCCGCAAAGACAAATAATTGTGAAGAGAGGGGGATAGATATACTGATGAACCACCGTAATAAAAATGGCAATAAAACTTTAGAGTCAAAGATTTGGGTTCGTGGGAGAATTAACTTAGATAGAGATTTGACTATCGAACTATATAACTCCAACCAATTAATCATATTGTGAGTATATTGTGAGTTCCCTGAATATTAAAATTAGCCAACCCTAGTCAACTCTGTCTTCAGATATATCATCTTCCGATTTATACCCATTAGGTACGCCCTAGGGAAAGGAGATAGTTTTATGACCTGCACAGATATTTTAGGCAGAAAAGGTGGCACAGACTGCAAAGAAGATGCTTTTGTCCTGTGGTTTGATCAAGTGGGAATTGCCGATATTCCCTTGGTTGGTGGCAAGAATGCTTCCCTCGGAGAAATGATCCGTGAGCTCAAGGTAAAAGGAGTCTCTGTCCCCAATGGCTTTGCCACTACTGCCCATGCCTATCGTTACTTTATTCAAGCGTCAGGTATAGACGATAAGCTCCGCCAGTTATTTGCCATGTTGGATGTGGAAAATATTAATAGTTTGCGGTGTGTTGGTAAACAGGCAAGATCACTGATTCTGAATACGCCGATGCCCATAGTGATCCAAGAAGCGATCGGGCGCGCCTATGCCCAGTTATGTGGTGAATATGGGGTAGAAACTGATGTGGCAGTACGTTCTAGTGCTACCGCCGAAGACCTCCCCGATGCTAGCTTTGCGGGACAACAGGAAACCTATCTCAATGTGCATGGACTAAGTACGGTGTTGATGGCTTGCCAGAAATGCTTTGCTTCAATTTTTACGGATCGGGCGATTTCTTACCGCACAATTAAGGGCTTTGACCATTTCAGTATTGCCCTGTCTGTGGGGGTACAAAAGATGGTGCGTTCCGATCTTGCCACCTCTGGAGTGATGTTTTCCATTGATACCGAAACTGGATTTAGGAATGCTGCTTTAGTTACTGCAGCCTACGGTTTAGGGGAAAATGTGGTACAGGGAGCAGTTAATCCCGATGAATATTTAGTATTTAAGCCCACCCTCAAGCAAGGATTTCGACCCATTATCAGCAAGCGCATGGGCAGCAAAGAAATCAAGATGATCTATGACCTTGGTGGTAGTAAATTAACTAAAAATGTCTCAGTACCGACCTCGGAACAAAATTGCTTTGCTCTGAGTGATGATGAGATTTTACAACTGGCAAAATGGGCTGTGATCATTGAAGATCACTACTCACTGGTACGGGGTCAAGACTCTCCCATGGATATTGAATGGGCAAAGGATGGAGAGACTGGCAAGTTATTTATTGTGCAGGCTCGCCCCGAAACCGTAGAATCTCAGAAATCTCAAAGTGTGTTGCGTAACTACCATCTCCAAGAGCAATCCAAGGTGCTAACTACAGGTCGAGCCGTAGGTGCCATGATTGGTCAGGGTAAAGCCCGAATTATCCTTGATGCCCCTAATCTTGATCAATTTCAAGCAGGTGAAGTTTTGGTTACGAATAAAACCGACCCTGACTGGGAACCAATTATGAAAAAAGCCAGTGCGATCGTCACAAATCAAGGTGGTCGTACCTGCCATGCTGCGATTATTGCCCGTGAACTGGGGATTCCTGCGATTGTGGGTTGTGGTGATGCTAGTAGTGCGATCGCTAACGGTCAAGCAATTACGGTTTCCTGTGCTGAAGGTGAAGAAGGTCGAGTTTATACTGGACTCCTACCCTTTGAAATTGAAGAAACAAACTTGGATCATCTCCCCCGCACTCGCACTAAAATTCTGATGAATGTGGGTAATCCTGAAGTCGCCTTTGGGTTATCGGCAATTCCTTGTGATGGCGTGGGTCTAGCAAGATTTGAATTTATTATTGCTAATCACATCAAGGCACATCCACTGGCACTGATTCACTTTGATCAATTAAAGGATTTTTTTGAGAAACAACAGATTGCTAGGTTAACAGTGGGCTATCCCCACAAGCCCGACTTCTTTGTGGATAAACTTACCTCTGGGGTGGCGATGATTGCTGCAGCTTTTTATCCTAAACCTGTGGTAGTGAGAATGTCTGACTTTAAGAGTAATGAATACGCTAACCTTTTGGGTGGTAAGCAATTTGAACCATCGGAAGAAAATCCTATGATTGGCTGGCGGGGTGCTTCACGTTATTATGATCCTAAATATAGCGAGGCGTATGGTCTTGAGTGTCAGGCAATCAAACGAGTGCGAGATCAGATGGGCTTAACCAATGTGATCCCGATGATTCCTTTCTGTCGTACCCCTGATGAAGGTCGTAAAGTCCTAGCCGAAATGGAAAAGCATGGATTAAAACGGGGTGAGAATGGATTGCAAGTTTATGTGATGTGTGAAATCCCCAGTAATGTAATTTTGGCGGAGCAGTTTAGTGAAGTATTTGACGGATTTTCCATCGGTTCCAATGATTTGACCCAGCTTACTTTAGGGCTTGATCGTGATTCGGCATTAATTGCCCATATTTTTGATGAACGCAATGAAGCTGTTAAACAAATGATCAGTATGGTAATTGCTAAGGTAAAAGAATGCGATCGCAAAATTGGTATTTGTGGACAAGCTCCCAGTGATTACCCCGAATTTGCCCGATTTTTAGTTAAAGAAGGTATTGATTCAATTAGTCTTAATCCAGACTCGCTCTTAAAAACTATGCTAGCTATCGCTGCGGCGGAGAGTGGACAATAGATTAAAACCCCAATAATTTGCTAATCATAACTTAATAATCTGGACAGCACAGGCTTTAAGTTCGGGTTGGAAGGAATAGGGATCGGCTTCGGGATGACTGAGATTATTAGCTTCAGCATTGTCTGCCCACAGAGAACCCCAGTGCATTGGCGCAAATAGAACTCCGGGAGCGATCGCCTCGGTAATTAAAGCAGGAAATTTGGCAATACCACGGCGCGACTTTACCTCGACTAAATCACCTTGACTAAGATTATATTTTTTTGCATCCTTAGGATAGATTTCCAGAAAAGGATGGGGGTGCATTTGATTAATTTTTTTGATTCTGCCTGTGCGGGTCATCGTATGCCAATGCCCATAGACTCTACCAATGGTAAGGACAAAAGGATAGTTCTGATCGGGTGGTTCTGCTAACCCTTTGGAATGATAGGGGGCAAAATTAGCTTTCCCATTGGCGGTATGAAATTTTAGGTCGGTATATAGCCTTAATCCTCCCCACTGTACAGCCCCAGTTTTGAGCAGATCGTGGTTGATTTTAGTAAGATCACAGGGGCGATCGCTAGTAATGGCAGCAAATTCTGCATAGACTTCCGATGAATCTTTAAAGTTGAAATGCTTTGTAAATCCCAATCTGCGTCCCACTTCTGCAAAAATCTGCCAATCATCCCTTGCCTCACCTAGGGGTTCATGGAATGCTTCACACAGGGTAATTCTCCGTTCAGAATTTGTCATCGTCCCCGTTTTTTCACTCCATTGGGTCGCAGGTAAAAGTAAATGGGCAAAGGCAGAGGTTTCCGTGGGATAGTAGGCATCTTGATAGACCGTAAACGGCGATCGATTTAAAGCCTGTTTTGTTCGTTCTAAGTCAGGAAAACTTACGGCTGGATTAGTCGCAGCAATCCATAGAAACCCTACTTCCTCTGATTCTAAGCCTCGAATCATATCCCATGCGGTTCTGCCAGTGCGGTCAGAGATCTGTCCCGTCGGCAACTGCCAATGTTGTTCTAATTCAGCCCGATGTTGAGGATTTGCCACAAAGCGATAACCGGGAAGAAGATGACTTAATCCCCCTGCTTCTCTGCCACCCATAGCGTTGGGCTGTCCAGTGAGGGAAAATGCCCCAGCCCCGGGCTTACCTATTTGCCCTGTGAGTAAATGCAGATTAATAATAGATTGAACTTTAGCTGTTCCTTCCGTGGATTGATTTACGCCCATTGACCACAGAGATAAAACTCGTTGCGATTCTGCCCAAAATCTTGCTGCTGTTTCTAAATCTGCGATCGAGATGCCGCAACGATCCGCCACTATATCAGGAGGATAATGGGAGATTAAAGCAATAAATTCACCATAGTGATTAGTATGATTTTGGATAAATTCATGATCCACGGCATGGTAGTTTTCTTTTTGATTCAGAATTAAATAGGCAATACCATTCAGTAAATCTATATCTGTACCGGGGCGAATGGCTAAATGTAAATCAGCGACTTCGGCGGTTTGGGTACGACGGGGATCAACTACGATTAATTTTACATCGGGATTCTGTTTATGATGTTTGCGTAGGCGATTAAAAATAATGGGATGACATTCTGCGGTATTGCTACCAATTATAAATGCACAGTCGGTAAGGTCTAAATCCTCATAGCAGCAGGGCGGACCATCAGCCCCAAAGCTTTTCACGTAGCCTGAAACGGCAGAAGACATACATAGTCGGGAATTGGCATCAAAGTTATTCGTTCCTAAGCAGCCTTTAAATAATTTTTGGGCGATATAGTAATCTTCCGTTTGGAACTGCCCCGAACCATACATACATAGACCATCTGCACCTTGGGTATTCAGAACAGTGGTAATGCGATCGCAAATGGCAGTTAATACCTCTTCCCAACTAACTCTCTGGAAATCCTGATCTAAAGAACTTCGCATCATCGGATAGGTTAAGCGATCGCGATCTATCGATTCGGCTATAGTTGCCCCTTTGACGCAGACCATACCTTGACTGGATGGGTGGGTGCGATCGCCTCGAACTTTAACTAAATCAACTAAAAACCTATTACTTTCTTGGCATTTAATTTTGGGCTGATCTAATGAATTAACTTTGGAATTAACTACTGGATTATCTATACCTCGGTGAGCAGAATTTTGCAGTTCTATATCTTTTTCAGTATCTTTCTGAGTTAAATGCACAACTTCTAAGCCACAGCCCACGCCGCAGTAGGGACAAAGAGTTTTAGTAATATTGGACATTTTGATTACATTAAGGGAGCCTATACCAATTGGCGATCGCCCACAAATTCTCTAATTTCAGCCGTATCAGGTAGGGCAGACATCGGTGCAGTCGGGTCAAAAATTTCACCATCTGCCAGCACAATCGGAGCCAAAGAAGCAGGAGCAACGGGTAAATCTAATTCCTCTGAAGCTCGGCGATAGATATTGGGAGCAAGCATTTTATCCAAAATCTGATCATAATTACTGGGAAAAGGAATCAAATTCCAGCGTGCCATTTGCGCCATCACCCACAGATGCTCAGAGCGATTAGGAGAGTTATCACCAAAGAAAATATTAAAATCCTTCAGATATAGATTTTCTCCAGAACCCTTACGATAGGGGCTATTAAAACCACAGCGCACATAAACGGATTCTGCATTGAGATAAGCGGGTTGACAAATAATTTCTAGTACCTCTTCTCGATTCTGCTCTGGTTGGCAATAGGCACAGGCTTCCAGTAATGCTTTAGTTAATGCTAAATGGCTATTGGGATATTTCTCCGCCCAGTCTGCTTTGACTCCCAACACCTTTTCAGGATGACCATTCCAAATATCTAAATCCGTAGCGATAATATATCCCAATTCCTCATGGACAGCACGGGAGTTCCACGGTTCACCCACAGAGAAGCCAATAATATTACTAGAAATTAGGTTAGATACCATTTGGGCGGGCGGAATTACCACCACATCTACTTGAGTATCTGGATTAATCCCCGCATTTGCCAGCCAGTGGCGCAGTAGTAGGTTGTGCATAGAAGCAGAATGAACCATCCCAAATATCGGGCGGTGGGTCTGCGCTTGGACATATTGTTTTAAGCTAGCTAAATCCCTTACTCCTGCATTCCAAACTGCTTTAGCGATCGTAATTGCATTCCCGTTACGGCTTAAAGTTAATGATGACACTACAGGTACAGGTTCTTTTTTACCCATACCCAGAGTAATTGCTAAGGGCATTCCCGTTACCATTTGGGCTGCATCTAATCTACCTTCTCTAACCCCATCGGCGATCGCTCCCCAACTTTTTTCACGGGATAAGGTTACTTCTAAGCCATGTTTGGCAAATAGTCCTTTTTCCTGTGCCATAACCAACGGTGCACAGTCTGTTAAGGGAATAAAGCCAATGGTTAAGTTCACCTTTTCAATACTGCCACGACTGATCACAGCTTCGACTTGGCGTTTAGCTTTTGCCACCTTATCTTTCTTCTGGCGGTTCAAAAACTCGACTAATTCTCCCCGCATTCTGTAATAACTAGGATTATTGACAATTTCCATGCGATGCCGTGGACGCGGTAAATCCACTTCTAAAATCTGTCCAATATGGGCGGAAGGTCCATTAGTTAGCATTACAATGCGATCGCTCAGTAATAAAGCCTCATCCACATCATGGGTAATCATCACCACCGAAAGATGATAGTCTTCGCAAATTTTCATTAGCTGCTCTTGTAATCTGCCTCTAGTTAAGGCATCTAAGGCACCAAAGGGTTCATCTAGCAGTAATAGCTTGGGACGAATGGATAATGCCCTAGCAATTCCAACCCGTTGTTTCATCCCACCCGAAATTTCCTTGGGATACTTATCGGCGGCGGGACGTAAGCTCACTAGATCAATATGTTCCTCGACAATTTGACTGCGCTCTTTTTTAGATTTCTGCTTAAATACGCGATTAACCGCCAAGGCAATATTTTGTCTAACCGTCAGCCACGGTAAAAGCGAGTGATTCTGAAATACCATCATGCGATCGGGACCGGGTTTTCTAACTTCCTTTCCTTCAAGAACAATTCCACCATTAGTTGCCCGATCTAGTCCAGCGATAATATTCAGTAAAGTTGATTTGCCACAGCCTGAATGTCCGATCAAGGTTACAAATTCACCCTTATTTACTTTTAAGTCCACATTACTAATGGCAATATAGTCTCCTTCTTTCGTAGGGAAAATGCGATCGACATGATCGATTTCCAAGAATGGCAAATCTGAAGGTAAAGCACAGCGATCGTAAGTCATGGTTTTAAGCAGGTAAAGTAAGTATTTAGCTAAAGGTGATTAATGGGCATCATCAGTTAGGGCAAAGCGATTAAAGAGGAAGTCTAAAGCTTCATTTCGTAAGCCGTAATATCTGGGGTCTTCGGCAATTAAAGTGCGATCGCGGGGACGGGGAAAAGGCACTTCTAAGATTTCGCCAATCGTGGCTTTAGGTCCATTGGTCATCATCACAATGCGATCGCTCAACAACACGGCTTCATCAATATCATGGGTAATCATCAAAACGGTCACCCGATGCTCTTGCCAAATTTTTAAGAGTTCTTCTTGTAGTTCCTCACGGGTTAGGACATCCAAAGCGCCGAAGGGTTCATCTAAAATTAAAACCTGAGGACGAATAGCTAAGGCTCTGGCAATGGAAACTCTCTGTCTCATTCCTCCCGATAACTGTCTTGGCTTTTTATTTGCACCCGCAGTTAATCCCACCATTTCCAGATGCTCTTTCACAATTTCCGTATTTTGAGCTTTAGAGTTTTGGGGATAGACATTCTTTACTGCCAACATCACATTCTCAGAGGCAGTTAACCACGGCAGCAAGGAATAGTTTTGAAATACAACCATGCGATCGGGACCTGGTTTAGTAATTAGCTTATTTTGCAGTCGAATCTCCCCAGTCGTGGGCTTATTAAAGCCTGCCACCATATTGAGAAGGGTTGACTTTCCACAACCAGAATGTCCAATGACGCAGACAAACTCACCTTCATATACCGTTAAATTGATATTCTCCAAAACCACGAAGTCACCACGGCGGGTAGGATAAACCTTAGAGACATTTTCAAGTACCAAAAAAGGGTCTTTCTTAGGATTGTTGTGAATGCCTTGCTCAGAGCTATGGGGAGAATTTGAAGTAAGTGTTTGCATATTATGCCTTCTGAATTATGTCTGGATAATTTATCTCGATAATATAAATAAAAGGAGGATTTAACTATCTGTCTGTACCGTAAACTTACTGATGTAAAACACCACCTTATCTAGTAATAAACCGACAATTCCTACATAGAAAAGTGCCACAATCATTTCACTATACTTACCACTGTTGTAGCTATCCCAGATAAAGAAACCGATACCTACCCCACCCTTGAGCATTTCTGCTGCCACGATCGCCAACCACGATAAACCAATGGCAATGCGTAACCCAGTGAAAATATAAGGAGCCGCCGAAGGAATTAAAATTGTGACAAAGTATTCAGTGCGAGAGAGCCTTAAAACCTTAGCAACATTGCGATAATCCTGCGGTACTTGTTGTACACCCACGGCTGTATTCATTAATACGGGCCACACCGAGGTAATAAAAATTACAAAAATGGCGGAAAGCTCAACCGCATCAGTACCTAAGAACTTTAAAACATCACTTCCTTTCATTGATTCAAACACAGCCGATGAAATTGGTAGCCATGCCAAGGGGGGAACCGTTCTTAACACTTGAAAAATTGGATCAAATGCTCGATACATAACTACATTAGTACCAATTAAAATGCCCAAACTGATTCCAAATACAACCGAAGCACTATAACCAATACCTACCCGTTTTAAGCTTTCAAAAATATGCCGCCCCAACCCCTTATCAGTACCGCCATTATCAAAAAATGGATCGGCAATTAAGTTCCAAGCCTCACTGACGACCTTAGTTGGTGGGGGTAAAGGTGGAGCTTCTCCCTCACACAAAAATTGCCAAATTAAAAGTAATATTCCTAACGCCAGCACGGGTGGCACGACAAATTTAAGCTGCCCCTGCATCCATTCAGTTAAATGACTTAGAGAAGATTTTTTGAGTAGGTTATTTGAAGTCATAGATTTAGTCATCTCCTTATAGGAATAGAAATAAAGTTTAGGGGTTAAATTAGGAGTTAATTTAATGGATGGGATAAATCGCCACCCGTTTATAACCTATCTCCCTTTATCTGATTTAGAGACAAAGGGATAAAATGAAAACTCCTAGACCTTCTTAATTTTGAGACTCTTAAGATAAGCACTGGGATTAGCAGGATCAAACTTCACGCCATCAAAGAAGGTTTCCACCCCACGGGAAGTAGATTTTGGAATTGCGGCGGATTGCCCGATCGCCTTAGCAGCAGCACGCCAAATATCTTCACGGTTAACCTTATCCACTAGTTGCTTAGCATTAGTACTAGCGGGGAAATAACCCCAACGCATATCTTCAGTTACAAACCAAATGTCATGACTCTTAAATGGATAGGAAGCACTATCTCGCCAGAATTTCATGGAAATATCTGAATTCTGAGCCTTACGACCGTTGCCGTAATCAATTTTGCCTTGAATCCTTCCTAAAATCTCAGCAGCAGGTACCTTTAACCATTTATCTGCCCCGATGATATTACACAGTTCTACATGATTAGCAGGATTATCACACCAAATTTGAGCTTCTAACACTGCCATAGTCAGAGCTTGTGCTGCTTTAGGGTGTTTATTAACCCAAGATGCGCGCATCGCAAAGGCTTTTTCAGGGTGATTCTTCCATAGTTCGCCTGTAACTAAGGCTGTATATCCGTGCTTTTGAGCAACGAGACGAGCATTCCAAGGTTCCCCTACACAAAATGCTTCCATGGTGCCACTTTTCATATTCGCTACCATTTGCGGTGGTGGAATTACAATGGTGGAAAGGTCTTTATCAGGATTAATTCCGCCCGCAGCTAGCCAGTAACGCATCCATAGATCGTGAGTACCGCCAGGGAATGTTACTGCCACTTTTAATTCTTTGCCACCAGCTTTTGCCTTTGCCAATGCCTGTTTGAACCCTTCACTTTTTACGCCCAACTTTAAATTACTGTATTCATTAGCGATCGAAATTGCTTGACCATTAATATTTAGTCTTGCCAAAATGAACATTGGTACCTTTTTGCCATTAGTTACTGTACCTTCAGAAATCTGATAAGGCATTGGTGAGAGAATATGGGCACCGTCGATACCACCGCCTTCAGAACCAGAAACAAGATTGTCACGGGTAGAACCCCAAGATGCCTGCTTTAGTACCTCGACATCACTCATCCCATGTTTAGCAAAATATCCCTTTTCTTTAGCAATAATTAAAGGAGCCGCATCGGTCAGAGCAATAAAGCCAAGTTTCGCCTTAGTAGTTTCTGGGGTAATTTTTGCTTGTCCTAATGCTGCATTGGCTGCTACGGTACCTAGAGCTGATGCTCCAGCAGTGACGATAAATTGGCGACGAGAAATATTAGACATAGATTAGAGTTTGGATAGTTTTTAAGTTAGATATAAGTTAGATAAGAGTTAAACAAAATACTTTAGACAAGAATCAATTCAGATTTATTGACCGTAGCCCTAGATTTAGGAACAGCACCAAAATTCTCAATCAATAGTTTCTGCACCACATCTTTGAGGTCTTCGCAGGGAATTTTTTCCATAACGCATTCACCCAAATGGGCATCTTTCCCGACTTCGCCCCCCATATAAATATCAACAGCATCGACCATAACGCCATTTTTACGAGCTTTACAGCCAATGAAGCCAATATCACCCACTTGGGGTTGCCCACAGGAGTTCGCACATCCACTCCAATGGATTCTCACGGGGCGGGGCAAAGATAGTTCAGATTCTAATGCCTCCACTAGTGCCAGACTTCTGTTTTTAGTTTCAATAATTGCTAAATTACAAAACTGAATGCCAGTGCAAGAAACTAAGGCTCGGAATAAATTACCCGGATAGGCAGAGAATTTTTGGAGTAAAGGTTCTTTGAGTAAAGCTCCAATCCGAGAATCAGGAACATCTGGAATAATAATGTTCTGCTCTACGGTTAAACGTACTTCTCCACTACCATAGACATCTGCCATCCGAGCTAGATTAAACATATCGGAAGCATAGAGCCTGCCGACAGGGACATGTAATCCCACATAATTTAAGCCCGATTGCTTTTGGGCATGGATACCGATGTGATCGCGTTTATTCCACTCAATTTCGTCTTTAGGTGAAGCAGGTAGAAGAGTATATCCAAGTCGCTTTTCCACCTCATCGCGAAATTTGGCTATGCCCCATTCATCAATCAGCCACATAAGTCGAGACTTTTGCCGATTTTCCCTCAGTCCATGATCTCGAAATACTAAAAGGATAGCCTCACACAACTGCACCACATCACGAGGATCAACCCAAGCATTGAGGGGAATTGCTTCTGCAACGCGCTTGATGGAGAAGAAACCTCCGACTAAGACATTAAAACCTATCGATGCTCCTTTTTCTCCACCTTTATAAGCGGGAATAAAGGCAATATCATTGATTTCGGCATGAACAGAATTATCTCGACAACCTGCGATCGCAATATTAAATTTCCGAGGCAGATTACTAAAGGATTTATTGCCGTCACCGTTGTTAGTAATCATGTCTTGAATTTTGCGTGCCAAGCCACGGGTATCAAT
This sequence comes from Synechococcus sp. PCC 7502, assembly GCF_000317085.1. Taxonomy (NCBI): domain Bacteria; kingdom Bacillati; phylum Cyanobacteriota; class Cyanophyceae; order Pseudanabaenales; family Pseudanabaenaceae; genus Pseudanabaenococcus; species Pseudanabaenococcus habilitatus. The sequence continues at coordinate 102,925 of NC_019702.1, forward strand.
CAATTCATTCGCATCTATGCCCGCTACAGGAGAGGCAGTGATATTTCGCACGTTATCCATACCAGATTGAATGCTAGTTAAGCCTGATTCGCTAAATTTACGAAAAATTTCTGGAACATTGCTTAAGGCAATCCCGCGCATTTGGATATTTTGGCGAGTGGTAATATCAGCAACACCATCTTCACCGCACTGCTGGACTACTTCTGCCAGTACTCTCAATTGCCCACTGGTTAAGATGCCACTAGGAATTCGCATCCGCAGCATAAATTTGCCGGGGGTACTTTTGCGATAGAACAAGCCTAACCACTTGAGCCGATGTTCTAAATCATCAGAGGGTACTTCTTCCCAACCAATCTGGGCAAAATGCTCAAGCTCAGCTTTTACATCTAATCCATCTTTTGCTGATTTTAAATCTTCAAACTTATTTGCCATTGGAATTACTCCATTTGTGTAGTTATGTTTGCAGCACATATATTTGCATCACAACTTGGAAGCAATTTAAGCTTTTAACAATAAGCATTTCGTATAATGTATTACAAAGTTTTAAAGATTATGAAGTTTTGACAATAAAATTATGATGATTTTGCATAAACTTTAATTTTGGGATTTGCATAGACGAAGGCGGTAAATTTTAGGTTGGATCAATGGCGAAAAGCCTGTATAATTATCAACTGCACTAAAAATCTAGGAATAGTCTGATCATGCGTCAATGCCAACTTACTGGAAAGAAAGCCAATAACGGCATTTCTATCTCTTTTTCCCATAAGATGCACAAGCGTCTGCAACACGTTAATTTACAAAATAAAAGAATTTGGTGGGCTGAAGGCAAGCGATTTGTTACTTTATCCATCTCTACTAAAGCAATTAAGACCCTGCAAAAGAAAGGTTTATCAGCTTTTGCCAAGGAAGCAGGGCTAGACTTAAACAAACTCTAAGGTTACTTGAATCAATCTTAAATTAATAAACTCAATCAAAAATTCACAGAATGCAGATTGGCATCATTGGCTTAGGTCTAATTGGTGGTTCTTTGGGCTTAGATTTACGATCGCATGGTCATTACGTTTGGGGTCTAAGCCGCAGTCAATCTACCTGTGAAGAAGCCAAGTCCGTAGGAGCAGTTGATGAGGCTGGTGTAAATTTAACTGAAATTAAAAGCCTCGATCAGACCGAGGTTATTTTTGTATGTACACCTATTGATAGCATTATTAAAACTATTGCGGCGATCGCTCCTCAGCTAAAATCCTCAGTCATTATTACCGATGTGGGTTCTGTTAAGTCGGCAGTTATCGATCAAGCTCAAACCCTGCATCCCAGATTTATCGGCGGACACCCTATGGCAGGTACTGCTTTTAGTGGTATTAGTGCGGCTCAAAAGAACTTATTTCAAGGTCGTCCCTGCGTTTTAACGCCAAATCAAACCACCGATCAAGAAGCACTAAAAATATTACGATCGCTTTGGCAGTCAGTGGGGGCAGTAATGTATGAATGTGATCCAGAGGCGCATGATCGGTCGGTAGCGTGGATTAGTCATTTACCAATTTTAATTAGTGCGGGTTTAATTTTGGCTTGTGATCAAGAGTCAAATCAAGCGATCGCTCAACTGGCACAACATTTGGCAAGTTCAGGATTTCGGGATACTAGCCGAGTGGGGGGAGGAAATCCGCAGTTGGGAAGTTTAATTGCGGAATATAACCAAGTAGCTTTATTAGATAGCTTAAAAGCATATCAAAGGGTTTTAGCTGATTTAATCCACCAAATTGAAGCAAAAAACTGGAGAAGTTTGGAGCAATCTTTAACTGTGGCGCAGCAATTACGAAATTTATATTTATGAATGGAAGATTAATTTATGTCCCCTCAAGCATCAATTATTAAGACAGTTCAAGGTATCCTTGCTGGTGATGGCAATTTGTACGATCCCATGAATGCAGAACAGGGTGGCATCGTCTTACCCGATTGGATTTTTGAAATTATGAACTATTGCAAGGCTTATGGCATCACTGTGAATACGATAAGGCAAGAAGCAAAACGGGGTAAACTGGCAGAAATGATCGAGGTTTGAGTAATTCCTATGGCATCAGAAGCTTTCAGAATCTATGTTTAAGTCTTCAATGGGATTGGGATTAGTTGCGATCGCCGCATGGGGAATTCTACTAATCAAGCTTTGGCTATTTGGGCAACTTTATTTATTAATTCATCCCAACTATATAGGCTTAACTATAGGCGCAGGCATTGTATTACTAGGACTAAGTAGCTACAAAACATGGGAGTTACTCAAAAGTTCACAATCAATTGCTCAAGCTAAACAGAAATTTAGCCAAATGCAACACTCAAACCTATTACCTAGTCGGTTAAGTAGCGGATTACTATTAGCAGCAGCAATTATTGGACTAGTCATTACCCCAAAACCCTTTGCCAGTGACGCAGCGATGCACAGAGGGGTTGGTGATCAGTTAGGTGCTATTCGTACAGTACAGCAATCCTTTCGCGCCAGTAATCGACCTGAAGAGCGATCGCTAATTGAATGGATTAGAACCTTAAATGTTTATCCTGAACCTGATGCTTATACTGGACAAAAGGTTAAAGTTACTGGTTTTGCCGTGCATCCTCCCGATTTACCCGATCAATATATGTTGATCTCTCGGTTTGTGATTACCTGTTGTGCTGCCGATGTTTATCCCGTCAGCTTGCCCGTTAAACTTAATCAAAATAGGAGTAATTATCCCGTCGACCGTTGGTTTGATATTTCAGGAACCATGGTTACAGAAAACCTTAATGGCAGACGACAGCTAACTATTCAGCCTACAACCATCACGGCGATCGCAGAACCGAAAAATCCCTACGACTATTAGACTACAGTATTTTTCTATAACATTGTTTTTGACAATATTGGTCTTGTAAGGAAAAGTAAACTTCACAAGCCCAGTCGGTATAGTCAAATATCAGAACGGAGTTATCGTCGGCAATTACAACATATTCAACTTCATCAAAGGTAACACCGACCTGATAGAACGGGCAATTCCAGCAGTGGATATCTAGTGGAGCGTTTTATGTTTAATTAAACCTAGCTACTTACTACAATTTTACTAAAAAGAATTTCTCACTATTTAATAGCTGGGATGATGATTTGGAGACAATTTCTTTAATTATTTTCTTATCTTTTTCTGCCATAGCTAATTGATAGGTTTGTACAAAATTGTATCCGCCAGCCAAATATTTAGCTCCATCCTTAGCTCGATCTAATAAATAAGCTGGATTGATCTGATCAGGTGTAGGAATCCATCCTTTTCTTTCCGATAGGTAGAGAATTGTCGGATCATTACCAGTTGTCACTACTATCAAAGAATTCTTAGGAACAGTTTGCTTAATAATCTGTGCTAGTTCAAATAATTCTGAATTGCTAGGATTTTCTTTAGTTATATATTCCACTGAATAAAATAATGAGCCAGCCATTAGAAAAATTATCAGAAGTATATTAATTATTTGCTTAGGGTAGCTAACTCTTGTAAAGGCTTTACCTATATATATTGAAGTAGGAATAAGTAGTGGTAATTGATAATATTCATGAAAAGAGTTTAAATTTCCAAACACAAGAATATATAAAATATTTGATATAAATAACAAGTCAAAAAATATTTCTTCCTTCTTTTCCCTTTTACAAAATATGCCAAATATCATAGCGATAAATCCGATAACTAGAAGATGGCGAACTGCTATAAAGTAGATAATTTGTTCAAACATTATTCCTAGTCGCTTGAAATTCCAGCCAAATCTTTCAGAGCCAAACCCAAAGCTTAAGCCATACTCATTAGCAATTTGATAAGAATGAAAGTACCAAGCTAGTGTGGGAATAATTATGATGAAAGTATAAAGATAAAGATTGAGATTTGAGAACATTTTAGATTTAAATTTTTGCCAAGCCAAGTATATAAGCGGCAGAGAAAGATAAAAAGCGGGAACTACTTTAATAAGACATGCCAAGCATATTAATAAAGATGATGTAAAGAGATATTTTTTTTGATCATTTTTTATCCATTTATAAAAGAAGTAAGTTCCTGAAATAGCACACATTAATACTAATGACTCAGGCTGAAATGTTCTACTGTAATAAATATTAGTTGGAATAATTATGTAGAAAAAGCATGACCAGAATGATAGCTTTTTATCTTCAGTAATCTCTAAGCAAAGTTTATAGAAGAAATAAATTGCAATTAAGGAAAAGATAATCGACGCAAGCCTACCTATACTTTCATGAACACCAAAAAATTTATAAAGTATGGCAATGAAAAATGAATAAATTGGAAATTCTGTTTGACAATAACCTGCTAGATTGCCACCCCAGTCAATTTGTGGATACAAAAAGTTATATCCATTTTCATAAAAATTGCGTGCCATCGCCGCAGTATCAGCTTGCCTCCAAGCATGGACACCCAAAATTGGTGATTGGATACTATATATTCTCAAACAAAATGCTAAAGATAATAAAAATCCCAGTGGGTTTGAAGTTATTAGACTTCGTATTTTTAACATTTATAGACCTAGAAATAAGTATAGACTTAGATTTAATCACAACAAAGCTATTGATCCAACCTTAAATCTAGTTCAAGCTATTTATACCGCTAGGAATTGCTGAATAACATCATTACTTAATTCAGAAGTAGCTCCCGATGAAACAATGCTCCCTTTTTGCATAGCATAGTAACGATCTGCTTGTTTAACAAAATGTAAGTGCTGCTCCACTAATAATACGGATAAACCAGTTGTGGCAACTATCTTCCGCACGGCAGCTTCTATTTCTAAAATAATTGAGGGTTGAATTCCTTCGGTGGGTTCATCTAAAACTAATAACTTCGGTTTCCCCATTAACGCTCGGGCGATCGCCAGTTGTTGTTGTTGTCCTCCACTTAAATCGCCTCCCAACCGAGATAGCATAGTTTTAAGTACGGGGAATAGTTCAAAAATTTCTTCAGGTATGTCTTTGCTAGGTTTGGTTTTCTGGCGATCAGTCAATGCCTCTAACCCTAAGATTAAATTCTCTTTTACCGTTAACCGAGGAATTACTTCCCGACCTTGGGGAACATAGCCAATTCCCATTCTTGCCCGTTGATCTGAAGTTTTATTAGCGATCGCCTTACCATCAAAGTTGATATAGCCACCACGGGGTTTAATTAAGCCCATCAGTGTTTTGAGAAGTGTAGTCTTGCCCACGCCATTTCTTCCGATTAAGCACACCATTTGCCCAGATTCAACATGTAAATCCACGGAACGGAGGATATGACTTTCGCCGTAGTAAACATTTAGACCTGATATTTGCAACATGGGATTTTCCTACTTACTTTTTTTCTCTAATCTTCTTGATTACCAAGATAAACTTCTATAACCTGTGGATCATTTTGCACCTCATCCATAGTCCCTTCGCATAGCACTGAGCCTTGATGTAGCACTGTGACCTTACGGGCGATCTGGCGCACAAATTCCATATCATGTTCAATCACAATAATGGAGTGGGACTCGGCAAGGGAGATTAATAATTCTCCTGTGAGCTCGGTTTCCTCGTCAGTCAGCCCCGCCACCGGCTCATCCACCAATAATAAATCGGGAGACTGTGCCACTAACATTCCGATTTCTAGCCATTGCTTTTCCCCGTGGGAGAGTAAATCAGCTTTGAGGTCAGCTTTAGCAATTAGACCTGTGGTATATAGCAATTCCTCCACGGTATGTTTTTCTTTGACGGTGGGCTGTCCAAATAAAATACCAAATACGGATTTATCTCGGCTGCAAGAAAGAAATAGGTTTTCGGTAACGGTTAGGTTTAAATAGACCCTAGGAGTCTGAAACTTTCGTCCTACGCCTAGTTGTGCCACTTGATACTCGGCAAGCGATCGCACGTTGCGCCCCTTAAATCTTACCTGTCCAGTCGTGGGCTTAACTTTGCTAGTAATTACATCTAAAAATGTGGTTTTTCCCGCACCGTTAGGTCCGATTACTACCCGTAATTCACCCTTATCCATCGAGAAATTGAGATTATTCAAAGCCTTAAAACCATCAAAACTGACAGTTAAATCCTCAATCTCCAAGATTTTTTCGTTCATACTGTACCTCTGGGTCTTCTTCTAAACTGGGATAAGTAGCAATTTCACGGTTTCCTTGGATTTTCTGCCAAAGCTCATAGCCTTCGGTGCGTAACCACCCAACTAAGCCATTGGGGAGAACCATCACCACAATTAAAAATAATGCACCTTGGAAGAATAGCCAGACTTCAGGAAATTGTTCACTCAATAAACTTTTGGCAAAGTTCACAACTAAAGTCCCAAGTACGGCACCAATTAGGCTGCCTCTCCCACCAACTGCCACCCAAATCACCATCTCAATGGAAAAGCCAATATCCATTTGCCTTGGGGAGATAATACCTGTTTGGGGGGTAAATAAAGCCCCAGCAATACCTGCTAAAGCTGCGGAAATCGCAAATACCATCACCTTAAATCCCGTGGGATTGTAACCTGAAAATCTCAGGCGGTTTTCATCATCTCGAATTGTGACTAATAATCTGCCAAACCTTCCACTGGCAAGCCATCGACACAAATAATAGGCACCGATTAACATGATAACTGTAATTATGTAAAATGCTCTTTGGGTTTCAGGCGATCGCACCGTAGCCCCAAAAATTGTCTGAAAGTCTGTTAATCCGTTGGTGCCATTGATTAGCTTTTGCTGCCCGTTAAAGAAATTAAAAAAGATAATCGTAGTCGCTTGGGTCAAAATCGAGAAATAAACCCCACGAATTCGGTTTCTAAATACCAAGTATCCCAACACTGCCGCCGTAATTCCGGGAATTAAAATAATCGCTAGGAGCGTAAATGGGAAGGAGTTAAAAGGTTGCCAAATTAGTGGTAACTCAGTGACACCATACAAGCCCATAAACTCGGGAAGCTTGCTAGTGGCTGACGCTGGGATTTGCAGCTTTAAGTACATGGCAAAGGCATAACCACCAAGGGCGAAAAATACTCCATGCCCAAGGCTCAGAATGCCCGTGAATCCCCAGATTAAATCAATGCCCAAGGCAGCGATCGCTAATGCCAGAAACCGACCTAAAAGACTGACTCGAAATCCTTGCCCTGTTGCTTCTAGTACCCAAGGAATTACAAATATTAGGAGTAAAGCAATAACTAAAACTATTCCTAACTCTATACCGATCTTACCTAAGGGCGATCGCTTTTCAGTTATTGGAGAATTAACGGTCATCAGTAACTAAAATTATGAATGAATCCAAGGGCAAAATATCATACCCACTCAGATTTTAGGTATCCATTTTTACTTAATCTTGGGCTACTTAATTTTGTAATCTTGCAAGTCAAACTTTTTTTGATCCCACATAAGAAATGTAATTTGTTAACAAATCTCAATATAAATTAGGGTACAATACTCTGCGGTTCCACAACTAGTTTCAAAACTAATAGTTAGCATGAGTAAAGAAATTGATTTCTCAAAAGAAGCTAAATCTCAGCCGCTTCCCAGTTCCATTCTTAGTTCCAAGTCATCCACAGTTAACTTTAATCAGGTGCGGATGCAAGCAGAACTTTTAGAATTAGAGTTTGATATTGACACGCTACTAGGACAGTTACAAAACCTTAGCCGCTTAAGCCAAACTGGGAGTAAAAAATAATGGTTACGGTATCCCAACCGCAAGTATCATCTGCGCCCAAAACTCTTCCGCCAGACACCACACTCCGATCAATTATTAAAACCTTACCGCCCGAATGCTTTACCAAGAATCCCCTTAAAGCTTGGTCTGGCTTACTATTCAGCGTTATTGCAGTAGCCTTAGGTTATGTCAGTATCGCCCTATCTCCTTGGTACCTATTGCCCTTCGCTTGGATTTATACTGGCACCGCTCTTACAGGTTTTTTTGTAATTGGTCACGACTGCGGTCACCGTTCTTTTTCTAATCGCAACTGGATCAATAACTTGGTGGGGCATATTGTGTTTTTGCCTTTGATCTTCCCATTTCACCCTTGGCGATTAAAACATGATCATCACCATTTACACACCAATAAAATGGATGAAGATAATGCTTGGTATCCCTTTACTGAGGAGTTATATAAGGAAGTTAAGCCTTATGAACGTACTGCTTATCGCTTGATTCGAGGTAAGTTTTGGTGGTTAGGTTCCATAATTCACTGGGCAAATCTGCACTTTAACCCTAGCCTCTATCCTGAGAAGCAAAGAAAAGAAGTGATATTCTCGGCAGGTTTAGTAATTGCCTACGCAGCGATCGCTTTCCCGTTAATGATTTTGGCGGGTGGTATCTTCGGCTGGGTTAATTTTTTCCTAATGCCTTGGTTGGTTTATCACTTTTGGATGAGTACATTTACGATTGTGCATCATACTATGCCAGATATTCCTTTTAAGACTAAGGAAGCATGGAATGCCGCCCAAGATCAGCTTACAGGTACAGTCCATTGTGAATATCCTGCTTGGGTAGAGCTATTGTGTCATCACATTAATGTCCATATTCCTCACCACATTTCTACGGGTATTCCTTCCTATAATTTGAGAATGGCACATGAATCTCTGAAACAAAACTGGGGTGATTATCTATATGAAACCACATTTAACTGGAAGCTAATGGATCGTATTAGTTCTGAATGTCACATTTATGATGCGGAAAATTGTTATAGGCGGTTTGATCAGTTGTCTTAGATTTTAAAACTTTTTTAGCTTGAATGTTTACACTTAATTTTTTCGGTTAATTTTTAGAGACAACTAAACTTTAAAAAACTTGTTATTCTAATTTCATCCTAATTCCTGTGTCATTGGCATAGGTTTTTTTATTATTGTTTTTATTATTTGTATATGCGGCGATCGCCTAAATTTATTTGCTATTCCAGTGGTGGGATCGATTTACAGATTAATGGGGCTTTGGGCATAGCCTTTAATGAATTAAATAGCGAGAATAGTGCATCTTTGGCTAAAGTTTGCGAATATCTATGGAATTGTGGCATTGACGGATTTTTACCAACTTTAGTTACTAATGCCCCTGAAAAAATTTTGAGTTCTTTGGCAGCGATTCATCAAGCGATCGCCCAGCTTAAAAATGCTCCCAACTCAGCCCAAATTTTAGGAGTGCATTTAGAATGTGCTTTTTTCCATCCCGATCGCCGTGGAGCGCATCCTAGAGAGTATCTTAAACCTTTAACCATAGATTCACTCAAACAATTAGTTGGCGATCACTTAGAAATTATTAAGCTGATCACCCTTGCCCCAGAGCTAGATGTCACGAATACTGTTATTCCCTTTTTAGTCGAACGGGGGATTATTGTCAGCCTCGGACATTCCACAGCTACATCTAGGCAGGCTCAATCTGCTTTTAATCTGGGTGCAACTATGGTGACCCATGCCTTTAATGCCATGCCACCTTTGCATCATCGAGAGCCGGGGTTATTGGGGGCAGCGATTTTAAATCCGAGGGTTTACTGTGGTTTAATTGCCGATGGGGTCCATGTCCATCCCCAAATGGTTGAGATATTATGGCGACTGAAGGGCAAAGAAATTGTTTTAGTCAGTGATGCCCTTGCCCCTTTAGGCTTACCCGATGGGATTTATCCGTGGGACGATCGCACCATTGAGATCAAAGATTTTACGGCACGATTGCCCGATGGAACTCTATCTGGGACAACTCTTTCGCTGTTTGATTGTGTGCAGAATCTGGTCATATGGGGAATTTGCTCTCCCCAAGAAGCGATCGCCCTAGCAACGGAAAGTCCCAGAAAAGTTCTTAATCTGCCCTTGTTTCCAGCTTCTCTAGCTTGGTATTGGCAGGAAGAGGAGGCACAACTGACTTGGGAACGCTGCGATGGATACCGATGATCATAGCTAAGGTGGACTTAAGCTGCTTACGGGGAATCACTGCATCAACTTGCCCATGAGCAAGGAGGTACTCGGCAGTTTGAAAGTCATCGGGGATTTTTTGTTTGAGGGTTTGCTCAATTACCCTCCTGCCCGTAAAGCCAATCAGTGCCTTCGGTTCAGCTAGGATAATATCTCCGAGCATGGCAAAACTAGCGGTAACTCCGCCTGTAGTGGGATAGGTCAGAATAGGGATGTAAAGTAATTTAGACTGGCGATGGCGATCGAGGGCAGCTGAGGTCTTTGCCATTTGCATTAAGCTTAAAATTCCCTCCTGCATTCTTGCGCCTCCAGAAGCACAGACAAGGATAACTGGAACTTGCTGTTGGGTTGAGGCTTCAATTAGTCTAGTAATTTTTTCCCCTACCACCGATCCCATACTGCCTGCCATAAACCGAAAGTCCATGACCCCTAGTCCCACAGGTATGCCTTCTAATTTGCCAAATCCAGTTACAATTCCATCCCCAAGACCAGTGCTTTTCTCGGTTTCAATTAATCGATCTTTGTATGCTTTGCGATCGCGAAACTCCAAGGGATCACAGGAACGTAGGTGCTCATTGATTTCAACCCAAGTATTTGGATCAATTAGCTGACTAATTCTTTGGGCAGAAGTAACTTGCACATGGTGTTGGCATTCGGGACAAACCATATAGTTGGTCTGCAAATCTTTAATATAGGTTAAGGCATCGCAGGATTCGCACTTGTACCATAGCCCATCGGGTATATCCCGCTCTTGATAGGGAGGATCATACGGCAATTCAGGAGTAGGAGATTTACGGCGATCGGCAAACCAGTCAAACAGCGACATATTTCACTCTAAAGAGTTTATCAAAACCCTAAAAAAATTATCAAATCACATCAAATCATAACTCAAGGAATTACATCCCTAAAATTATGATTCTAAATGAATATCCTAATTAACCTGTGATTAATTGGCAACTGGTTTCGGCTTAGGCATATCTTGCAGGTGCGTATAAACCGTTCGGGAAATTTGCCGAATTAGTTCATTTGCCCTTTGATCGTTACTAGGTCGTTTAGCGATCGCGGAAATAATATATCTTTTCCCATTTGGCATATCGATAATTCCGGCATCACCAACTACGGATTTAATATCACCGGTTTTGTGAGCAATTCGAGCATCAGGGGGAATACCTTGGGGCAGAAGGGTATTAGTTTTAGTACGGTGCATAATATCCATCAGGCGATCGCGGCTGCGCGGAGAGAGGATTTTACCCTGTTCCACCATTGATAAAAGGTTAACTAAGTCCTCTGGGCTGGTGGTATTCGTCCCAGTTAAATCAGGGAGGGGATTACGAATGACCGTAGAAGTTAAGTCCCAACTTAAAAATCTTTGATTTGCCTCCTCTATGCCACCGATGCGCTTAATAATCATATTAGTAGCAGTATTATCACTGATGATGATCATCAAGGTTATAGTTTCAAGGGCAGATATTTTAGTGCCAACGGGTTCGTACTGCAAACCTCCCGATTCACCGACAATCACATCTTTACTTAGCACTAACTGCTCATCTAAGCGGGCTTTACCAGCATCAACATCCTGCAAAAATGCGACTAATACTGGAATTTTAATCATACTGGCGGAAGCGATCGCCTCACTACCTTTAATATTGACATACCCCCCGCTATCAAGGTCAGTTAAGTAGGTCTCCACAGTAATGTCTGGCTGGGATTTAGTCAGGGCATTAATTTTGGTGGTTAATTCGGTTAATTCAGTTTTGGTAGCAGGTTCAGGGAGAGGTGAGGTAGTTGGAGTTGTCTTAGGCGTATCAGTCGGGGTAGTTTCGGGGGGAGCAACCACCACAGGTTCAGGGCGAAAAAAGGCAATGGATGTACCAGTTATTACACTTATGCCGATGCCAATAATTACTAACTGGAGGAATATGCCGAAGAATGGTAAAAATACAGATTTTTTAGGTGCTTTTTTGACCATAGTTCTTCTTCTCCCCGTTACTGTAGTTGGGGTGGTTGATGGTTGCGGTTCTGAAGTAGAACGTTTAGAACTTAGTCGCGTTGGTCGATCTGTTGCCACAAATTTTTGTTTACTCACACCTTGTGACAAATATAGTAACTAAATTTTGTAAAAATTCAAATCATTATTCAAATTATTTCTCTTGTGCTGCCCAATTAATTTGACGGATAATGCCACGTAACATATCAATTTCAGGTTTTGTCAGATTTGCTTTATTAAATAAATGTCGTAATTTTTGCATGCGACTAAAGGATGTGTGAGGAAAAAGATAGCCAATTTTTAATAAAACCGCTTCTAAGTCTTGATAATATGCCTCTAAGTGTTCTAGGCAGGCGATCGCTGATTCGGAATCTGTATTTTCTTTATTTTTTAGATTTTGAGAAGCAGAATTTACTGGAGGTAATAAAATCTGAAGCTGATAACAACAGATTGCTACTGCTTGGGCAAGGTTGATTGATGGGTAAATTGGCGATACGGGAATTTGGATCACCTTTTGGCAGTAGGCAATCTCAGCATTTGTTAAACCTCGGTCTTCCCGCCCAAACACGATCGCTCCTATTTCCATATTAGGTAAATACTCAAAATCAACTCCAGACTCAATTCCTAGGAGCCACCTGATCCCAACTTCAGGGCTTTCGGTAGTAATTTCTGTGCGTCCCGTCGTGGCGATCGCCCTTTGACAACCACCTAAAGCTTGGGGTAAATCATCAACAACTTTGGCACTATCGAGAATATCTTGGGCATGAACTGCCATATCTTGGGCGGCTTTGGCATAACGATCGCTGGTCAGATCAAACTTTGGATTTACCAGCCATAATTCCGATAGTCCCATATTTTTCATGACTCTAGCGATCGAACCCACATTTAATGCTCCCGATGGCTCCACCAAGATAATCCGAATCTCTAACATTGATCTAAGTTGTTGATCTAAGTTTTTATGAATGAACAAATGCTGATCGCAGTAATTCCCAAACCTAACCATAGCAAACAACAAATTCGAGTTAGATGCAAAGCTTGGTAAATAGTTTTAGGCGTAATCGGATCAATATCATCTCCAAGTGAGGGTTTGTATTTAATTTCTCCCCGATACTGATTAGCTCCCCCGACTTGAACGCCCAAAATTGCCGCATAAATGCACTCACTCCAACCAGAATTAGGACTTGGATCGGCGATCGCATCCCGTTGACAAATACGCCATACTGCTAAAGGTTTACCTGAAATTAAGCCCAAAGTTATTACTGTTAAGCGGCAGGGAAGCCAAGTTAAAACATCTTCGGTTTTAGCACTGAACCAACCTAAGTCTGCATAGGGAGGATAACGGTAGCCCACCATAGAGTCCAAGGTACTAGCAGCTTTGTATGCCATAGCGATCGCTACACCTACACTGGGAGTTAAAAATAAAGTAAACCCTAGCAAAGCATAAAATAATGGGGCGGTAACTCCATCAACAGCATTTTCGGTAATAGTTTCTAATACTGCGCGTAAAATTTCTGGCTCTGTTAAGTTCTCAGTATCCCTGCCCACATATTGACTTAATCGCTGGCGTGCCTTGATTAGATTATCAGATTCTTGCTTCAGCGCATTTAATACATCTTCTGCCGCATTTCTTAAACTTTTCCCAGCCCAACAACTAGCGAGGAGAATACTGGAAACTACTATGCCTAGCCTTAAATCCAGATAGGTAAAAAAGCTAATTATTAACCAAGTGATCCCGCCACTTATGGCAATGAGGCTAAAGCCTAGAACTATGCCCCATAGCTTCATGACCACAGGTGAAAATTTAGGGATTTTAGTATTTTTGTTGGTATCTGTGAAAACTACACAGTTGGTAAACCCTGCGATCGCCCATCCCATAACCTGCACAGGATGGAGAAAATTAACAGGATCACCAATTACATAGTCTATAAAAGCTGCTAAAACTAAGATAGTAACCAGAATCATTTACTGGTTTTTCAAATGGGCATGAATGGCTTGGAGTTCAGTTAAAATCTGCTGCAAAATCTGATTAGTTGTATTTACGGGAGACTCTTGCACTTGAATCGTGACCTGTTGAATTTTTAAGACATCCCTAGCGAACCGAGATACTTCCGTTGGGTGAAACAACAAAGGCTCATTGCGATTTTGGCGCAGTTCAGGATTTAACTTTTTGGGATCATAGGGTAAATTAATTTCTTCCACATCCGTATTGGCATAACGATATAGGGAAGGACGCGATCTCCCCAAAGCCTTCTGTACAGCCTCAATATTCATGAGAAATTCTGAAGAGGAATTTTCAGTTGTCATACTGATCAAGAATTACTTTTTACCGAGTAAATTACGATTTAACTCTAGCACTGGGCTCACTAAAGCGACTTCCTGCGGTTCTAAAAGCTGCTTGACCACCTGCTGCATAATATTATAGGTGGCATCACAGCTACGCTCAGCATTAAAGGCTTGCATAATTGTTTGAAACCAAATTAAAAACTGATTCTTGAGGTTATCGTCATCATCAATCAAAACAGTTAAAGCCACATATCGTAATACTCTTAAGGTATCCCGTTTCCATTTGTCCGATACATCCTCAGCCCCATTTTGCAAAAGCTTGGGATCGAGCGATCGCAGTTTTGTATAGACTTGCTCGACAATCTTGGCTTCAAGGGATTTTAGTTTTTGATAGACTTGCTTACGCAGGCTAAAGGACTTGATGTAAGTGTTAATAAACTCTAATTCATCATCACTAGCATATCTGCCATCAGTTTCCACACTTAACTTTTCTAAATTGACAAACATATAAGTTCCTAAAGTGATCCCCAGTGATAATTATCTATAGGTTTGGACACAGGCGATCAAGATTTAATAAAAATTTGTAGCAATGCGTATCTAATGAATATCCTAAGACGGCTCCTTAAAGAAATCTAGTAAGCAACACACGGTAGCGATTCTTTTTCGTAACGGTAATTTCCCCGACTGCCAATCGTCCTTTACCACTTACCGCTACAAGATCACCGGATTTAAGCTGATAACTAGGCTGGGTTACACTTTTCCAATTAACCCGCACATCATCACCATCAATAAAATCGACCATCTTACTCCTAGACATGCCAAATCCCGCCGAAGCGATCGCATCCAAACGCAAAGAGGCTTCAACCGTAGCAATTTCTTTAGTTTGGGGTGGTCTAATTTTTAAATTTGCTAGTTCAATACTGCGAACTTTAACAGGGACAGTGCGAACTTGGTTGAGACTTACGCTTAAATATTCCACCAACTCTGGTACCACGATCACCTGCGCTCCTTTTTCTCCCAGTAAAATCAAATCTCCAACTTTTTGACGTTCAATACCTGTACCTAAAATTGCTCCTAAAAAGTCTCGATGGCTAGCGGGATCAAATAAAAAATTACCACTAATATCTATAGCTGCTAAATTAACCATCTCTGGTTCTAGGGGTAAATCTATGTGGGCGATCGCCATCCGACATCTTTCCGCTTGGGCATAGCCACCGTAGATTACGAACTTAACTTCAGTAAATTTCTTAAATACCTGTTGTGCCTCAATTAGCTCTGACGGAGACAGAAAATCACTACATACCACTTCCCATGTTTGCAACGCCTGATCGCCTAAATCTAAGAGTCGGCTGATAACTTCTCGGTGTTCTAATCCAGTTAATAAATCCCGTGGCAACATTTTAATATTCTGCTTAAATATTCACAATCCGCTCAGTAATGCCTTAGTTCATTTCACAAATCATGTTGATTATGGTGAGAACTCTGAAGGTAAATTAAAATAAAATTAAAAGTCAATATAATTCACCCTAAACCTATCCTAGGTGATCACCCATGAATCTGCCGCTAATTATTGGAGCCCTTGCTGTTTCTTTCTTTTTGATGTGGGGGTTGCTGAGTATTCTCAAAACTTCCTTCCAAACCGCCCTGATTGTGACTTTGATTGTTTTTGGCTTACAAATGGGCTTAAAAATTTCACCCCAAGAAGTATTTAACCAAATCTCGGTATTTATTGGTGGCATAGGTAAGTGGTTTGTAAAATGGGGAACCACAAATAAACCACCTTCGGACTTCCCCAAAGAGTCTTTGCAATGGCTCCTAGATTCGGTATTTAATACTTAAATTACTGAATTAATAGTTAGCCGCCAGCGATCGCAGGAATAATACTAACCTCATCTCCATCATTCAGCACTGTATTAGCACCATCTAAGAAGCGAATATCTTCACTGTTAACATAGAAATTAACAAATCGGCGCAGGTTTCCCGCTTCATCACAAATACGAGCCTTAATCCCCGGGCAGTTACTTTCTAGGGAATTTAGCATTTCGGTGACATTACTACCTTCGCACTCAACTACGGCTTGATTATTGGTTAACTGTTGCAGGGGAGTGGGAATTAAAACTTTGAGAGCCATATCTAAGGAATTTATAAGTGAAATTTGTAAGAAATTTGATTGAACAAAACTACTCTAATTTTGCCATAAAAGCAGTCATTGCCGCTTTAGCATTTCGACGCAGGCGATCAGGTTTAATCCGACGTAAGGCAGAACCTGTAAAGTTTTTATCCCATTCTTGATCAGTAATTTTGGCTAAGTCAGCTAAATTTGGGACAGTATTCTGGGGATAGGGCTGAAATTCTTGAACTTTAGTCTCTTGAGCAAAGCGATGATTCCAAGGGCAGACATCTTGGCAAATATCACAACCCGCCACCCAGTTATTAAGGTTTATATTTTCAGGTAATGCCTCGGACTTGTTTTCAATGGTGTGATATGCAATACAACGATTAGCATCTACTACAAATGGCTGAGCGATCGCCCCCGTTGGACAAGCATCAAGACAACGGGTACAGGTACCACAGTGTTCGGTATGGGGTTGATCTGGTTCTAATTCTATGTTGGTTAAAATCTCCCCTAAAAATATCCATGAGCCATACCCTCGGCTAATTAAATTACTATGTTTCCCAATCCAGCCAATTCCTGCCCTTTGCGCCCATGCTTTTTCAGCGATCGGAGCAGTATCAACGTAATACCGAGTTTCAATATCCTCACCTTGCGACTGTAGCCAATGGCTGAGAATTTTTAGTTTTTTACCTAATATACGGTGATAATCCCGTCCCCACCCATACCGAGAAATCTTAGCAATGGCAGGATCATCAACGTGAATATTTGAGTGAGTATTTGAGGTGTAATAATTTAATCCCACGCAAATTACGGACTCTACCGAAGGCATAAGTTCTTTAATATTCAGACGTTTAGGATTTTCCATCCATGCCATATCAGCGTGATAACCCAATGCCAACCAACTTTTCAATCTGTCAGCTTCAGGGTAACTTTCTAAATCAGCGATCGCTATTCCTACCAGATCAAATCCAATTTCATAAGCCTTTTGTTTAATATCAGCAGACTGCACCATAAATTTGTTGGGAATTTGTTGGGATTAATATTGCAAAATAATTACTAATTAAGAAAAGATTTGACGAAAATACGAGTTATCTTAGATACTAGAATGTTAGGATTAATTGTGTTTTAAATCATTAGAATCAATGGCAAAAATTAAGCAACCTGTAATGTTAGAAGGTGAAGCATTACTCCAAAAAGTTAAAGAACTAGAACATTTATCTAAGGAAGAGAAAGCTAAAGCCTGTGGTTATTCTACCGTAACCAAAACAGGTAAGGATCGCATAAATTCCATGAAGTTTTTAAATGCTCTAATGGAAGCAGCTAACATTAAGCTTGATACCAAAGGTTCTACCAAAGGTGGCAGAAGTGCAAGTTATAGAGTTAGCGTTCAAAAAAATGGGAATTTATTAATTGGCTCAGCCTATACTTCACAAATGGGTTTAAATCCTGGCGATGAATTAGAAATTAGGTTAGGACGCAAACATATTCAGCTTAAGCCATTAGGTACTATTGACTCTGAAGCATGAGCGAAGTTAATTTTTCCCGAACTTAGAAATAACTATTATAAACACCGCAAACATTCTAAATATAGGAGTGACTGATGCTAAATTTTACTTAACTACTTCAACCAGCAAATTCATATAGTTATCAGATTTTAACTTTATTATATACTTATCAAATTTATGACAAAAATTATTAAAGTTAGCTGATTTGACTTCCTACGTTTTTAGTCCAAAATCACACCTGAGATAGATAGAAATTGCTCAATCAGATAAATTTGGAAAGCAATTAGGGCATTTTAGAAACTTAGCTTCACTACTTGTCTAAGAAACTAGGTCAATGCAAAAATGGGAAGATTGAACTTGGGGTGTAGTGAAATGGGGTAATATCAGCTGCTTCAGTAATTAGTATAGCGATCGCCCTAGTAAGACTCTTAATTGAATTAGCAAAATGGGCTAGATAATAAAGAAAAAATCTAGATAACCTTTATCTCTAATCTTTAAGGATGTAATTACTATGAGCATAGAGGGACTCGAACCCCCGACACCCAGGACCGGAACCTGGTGCTCTATCCACTGAGCTATATGCCCGCATCGAAATCATATCACTATTTTAGCGATGTTTGGCTCTTGATGCTAACATACCAACAGATGTACTCCCTAAGCCGCATTTATATGGTGAAAAGAATAGTTTTTGGGTTAATTTGGGTAGCCTTCGGTACCTATGCTTTTCTCTACGCACCAACCGATCAGCCTGAGACAAACACTTTAATTCAAAATTTAATCGCTGGACATATTGAAGGAATTAACCCTGCTATAGTTGCGCTTTTTAATATCATGGGAGTTATCCCTGGTATCTATGCCTGTCTTTTATTTGCTGATGGGCGGGGGCAGAAAATTCCAGCGTGGATATTTGTGATTTTATCCTTTTTTATTGGAGCATTTGGTTTACTCCCTTACCTTGCCTTGAGAAAGCCCAATCCAACTTTTATTGGTAAGCAGAACTGGCTTATTAAGGTATTTGACTCTAAATTGACAGGAATTTTGCTGGCGATCGCAGCAGCGTATTTAGTTGCCTATGGAGTATGGAAAGGTGACTGGATTGACTTTATTCACCAATTTCAAACTAATCGCTTTATCCATGTGATGAGCTTAGATTTTTGCTTGCTATGTTTACTATTTCCGTGGCTGTTGAGTGATGATATGCAGCGCCGAGGGATGGAAAATAATCAAACGTATATGCTAGTGTCGGTAGTTCCTCTGTTTGGGGTATTGAGTTATTTATGTATGCGATCGCCTTTAATTAGTTCTGAACCTAGCCAAAATCAAACCTTAGCATCTTGAGATTTAATTAATCTTATCTTTGATAGGAATGGGTTAATATATGCCTAATACACTAACTTAAGTAGCCAAAAGCTAATTAAAATGACTGACTTTACTCCCTACAAAAAACTAGGAGTCACAGAAGATGCCTCTTTCGAGGAAATTAAGGATGCGCGCGATCGCCTAATTGTGGAGCTAGATGGAGATACTCCCGCCCAAGAATTAGTTGAAGCTGCCTATGATGCCATACTTATGGATCGGCTTAAGGCTAGACAGGAGGGTAAAATTAAGGTTCCAGATCGGATTAGGTTTCCCGAAAAAAATATTACGACATCTCCAAGCATACTCCAACCCGTGGCATCTCCTGCTAAGTTGCGATGGCTGTCCGAGTCTTTAGATCGTCCTAGCCGTAAAGATTTAGTCACTTACACATGTACTTTTGCGGGATTATTAGCATTAAGTATTTTCCTGCCTGCTTCTAATAGCATTTGGATGGCAATCGCCCTGTTGGCAAGCATTTATTTTCTAAAGTCTAAGGAAAATCGGTTCTGGCGTTCTTTACTTCTGGCACTGGTGGGACTGGTTATAGGTGTATCCTTGGCAGTAGGGCTTTTACCTTTAATTATTCATGGTTTTTCCCTGTCAATTTCTACAGCAATTATCCTTTTGGTCATGTGGCTCGTCACGACTCTTCTGCGCTAAAAGCAGACTCTATATAGTTATAAAGTTGGTAAATACCAGACTTATCTATGTTCACAAGGGCAACATCAAATCGGCAATCTAAGTTAGATAGATGGGGATACTGCCCCAGAAATTCTAAGGCTGAAATATATAGCTTCTTTTGCTTAGATTTAGTAATTGCCAATGCCCCATCTTCGTCCCAGTTACCCAAACTACGGGTTTTTACTTCTACAAATATTAACCGATGGCGATCGCAGGCAACTATATCTAACTCCCCGCAAGGGCAGTACCATTGAGTTGCCAAGATTTCCCAACCTTGTGCCTTTAGGAGTTGGACGACCAAATTTTCGCCTTGATTGCCACGAATTTTAGCCGTCACCATAAGACTTGAATTACTGTGCCAACTACTAACAGCTTGCTCGTATCAGTTTCACTAGGATATGCACGCATAGCAGCTACCCTGGCATCTGCCCCATGATTAACAACACGAGATGCGATCGCATATTTACCATTGTCAACAGGAATTTCAAAACACTCATACTCATCATTGCCTCTCAGACCAAGCACTCGTGACTCGGAGAACTGAAGCGACTCTCCTTCAAGGTCGATTTCCACAAAAAGAAGCCAATCTGAAAATATTGCTTGTTTGGTAATTTCAGTTTCAGACTGATCACGCTGCAACAGTTTCTTTAGTTGGTTCATAGTTAAGGAAATTGTGTTTTATGGAGAAGGCATTAGCTAAGGAGCATAGCTGGCGAGCAGTCGTTTTAGGAGTAATAATAAAAGCCTTAAAAGAACAAATCTGCGATTTTAGCATTGGTGTGTATTTAACATAATACCAAATCCAGAAAACAGAACTACAGATGACCCGCAACAAAAGCTAATAGTCCTATATTCGTTGAATGAACTGTAGCTTAATCTTAGGAAATTAGTATAAAATACAGCCTTAGAATTTTTTATTGAATGCTTGAGTTCACCCGCTTCAGATATTCCCAACTTACCACACATCTCTATTGACTTGCGTTTCAAATGAAAGGATTAGTTGGGAAATAGTGAATTCTAATTGCCCTAGCCGTCCCTGTTGACTGAGGCTCAGTAGCTCCACTCCTGATGACTTTTTCCGCCCACATTTTCCTAATTTCTGCTTCTCGTTCGAGCGTGAGTTCTTCCCAATCCCGAAGGTCGTTAAGGCGGTTATCAAGTTTTTCAAGGGAAAAGAAAAAGTCTTCCTCCCATGGGTCGGGAGTTCCGATAGCAGTGTCCCAGCCTTCTGCGCTTCCATCAAGAAACCTTACCAGTTTTCCCTCTTTCCAATGCTGGTAATCGATGTAATCATCAAACATGATGAAGGCGAAAGCTTCCCCAAAATCAACCGACAATTCAGGGAGAATCCCTTTTTGAGGAACAGTAAGGGGATCACCGAGTTTTTCACGACTTGGAAGCCATCTCGGAGTATCACTTGTTCTCCCATACTCTTCCACGACAGCAAAGGAATTTTCAGGTAAAACAACTATTTTTTTTGAATCTCTTCCATAATAATTTCTTGTCTGAAGCCAATCCTGAAGGCGATCGACACAATCAGACTTCAAAGGAACAAAAATAGCTCCGAATGTTTCCACCATAAGAGTTCTAGTTGCTTAATGCTATAGTCAAGTAGCAAATTTTGATGCTAGCTTATCATCTTTTGTCTGCACCAATGCCCATTTATGGGTGCTGCTCTTACTCAAGTAGTGTCCTAGCTTCTGTCGCAGCTACTAAGAAGTATTTAACAGATAAGTATGAGCAGAAGTTATGGAGGGTTTATGGGGAATCCTTTTAGTCCCTCCATGAAAATCATCCAAGATTAACCTTAAGATTTATCCGCAGCAGGTTGGTAGTAAACCGTTTTCTGTCCGTCGGAGACATAGTGACAATTTTTATAAGCACGCCAGAAGACTTTGAATATAGATTCTTCGGACTTACGGTAATAGCTACCTAGAACGGGTTTAATTGCTTCAGTAGCGGTTAAGAGATTGTAGTGGGGAATGCTCAGAAAAATGTGATGGGCAACGTGGGTACCGATATTGTGGTGAATATCATTGATAAATCCATAGTCATGATCGATGGTTGATAGTGCGCCTTTAAGAAAATTCCAGTTGCTGCCACTGTACCAAGGAATATTTGTATCGGTATGGTGTAAGAAAGTTACAAAGTCTAGCCACACCACAAATAAAACGTAGGGAACTAGGTAAAACTTAACTAGCCATAGTGCGCCAAATTGATAGGTAAGAAATCCTAAAAGCGTAATCATTAAACTGCAAGCAATGGTACTAGTGATTACATCCCATTTTTCCGAAGGTTTAAAAATTGGACTACTGGGTAAAAAGTGGGAGCCAGACTTGCCAGGTGTACGTTTGAATAGGTAAAGGGGATAGGCAAGCATGGAAATATCAAAGCGAGCAAATTTTTCAATCCACCTCATCTCATTGTACTTGGTTTCTGTGACTGGGTACCAGCTTTCATCATTTTCGAGGCTGCCAGTATTTTGGTGATGGGTACGGTGACTGATGCGCCAACCGTGAAAAGGTACCAAGATTGGGGTATGTGCTAGATGTCCAACTAAATTATTGAGCCATTTGTACCTAGAGAAGGAACCATGTCCACAGTCATGTCCGACCACAAATAAAGCCCAAAACATAGTGCCTTGAGCTAACCAAAATATAGGATAAAAGTACCAAGAATCTAACTGAGCAGCGATCGCATACAATCCAGCGATTATAAATAAGTCAAAAAAAAAGTAGTAAAGAGATTTAGTTATAGATGGCTGAAAACATTCAGGGGGAATAGCGTTTCTAATATCTTGAAGGGTAAATGGTAGTTTTTCGTCTGTATGCAAATTTCTGGAGTCATTTTCTAATGTGTTTTGTGTCACCTTAAAATCTCTTAACAATAAAAATACCTACATAGCATACAACCTTTTTATCCCCTTGATCCCCGCCTTAGGAACTTGACTCCATATTTTCCGTCTAGTTTTTACTTAATAACTATCTAATATTTTTTGGCTCAGGTTACATAGCTCCAAATGTTTGTGACCGTTGCTGGCAATAATGTTTCCCCATTGGGTAATGTCGGGGTTATTGTAGGTGAGGGCAGTACCATCAAAATGAGTTAGTTTTCCGCCTGCTTCTGTTAGGATAATTTCGGGGGCGCAGTAATCCCAATCTTTAGGGGCAGAGGTACCTGAAACAGAAATGTAGTAGTCCGCAGTGCCAGAGGCGATCGCTCCAAATTTTCCACCAATGCTCCCTACAGAAAGTTCCTGTGCCTTGGGCAGTTTACTTAAAATTAGCTCTAATTCGGCGGTACGATGACTACGGCTGGCGATCGCAATCATGGAATTAATATCAGTTTTAGCCGAAACTTGAATTTTAACTTTTTTCCCATTACGTTCTTCTAGGTATGCACCCTGCTCTCTAATTGCTGTATATAAATGATTAGCCATAGGTACAGCCACTAGCCCCAAAACTGGTCTTTGGCGATAACTTAAGCCAATATGTACTGAAAATTCTCCTGTGCGTTTAATAAAATCACTGGTGCCATCAAGGGGATCAATTGCCCATACCCAATCGTGGTTTAAGCGATCGCTAGTATCTTCCGTTTCTTCGCTTAAATAGCCAAAGTCCTTGGTACCAAATTCCCTATATAAATTACTTAAAATATATTCGTTTGCAGCGATATCAGCATCGGTTACATCTCCTTCGTCGGCACTTTTATTCTTAATTTGTAATGTTTCTGGTGATTGATAGTATTTCCATAAAATATCAGAAGCTCCCCATGCGATCGCCCGACCAATATGCAGGCATTCTTCAAGACTAGGCATTTTGACCTCGGATGACTGATCACGGCAATATTAACTAATGTTAGGTTAAATCTCAATCACTACCGCAGTCGTTTCGTTAAGTAAACATTAACTAGTAATTAAGTAGATTTTGCTCATATCCGATTTGGAAAGGCTATGTTAACTAAGTTCATAATTAGAGAAATGCTAAGACTGATGACTAGATAGGTAACTGCTAGTAGCCCTACCACTTCGACTGATCGCCCCGTTTGATTAAAAGTAGTAGAAGCAATGGCATACATATCTTCGTAAGCGATCGCCGCCCCTAAACTAGAATTCTTAGCAATATTCACATACTGACTGGTCAAGGGTGGAATAATGATGCGAAAGGCTTGGGGTAATATCACCAACTGTAAAACTTGTAGATTTTTAAATCCCATCGCTCTGGCGGCTTGCCACTGTCCTTGGGAAATTGCCAAAATGCTTCCTCTTACTACTTCCGCAATAAAACTGGCTTGATAGATTGTTAACCCGATTACTAAAGCTGAGAACTCTGGATAGAAATGCAAACCTAGGAAATTAATTCCCTCTATATTAATTTGAACCAAACCCCACACAAGCTTTATGGATGCCTTAGGCAAACTCAGAAAAACCGAATACCACAGAAATATTTGGAGTAATAAAGGCGTATTCCGAATTATCTCCACATAGATCATGCCCAGATTCCGCACTAGCCAATTGCCTGATAAACGGGCAATGCCAATGGTAAATCCTAGGATCGTTGCTGATCCAATGGCGATCACCATGACCTTAAGGGTATTAATTAGCCCAACTAAAAGCGCACGGCTGTACGTATCCGTAGGCTGATAGGAAATTGGGGTTTCCCGCAGATTAAAAGACGCTTGGGAGTTCAGAAAATCAAAGCCTAGCCTGATTCCTGTTTGTTCGAGATTACGGTTAATATTTCCCCAAATAACTATGCCTAAACCAATGACAAGGCTCAAGACCAATATTTGCATTAGGGCGGGTAAAATCCTTTGCCAATTCAAGTGCCTAGGCATAGTTTTAGTTATTTCTAAAGATATTTCTAACCTGTTGCTTTAACCGTAGATTTTTTTGGCTTAGTGGCTTTGGCTTTAGCTTTTGTCTTGGTAGTAGTTTTAGCGGTGGACTTAGTTGTGGATTTAGCTCTAGTCTTAGTTTTCGCTGCGGATTTAGCTGGTTCTTTCACTGACAATAGGGCGATCGCTTGGTTCTTGATCCACAGGATGTAAACCCAAAGTCCGAATCACTTTAGCTGCCCCTGCTCTTAATGTTTTAGGTTGAGCTAGTAATTCCAAGGCACGTTCTAGGGTTACTGTATAAGGATTGTCATCACCTTTAAGCGATCGGAAATCATCCTTGCCCTCAGCCCCACCCTTTTTATGAACGACGTAGGGACCAAACCTACCCAGATTCGCTTCGATCTTTTTACCTGTTTCTGGATGCACTCCTAGTTCCCTTGGCATTTTAAGTAAATCTACCGCCATAGCTAGGGTTACTTGTTCGGGTGCTACTCCTTTAGGAATAGAGGCTCGTTTAGGTTTAGGCACGGCATCGGTGGCTTGTCCTAGCTGCACATAAGCTCCGTATTGCCCCATCAGCAAAAAGATTGGCTCTCCAGTTTCAGGATGAATACCAATTTGATCGGGACCTTCTAATTTTTGCTTGAGGATAATCTCGATTTTTTCGGGTAGTAAGTCCGCAGGGGTTAAATCTTGAGGGATTGAGGCAGATACCTGTTTTTCACCTTCATTAACTTGAATATATGCCCAAAATTTGCCAATTTTAACTTTAATATTTTCTAGTCCAACTAGGGTAATTGTGCGAGCAGTATCAGGGTCGATCGCCTGTTCTCGATCTTTAACTAAGGTTTCTAGTCCAGCCTTACCCGAATAGAATTTGCGTAAATAGGGCAACCATTCCACACTACCCGTGGAAATATCATCAAGAGTCTGTTCCATTTTGGAAGTAAAGCTGGGATCCACTAAGTTGGGGAAATGCTCTTCCAGTAAAGACGTAACCGCAAAGGCAGTAAAGGTCGGGATCAGCGTGTTGTGGGTTAATTGGGCATAGCCGCGATCGCAAATGGTACCGATAATACTAGCGTAGGTACTAGGACGACCAATGCCTTCACTTTCTAGGGTTTTAACCAAGGATGCCTCAGTATAACGGGCAGGTGGTTGAGTTTCATGACCCACGGGTTGTAACTGCTGGCAGACAGGATGATCCCCAATAATTAACTTAGGCAGTACAATTTCCTGTCCTTCGATCGCTGCGTCTGGATCATCGGAACCTTCCACGTATGCCCTAAAGAACCCTGCAAAATCGATACGTTTGCCTGAAGAACGAAAAATGGCATCTTCTACCCCTATCTGTACCGAGATCATAGTTTGTCTGGCATCTGCCATTTGGGAGGCAATAGTGCGTTTCCAAATTAAATCGTAAAGAGAAAACTCTCGACCACTTAAACCCGTTTGTTGGGGGGTACGAAAACTTGCTCCAGCAGGTCTAATTGCCTCGTGCGCCTCTTGAGCTCCTTTAGATTTAGTGGCATATTGCCGTGGCTTAGGACTTAAATAATTTTCCCCATACATTTGGCTCACGCAATTTCTAGCTGCGGAGATCGCCTGATCGGATAAATGTACCGAATCTGTCCGCATATAGGTAATAAAACCTTGCTCATACAACGCTTGGGCTGTTCGCATTGTGTCCCGTGCGGAAAGGCGCAATTTACGGTTTGCCTCTTGCTGGAGGGTCGATGTGGTAAAAGGAGGAGAAGGTTTGCGGGTAGTAGGTTTTTCCTCTTGATGGGTGACAGTCCAGACTTTGCCATTTAATCTTTCCAGTAAAGCGATCGCACTGGGTTCATCTAGTAATAAAACATTTTTACCCTTAGCAATTTTACCTGTGGATTCATCAAAATCCTTACCTGTGGCTAATTGCCTACCGCCTAAACTAACTAACTGGGCGGGAAATTCATGATCGGGAGCAAACAGGGTAGCCTTCAAATCCCAATAACTACCAGACTTAAACGCCCGCCGTTCCTGTTCTCGATTTACCAATAACCTCACTGCCACCGACTGCACCCGTCCAGCCGATAAGCCCCAAGCAATTTTTTTCCATAATAATGGCGACAGCGTGTAACCTACTAACCGATCTAAAATCCGTCTAGTCTCTTGGGCATGAACTAACTTTTCATCCACATCTCGACAGTTTTGCAAAGCCGCTTTAATCGCTTCGGAGGTAATTTCATGGAATACCATGCGCTTAATTGGCACTTTGGGACGCAAAATTTCTAGCAAATGCCAAGATATACTCTCACCTTCACGATCTTCGTCCGTCGCTAGTATCAACTCTGTAGCATCTTTAAGCGCAGCTTTTAGCTCAGAAACAATTTTTTTCTTGTCCTTGGGGATTATATACAATGGCTCAAAATCCGCCTCTACATTTACCCCTAGCTTTGACCAAGCCTCAGATTTAACACTGGCAGGAATATCACTAGCTGACTGTGGCAAGTCACGCACATGCCCCATAGATGCTTCTACTCGATAACCAGAGGGCAAAAAATTACGAATAGTGCGGGCTTTGGTAGGTGACTCGACAATAACAAGGGTTGACATGGGTGATGGCAGTTAGAGAGATTGAACTTTTAAGCTATTAATTTTCAGATAGTCTAGAACTAACATAGCTTATATTCTATGTTTACCAAAATCTCTACCTTTAGATCGCCTCCTTGGGGGCATGGTTGGGTAAATATTTATTAATTTGTTTGATTAATTGGTTTGGTGGGCGATCGCCATGGATCAAAATTTTATGACTATTGATAAAATCAATTCAGGCTCTATAGATAAAATGGCCAAACCCATCAAGTTAGTGATTTTCGCCCGACTGCTGAAATACAAGAAAGCAAAATTCTGACGAACAAGCCAAAGAACGAATTATTTTGTCGTAATTGGGTAAAGCCAGATTCATATCAGAGAATTGGGTATTACACCACCTTATGAACCAGACTGTAATACTGTAATAAGATAAAGACAAAAACTTAAAAATGATTGTAGAAAATAGTGAAGTCATTCTGTCGGTTAAAAATCTGACGGCAGAAGTAGAAGGTGTGGAAATTTTGAAAGGCGTAAACCTAGAAGTTAAGTCTGGAGAAGTTCATGCGATCATGGGACCCAATGGCTCAGGTAAAAGTACTTTTTCTAAGGTCTTAGCTGGACATCCCGACTACACAGTTACAGGGGGAGAGGTTACTTTTCTGGGCAAAAATTTATTAGAGTTGCCACCCGAAGAGCGATCGCGGGCTGGGGTGTTTTTGGCTTTTCAGTATCCCCTTGAAATCCCTGGTGTCACTAATGCTGATTTTTTAAGACTGGCATACAATACCTTACAAAAACAAAAGGGACTGCCTGAACTGGATTTACTGGATTTTGATGATTTTGTCCAAGATAAATTAAAAGTTGTAGAAATGAATCCAAGTTTCTTGCGCCGCAGTGTAAATGAAGGTTTTTCTGGTGGCGAAAAAAAGCGCAATGAAATCCTGCAAATGGCAATTTTAGAGCCAAAATTAGCAGTTTTAGATGAAACCGACTCTGGGCTGGATATTGACGCTCTCCGCATTGTCTCGAATGGGGTTAATCAATTGGCTAGTGCCGATAATTGCACAGTGTTAATTACCCACTATCAACGCCTATTAGACTATATTGTGCCAGATTTTATTCATGTGATGGAAAGTGGCAAAATTGCCATGACTGGTGGTAAAGAGCTAGCATTGGAGCTAGAAAGCCGAGGTTATGACTGGATTACGGAAGAGGTAGAGGCATGATTGATCTATTTGCCCAAGACCTGTTATCACAGCAACCAAGTTTTGATCATTCTCCTGCATGGTTAAGAACTTTACGTTCTGAGGCTAGCGATCGCCTGAATTATTTAAAATTTCCAACTCCTAAAGATGAAGAATGGCGCAATAATGATTTCTCAGAATTAAGAGATATTGGTTTTGCTTTAGTTAATGCTGTAGATAAATCTGAAGACCCGATTACTAATCCCATTAATATCCTCGATGCTCATATTTTGCCCGAATCCGCCGAAAGTTTAATTACATTCATTGATGGTAGGTTTTCTATTGAATTTTCTGCCCTTGAAGGATTACCAACGGGGGTATTTATCGGTAGCCTCAATAACTTTAACCATTTAGGCATAGATTTAACCGCAAGTTTGTCTCCCCATTTGGGTAAGTATGCGGATGCTGAAGATTTCTTTGTGGCACTAAATACCGCCAGTATCGATGATGTTGCCGTGGTCTATATTCCAAAGAATCTCAACTTTATCCCTACGGTGCAGTTACTATTTGCCTCCCATCAAAATACGATTTCCCAACCTCGTTGCCTAGTAATTGTCGAGTCTGGCGGCAGCTTAAATTTAGTAGAAACTCATATTGGACAGGACTCTCTGCATTTTTGTAATTCTGTGACGGAAATTTATGTAGGTGCAAATGCCCGTATTAATCACACCAAGGTACAAACCGAAAGTGATCAAGCGATTTGGATTTCCAATTGTGCGATCGTCCAGCAGCGTTCCAGTGCCTACATTAAAAATTCCATCGTTTTAGGTGCCAAAAAATCCCGCACCAATCTCCATATCCAGCAGTTAGGTGAGCATACGGAAACTTCCTTAAATGGGTTGACCTTAATTGGCGGAGAGCAAATAGCTGATACTCACTCCCAGATCGCCCATAATTTCCCCAATGGTACTAGTCAACAGTTGCATAAATGTATTGCCGACGAGCGATCGCATTGTATTTTTAATGGCAAAATTTTGGTATCCCAGGCTGCCCAACTTACTAATTCCAAACAACTCAGCCGTAATCTATTGCTTTCTCCCAAAGCTCGCATTGATACTAAACCCCAACTAGAAATTTTTGCGGATAACGTCAAATGCGCCCACGGAGCTACCATTAGCCAAATTGATGCCGATGAGCTTTTTTATCTCCAAAGTCGTTGCATCGATTTAGAAAGTGCCAAAAAACTCTTGACCTATGCCTTTGCTGCCGAAGTCATTACTCAAATTCCTGTTGATTCACTGAGGGAAAGTTTAAGTCAGTTAGTACTTGCTAAAACCCATTAGTATTAAGAGCAATTCTAATATTTTTTGTAAAAGAAGTACGCTCAATTGATCGCATTGTAGAGAGCTTAGAAAATCGTTAATTTCTAACTTAGACTAAATATGCAGTCTACATTTTAAAATATTGCAAAAGGGCATACCTTGTGGTAGATTTACGCCAAATCCGCCCTCCATATATTTTGTGTCTTAATTTTATGTCTAGTTTGAAAGATCACATTGCTGGCATAGGTATTTTACTCGGTGTAGCTACGGGTCAGATGTGCCTAGCTCAAAATGTCTCTTTCCCTGCTGATGTAACCATTCGTAGAAGCACTTATTCAGCCCCAAAATCTAATCCCACGATTACTAATAGTGATAATGGCAGTCAGTACCTAGTCTATGTCCCAAATACGGATAATCTCCAAAGAGTAAAAACTGTCACCCCAGATGCCTTTATTAGCAGCCTAGATTCTGGACAAAGAGTAGTTCAAGTTGGGAGGTTTAGTAACCTTGACTTTGCCCAAAGACAGATTGCAGAGCTAAAGCGGGCTGGAATAGATGCCCAAGTCCAAACTGTTAGAGTAGCTGCCCCA
This sequence comes from Synechococcus sp. PCC 7502, assembly GCF_000317085.1. NCBI lineage: Bacteria > Bacillati > Cyanobacteriota > Cyanophyceae > Pseudanabaenales > Pseudanabaenaceae > Pseudanabaenococcus > Pseudanabaenococcus habilitatus. The sequence continues at coordinate 133,253 of NC_019702.1, forward strand.
GTCCCGATCGCTTCATCTTCAGTTACTGCTGTTCCCATTGCTCCGCCATTGCCAGATGTTCCCTATACTCCAGGTAATGCCAATACATTAACTATTCCACCTGTTATTACACCTCTGCCTGCTCCGCCTAGTTTATCTGAAGCATCTAAAATTACCGAAGCGGCTCGCAATCGCTACCTTGTGATCATTCCTTCTACAGCCGAGGTCGTGTTGGTTAAAGCCCGTGCCATTGTGCCTTCAGCCAAGCTTAGTTCCTCCAATCGTGGTAGCTACATTGAAGTCCAAAGCTATCCCGATCGCTCCAGTGCGGAGACTCTTAATGCTACTATGCGATCGCAGGGTTTAGATTCACGGGTAATTTACTTTTAATAGTTTTGGCTCATAAATTTTTGATTTGATTTTAAGATTTTAGTTTTTAATTTTAGTTTTTAACAAGTATGGTAGCGACTCCCAATTTAATGACGGGTTTGGTAAATGGATTGCTGTCGATTAAGCCTCTAGCAAGTTTTGCCAAACAAAAAGCTCGACAAATGATGATTGATCGTGCTGCTTTAATTGGGTTTTCTTGGCAGGATATGGTGAATAATCTGCGATCGCAAGACCTAGAAGCTAAGCGCACAAAATTAGAAAACCCTCGCCTAGAATATCCCGACTATTACATTCGTCCCTTCCATGCCTATAGTGACGGGAACTTGGGCTGGGATGCCGCCAGCGAAGTAGAAGTAGCTGCCTATGCTGTGCATTCACGGGTGTGGGGTGCTACTAATCCTAAAGGTGATGCCCTTTTAAGGCAAAGCTATCACGATCTAGTTAAAGAAAGAGTTCAAGCTCCTAAGGATATTCTGGATTTAGGTTGCAGTGTGGGCATGAGTACCTTGGCACTGGCGGCAATTTATCCCGATGCCAAAATTACGGGTTTAGATTTATCTCCTTACTTTTTAGCGATCGCCGATCATAATATTAGCCATAGCAATAAATCTGAGAATATTAACTTAGTTCACGCTGCGGCTGAATCTACAGGGCTGGCAGATCACTCCTTTGATTTGATCTCAATTTTCTTGGTGTGTCATGAACTTCCCCAAGGGGCAACCTTAAATATCTTAAAAGAGGCGAAAAGATTACTGCGTCCCCAAGGACATCTGGCGATTATGGATATGAATCCGCAATCAGAAATTTATGCCAAAATGCCACCCTATATATTAACTTTGTTAAAAAGTACCGAGCCTTACTTGGATCAATACTTCAGCCTAGACTTAGAAAGTGCGATCGCTTCCTGCGGGTTTAAGCATATTACAATCACAGCAAATAGCCCCCGTCATCGTACAGTTATGGCTGAGGCAGATTAATTAAAGCCCAAGCGTAACCATGAAAACCACTGCCGTTAGAACGACAAAACGCAAGACCCAAATACCTGAAGCTCGACCCCAGAGCTTTATGCGGTTAGTTCTGGTCTGGGTATTTTTAGTTGTGGTAGCGATCGCTCTAATTATTCGGTTCAGCTATTTACAGATCGCCACAAGCCAAGACCTGCAGAGAAAAGCTGCGCTTCAGCAAGATCGAACCCTAACGCCATTTCTACCACGCCGCCCAATTATTGATCGTCATGGGGCATTTTTGGCTATAGATAAGCCTATTTATGATTTACGAGCCCATCCCTATCTCTATAAACAATTTGCCCCCAAGGATATTGCTGCCCAGTTAGCTCCAATTTTGAGTGAAGATCCCCAAAAATTAGAGAGCTTACTAGCCTTAGATGCCACCACGGTCACAATTAAAAAGTGGCTATCTGAATCTATTGCTAATCAGGTTCGTAACATTAGCATTGAGGGAATTAGAGTAGATGGACTGGAACTAGAAGAGAAAAATCAACGTTTTTATCCCCAACAAAATCTAGCAGCCGAAGTTATTGGCTATGTCAATGGGGAACAAAAAGGACAGGTAGGAGTAGAACTAACCCAAGAGAAGCATCTACTGCTCCAAACCGATAAAACCATAGATGTCCGTCAGGATGGTAGAGGTAGGCTCATTCCCGCCGATGTGCCAGAAAAAATAATTCGCAGTGATCGCTCTAAATTACAACTCACGATTGATGAAAATCTACAACGCATAGCTCGACAGGCACTCCAAGCCACAATCCAAAAATATCATGCCAAGCGGGGAACGGTAATGGTAATGGATGTCAACAATGGCGAACTACCTGTGTTGGTTACGGAACCCAACTTTGATCCAAACCAGTTTTATAACTACAGCAAAACCCCTGATGTCCTCAGAAATTGGGCTGTTTCCGATCTTTACGAACCAGGCTCCACCTTTAAGCCTTTAAATGTAGCGATCGCTTTACAAGTGGGAGCAATTCAACCCGATCAAGTATTTTATGATGAAGGCTCTCTCACCATTGGCGGTTGGCAAGTGGCAAATTTTAACTATGAAACTAATGGTGGTGGTGGGGCTTTAACGATCAGTCAAATTCTCCAACGCTCTAGTAATGTGGGCATGGTACATATTATTCAACAAATGCGCCCTGCGGTTTACTATAAATGGCTTCAGGCGATCGGCTTAGGTGATAAATCGGGAATTGACCTATATCCTGAAGAAGCTAGCACCCTTAAATCTAAGGACATTTTCTTAGAACAGGTAATTGAACCTGCCACCGCCGCCTTTGGACAGGGACTATCGCTCACCCCAATTCAAATGCTGCAGCTACAGGGAATCTTAGCTAGTGGTGGCAAAAGGCTTACTCCCCATGTGGTTAGAGGTTTAGTTGATGAAAATGGTAAGTTACAAACTATTGATAACTTTAAACCACCCACCCAAATATTTACCCCTGCCGTTACCAAACAAGTGGTGGATATGATGACTTCAGTAGTCCAAGAAGGTACAGGTAAGCCCGCCCGTATCCCTGGCTATCGCTTAGGGGGTAAAACTGGAACTGCACAAAAATCTGTCAATGGTACCTACGTCCGTGCTAAAATCACCAGCTTTGTGGGCATTTTTCCTGCTGAACAGCCTAAATATGTGATTCTAGCGGTTGTGGATGAACCCGTAGGCGCAGATGCCTTTGGTTCTACTGTGGCAGCACCCGTGGTTAAATCGGTAATTGAGGGCTTAATTGTCGCTGATAATATTCTGCCGACCCATCCTGAGGAACTGATCAAAGCTAAGTAATTAGAAAAGTTTTAGCTAATTAAAAATTTTGATTAACCTAGTCAACTAGAAATCAACTAGAAATGTTGGAATGATTTACTTAAATTGATCCTTTGGGAGTTCTCTTGAGTCTGATCTTTAAGAATAATCTGCCCAATAATTTTAGCTGTGGGTATGGATTTGACCAATTTTTCAGCATGATCTGGAGCCAAACATAAAACCAACTCAAAATCTTCCCCTCCATATAACACCCAATCGATTGCTGCTACGCCTACTTGATCGGCTACAAGCTTAACCTCCTCAGGTATGGGGACTTGCATAATTTCGGCATTAACTCCACTGGCATCACAAATCTGGGCGATCGCATCTGCTAACCCGTCACTACTATCCATACCACTAACCCGATAACTTAACGGCAGAATATCTAAACGGGGCTGGGGTCTTTGGTGTGCCTGATGTAACTTGGCGATCGCATCTATGGATAAATTTTGCGCTAATTCGGGATTAACTAAAATCTCCAGTCCCGCTCTAGATAAACCATGTTCGCCGGTAATTAAGATTAAATCTCCAACCTGGGCTGTATGTCGGTAGATAATTTGATCGGACTTTACCTGTCCAAAGGCAGTAACCGCAAGGGTCTTGACTAGTGATCGCACCGTATCCCCCCCCACTAGTTCCGTATTATATGCTTTCAAACAAGCGGTGAAGCCGCGATAAACGCCTAAAATCCAATTAATATCAGCATCAGCAGGTAAACCCAAGGCTAAAGTCACGCCCCAAGGACTTGCTCCCATGGCTGCTAGATCAGATAAATTTGCCGCCGCCGCCCGCCATCCCGTATCTTCAGGTGCTGTAGTTTGAGGACTAAAATGGATACCATCAATCAAAATATCAGTGGTAACCACCATCTCGTAGCCTTGAGCTAATTCACCCATGACCGCACCATCATCACCCATGCGATCACTACAAAAAGGCTTGAGAAGTTTTAGTAACCCTTGTTCACCAATTTCTCGCAGGGACGGCATTATCGGTTAAGTAGTTTTTTAAATAGTTTGCTTATTACCAGATTCCAGATCAAATAACATTTGCAAGGTTTGCATTGCCCGTTTTCGAGCCTCTATATCCTGTTGCGCCCGTAATTGCACCATTGGATCATGGAGGATTTTATTAATTATGCCCCTTGTTAAGTTTTCAATTACATCTTGGTGTTTTTCGGCAAACTCACTACCCAAACGAGATAAAGCTTTTTCTAGCTCCTGTTCCCGAATTACTTCCATTTTTTGGCGTAGTTTATTAATAGTTGGTACGGTATCTAGCGATCGCCACCAAGCATCAAACTCTAAAAAGGATTCCTCTAAAAGTACCTCAGCCTGTAATGCCATTTGGCGACGACTTTCTTGATTTTCGGCAACCACAGCCTGTAAATCATCAACATTAAATGCTTTGACATTGGGCAGATCATTAACATCACTATGTACATTTCGAGGCACAGCAATATCGATTAACATTAAGCCCGGATGATTAGCGATAAATGGCTCTAAATCCTGCCGAGAAAGTAAAACTTCCGTAGAAGCTGTACTTGTAAATGCTAAATCTGAAACCTCAATACAGTTACATAAATGCTCAAATCCGTGAATTTGAAAGTCCACACCCTCAGTTTGAAATTCTTGAACTAATTCCTGCGCTCTTTGGGCAGATCGATTGACAATGGCGATTTTGTTGGCACCCTTAGAGACTAAATGCTTAACCAACAGCCGCGACATTTTACCCGCACCTAAAATTGTGATCCTTTGATTAGCTAGTCTATCCAACTTCATTTGTGCTAATTCTACGGCAGCAGAGCTAATTGACACTGCGCCTGTACCAATATCAGTTTTGGTGCGAACGTCCTTACCTGCAGCCAACGCCTGCTTAAATAATTGATTAAGAATACGTCCAGAGCCACCATGCTGTTGTGCTAAACGGTGGGTATGTTTCACTTGAGCGAGAATCTGCCCTTCCCCTAAAACTAAACTATCTAAACCTGCTGCCACTCGTAGTAGGTGCATAACCGCATCTTGACGCAGCAAAACGAATAGGTGACGACGTAAAAACTGTAAAGGTAATTGACTAAATTCTGATAAAAATTGGGTGATCTCCCTAATTCCACTTTCTGTCCCTTTAGTCACTATATATAGTTCAAGGCGGTTGCAGGTACTGAGAATAGCACATTCTTCAATACTTGGTAGGCTATTTAACTGAGCGATTGCTGACTCAACCCTTGTTTCTGGAATACTCAGTTTTTCCCGAACTTCGACAGTCGCCGTTTTGTGACTTAAGCCCACAACAGCAATATTCATAAGGTTTTTTATGTAAATAGTTTTTATTTTATATAGGAATCGTAGTTGATTCTGGCAAAGGGTTGTTAACTTTCAAATAAACTTTACAGAGAATTTACAAATTTAGATATTTACCTTGGATCACTAGAGATTATAAACACCTCCTAAGTATAAAGGGTAATATTCTACAAAAATTTTAGGCGATCGCATTTTCTCTGCTACTTAGCATGCCATATTTAATCAATACTGAATTCTGTGGCTGAGTTTAATTTGGAGCTTTTTGAGAGAGTCAAGTAAAATATGTAAACTCTGAAAGTTAAGCATGCTTCAAACTCAATAGCAAAACGATTGAGGGCAGGTTTCCAATCCTTGATTGACGTCATCGACTTCTTGAAGGTGTTTCGTATCGCTAAATAAACCAACTTGATCATCTGCTTCATCGGCGGGAAAAATCTATTGAGATTTAATCATCTTGCATCAAGTGCTATTCATGGATTCAATAGCATTGGCGGTGTAAATCGCCTTATGAATTTCTGGGGAGAAAGCAAAGAAGGGAATAATATGTTGCTAATGCGCTCCCCAAGACTTGCTAATCGAGAGATAATGCTTATCCCACTTTTTGGGCTGTCAATTTTGTGACTTATTTACACAATTATCATCGTATTCCTAAATATGGGTATTTACAGAAACAAGGTATCCCCATCGGTTCAGGCGCAGTGGAATCAACGATTAAGCAGATTGGTCATCGGGGCAAGATCTCTGTTACTCAGTGGAATCAAAATAATGCCGTTCAAGTTTTGAAACATCGCTGGGCTTATCTCAATAGCTATTTTTATTTTACTCAGTATATAACTGCGATGCTCCAAATCATAATTAATAGCAATTGTGATTGCAAAGATTTCTTCGCTTTTTAATCAACCCATTCAACTCACATTTAAATCAACCATCAAGATATAAAACTAGTGTTCATCAATAGATTATTTCAATCGTTAGGTAAATTACTATAATCAGTATCAAAAATGATGTAGGCTCGTTAAATACTTTATTTACGAAGATTAAGAACCTATTTGACCCAAGTTGCTAGTTTTAAAGATAAAGAAATACTGATACAAAATTAAAAACTAGATTTATAGCAGTAAATAAATGAATGGCAAAATTATAGCCATATATTACTTGCTAAGGTCACTACATCACTACAGTAATCCGCAACAAAAAATGAGCGGTGTAGAAGTAATGACTACAGCAATCATCGCAGGAATATATTTTGGTGGAAACATAGAGAAAGCCAGAGAATTATTAGGTGCCCCGAATTTAGTTATGGGTTAAATTATGGATTAACTGGAGGTTTAGACATTGGCGGTTTCCCCACAGGCTGAAGGTTTTGGGTGCGGACGGATTTAAATACATCCTGCATAAACCTAAAACCAAAGAAAGCAGGAACTGCCATAATTAGGATCAGAAAAATTGTACTAATAAAGTTTGAAAGTTCCATCCAGTTAGTATAGTAGGTACGGTAAGGATCTATTTTAGCTTCATGGTCGGTTGCCCTATACTTGATTAATCGCCGAAACCTTAAACGGGTATCATCTAATTTTTCCAAGAGAATCCATCCTGCCCTTAGCTCTTGCTCACAAACTAGTTTTAATAATTTGCGATTACGAAACCCATCATTACCCGTTCTCAGAATTTTAAATTCCCAACCCCTATCATGTTCTTGGTAGTCATGGAGGTCTTCTTCTTGTTTCATACTGGAGTGAGGGGTGCTAACAATTCGATTTATTATTATGACTAGCAGACTTACATCTAGGGTAAATATACTCAGAATAAGGGTTTCAAGCATAAATAGCCCATAGTATCAAGTGCAGTATTGATCGAGTTGGAAATTGATAATATGATTCTACACGTTAGAAACTGATCCGCTAGTCCTCAAAAAAAATTAACCCAAATAGGCATTGCTTAATAAAGTAGGCATTGGATATATTCATAATGATCAAGGAAAAATTAGAGAGGAATTTTAATTTTTGCGCTTGGGGTAAAAAAGCAGTAACTATCACTAACCCAGAAATAGCGTGACCAACTTCTAATCATTACCCACAAAACGGTAAAAGTTTCACTACTCCTATCGCCTATTGTCCAAGCTAAAATCCCTTCGCAAAAGTGGTTCACGGCTGTCCATACCCAAGCCTTATTTCCTTTGCTACCAACAAAGATCTGGAGTTCATCTAGTTCACCTACCTCTGGTATATTCTCAATTTCCTCAGTCTCACGTATTTTTGCTCCCCCAGCCAATTACGGCATTCATTGTGGCTAACTCCCGTACAACACTTAATTGCTCTGAAGCCCATACCATTACATTTGCCTTCTATCCTTAGAATATGCTCGTTCACTATAGAATTCAATAAATTGACGCTTACATTGCTTAGATTGGTAGCATTGTTTCTCGTATAGATGTCCATTTATTACTACATTTTTTCCGTTGCAGTTTGGGTATTGCATTTTCTTAGTAAAGACATGGGGTCATTGATGAGCGAGGCTTTGAACAAAGTTTTTTAACAATAGGCGATCGCCTAGTTCTATAATCTGAATCTATCCCCCTACATGAATTCCTGGACGCTGTTTAGGGTCTTTTTCCACAGTTCGTAATACCTCACGGGTTACGATCGCAATATCCCCTTCACCAAATAAAATAAAGCGCATTAAATACTGAATTGGATTACCTTCCGCCCAGCCAAAATAAGCATGGGGTAATTTATGGGTTCTTTCTCTGATCTCTAGCAAAATCGCAGCGATTGTATTTGGAACAGCGGCACCCTGCGATCGCAAAATTCGATGGTTCCCGACCTGATACCCTTGGATGTTAATCGTACCAGCAAATTCAGAGGGATCAGAAACCTTAATCTCAAGAAAAATTACAGGATCATCCGCAGGTAAATGATGTTCTTGGCGAGTATCTTGCTCTTTTTGACTATATTCCTGATCATCACCACGATTAGGTCTATGGGCAATAATTCTGACGGTGCGATCGGGATTGGTATCAATAAAACTTTGCGCTTGTTGATCAAATTCCACCGTATTTGCCCGTAATTCCGTAGAACGCCAGACCCGTGACACCAAAGATGTAATCACAATCCCAGCGATAAATGTAGCTGCAATCTTGATCCCTTCAGGTCTTTCAATGATATTAGTGATCGTGGTGTAGATAAAAACTAGAGTAATTATGCCAAAAGTAACAACTTCCTTACGTTTATGCAGCTTATGGGATGCCAAGGTTACAGCAAATGCCGCCGAACTCATTAATACTAATACGCCTGTGGCATAGGCACCACCTTGAGCCTCAACATTTGCCTGAAAGATCAAGGTAACAATAAAAGCGATCGCCGTGTAAACCAAAACCAAAGGACGCACCGCCAATGTCCAGTTAGGAGCCATGCCATAACGAGGTAAGTAGCGTGGCACAATATTTAGTAAGCCTGCCATGGCTGATGCCCCTGCAAACCACAGGATCGAGATCGTGCTTAGATCATAAACAGTGCCAAATATATCGCCAAAAAACTGGTGAGCAAGGAAGGCAAGCGCACGACCATTAGCTTTACCACCTGCCTGAAATTCTGCTACAGGAATTAAAAATGTGGTGACAATGCTACTGGTGAGCAGGAAAAAACTCATAATCCAAGCGGCACTGGTCAGCATTTTATGGGTGTTTTTAATCCGCCCTGATGGAACTGAGTCTGGATCTTCGCTATATCCCTTCACCAAAGGCATAACCGCCACACCTGTCTCAAATCCTGATAGTCCTAGTGCTAGTTTGGGAAATACTAAAACCGAAATCCCTAAAAGCATTAATGGACTTTGATGATTAATAAAAATTGCCTTTTCCCAGCTAGCGATCGCCTCTGGATGAGTAAAAATCTGCTCTAATCCTACGCCTACGACAATTAAGTTTAAAAATAAATACACAGCCACTAAAATAACGGCAATGCCGATCGCTTCTCGAAAGCCCTTGAGAAAAACTGCACCCAGCAAAGCCACTAAAATTAAGCTAATTGGGACTACTTGCCCATGAAAAAAAGTTGGGACTAAAGGATTCTCAATAATGTGGGCAGTGGCATCAGCCGCAGAAAGGGTAATGGTAATAATAAAATCTGTCGCCACAAATCCCAGCAAACAAAGGACTAAAAGTTTTCCTTGCCACCAAGGTAAAAGGTGTTCTAGCATTGCCAAAGAGCCTTCCCCGTGAGGACTAGCAGTTGCTACCTTTCGATATATGGGTAGTGCGCCAAATAAAGTTAAAAATAGTAAGATCAACGTGGCGATCGGAGAAAGTGCGCCAGCTGCAAGAGCTGCAATTCCCGGTTGGTAGCCCAGGGTAGAGAAATAGTCGACCCCTGTTAAGCACATAACTTGCCACCATGGGTGCTTTTCCTGATGTTTATGGGGAGGCTCTTTATTACTTTCGGAATTAATTTCAGGTTTTTGACGATGAGTACCTTCTAGCAACCAATGCTTCAGTCGTTGAACTAACTCAGATTCAGTTGAAGAAGAAACAGGTAAAGCCATACAGCAACTTTAATAAATAATAGTGATTAATGGTGCTTACTTAGTCTAAGGCAAACCTTGATACCAGTTCCCAAGTTTAGAAATATAAAAGATTTATCTGCCAAATAAAACCTTAATAAAGATTAGTATTAAAGACTTTTTCTGCCGATCGCACCAGAGTTTCTATTAATTTTGCGACTAATTTTTCATAGCTTAATTTATCGTCCAATAATTCTTCTAAGCTAGTAATTGGCTGATCTTCTATAAAAATTGCTTTTAACAATGGGCGATCGCGCAATATCAAGTATCAATTTCTCATCAAAGGCTTATAACCCGCCTGTTCAAAGTGTTTGTCGTAGGCAAGAGCCTCAGAAATTCCCATATCCTCCATTATTTTGAAAGATACACAATCTGTGTAACTCCATGCTTTGTCTTTTCGTTGTTGATATAGTCTCAAGCCTTGTTCAAATTGCTCACTAGTTTGGGGAACAATACGGACATTGTGGTTAGAACGCAAGTTTTGAGTTAGCTCTATGGCTAAATCACGGAAATACTCACCACGTTTAGAGAAGTCGTTTAAAACTTCGATGAGGACGGCTTCACTGGTGACGATGTAGGCGGGATGCAATGTTTTTGATAGCTGAACAGCTTTTTTATGCAAATTATCACTAGGGTTAAGTAGGGCAACCCAATAACCTGTATCGGCGAAAACGACTCTCACTAACTATCCTGTTGCTGTTGATAATGGTCAAAGTTTTGGGCTAAGTCTTTTGGCAGTTTTGCCCATTCTTCATTAGGAATTTTGGCAGAAAGTCGCGCGGCTAATTCCCATATTGGTTCTGCATTATAGTCAAATTTAATATTTGCTAAGGAGAAGCTTTCGATAGGTGTTTGATTATTCATAGGTGTATTTGATTTAGAAGAAATTAGTTTTTCTAATTTAGAAATTGCTTCTTGTTCGTTACGCCAAGCTTGATCGCGCAGTTGGTTAGCTTTGAGAACTAGATCGCCAATTTCATTTCTAATAGGTAAGTCTGGTAGTGGAATGTGAACAGAAGCAAGCATAAATCTGTCAAATTCAAGAATCACTGAACCGTAAGCATGACGAGTCATGAGACTGTATCCGTAATCGGAAGCTAACCAAGCATAGAGATATCCAGCATTAATATCATCTGAAGCTAGCAAACGATTAGCGTGTTGATTAGCTGTCCAGTTTTCCATATACTTAGTAATGATTTGTACTCGCCCAATTGTGCCTGAGCAGGTAACAGCAATCATATTTTCTTCGATCTGAATTTCGGGCAGGTCTTTTGTATGTGCGCCTTTTGCTAATTTTTTGACATCAATTGGATCGACTTGAAAAAGTTGCTTACTACTTAATAGCGGAATCCCACCTTTTTCGACATAGGTTCGCGCTCGGAATTTTGTAATTGCTCTAACTTCTTTGGTGACTCGCCGATCGCCAACTGTAGTAATTTCAACAGGTAATTTGGCTACTTGTTCTTCAGCAGCGATCGCTTCGGGATTATGAAAACTGCCCTCAAAGCGTCCCATCAATTGCGAGGCTTTGATCGTAGTCGTAAAAGATGCACTACCACGCGGAGCAATATCTTTGAGATAAGGTAAATTTAACCGTTCATGGAGAAGGCGATCGGCTTCGTCTAACAAATGATTTGCTTCATCACGCAATTCTCCCGCTTGGCACATCAAACGTCCAATTTCAATTCGGCGAATCGGCGGTAAATCAGGAATTTGTACTCTGTTGAGATGTTTAAGTTCAATATGAACAATAACTGAGCCATAGGTAGCTTGAGTAAGCTGAGGACGACCATATCGACTACGCAAAAATGCTGCAATAAAACCTGCTACATCTTGATTGTCTGCACTTAGACGAATCACATCTTCTGAAATAGCTTTTCCTGTGAAAGCCTCATTTGCTAAAGCTATGTTACCTATTGTTCCAGAACGTGAAATTAATACATCCCACTTCTGGACTGATAACATAGCCGAATTTCGAGTGTATTTACGGCTTAGGAAACGATCAGTTTTAGGGCGTACACTGATAATATCAGAACTGGAAAGAAATGGAATACCATGTTCAGCATTTACATAAATTCGCTTAAAACGAAAAGCGTTATGTGCTTCTTGACAAAGCCCACCTTCACCGTAAAGCGGTATGAGCGGTAAACCACTATTTGTCAAAGCTGTAACTGCATTATGAGCCTCAATGCTAAAAGCAGAAGCCTCTAAGCGCACACCAGCAGCAAATACTTCACTGAGTTTGATCGTCGTTGACAGTTTCTCCGACTCATCATCAGGTATCTCTGGCGTGTAATCAGGTTTAAAAGCGTAACTTACCATCCTAATACCACCTTTTTCTTCCACTCAATAAACTCGGTAGCAATATCCCCAGTATCATCATCCTTTACTTTTTCTTGGGGTATCGGTCTAACTGTACCGTTGCCTGTCGCTGTTCTTTCCAGCAAGGGAATTGACTCTGGATCGGCTGGCACTAGTATCTCCTCTCCTTCTTCATTGCGTTTGTAAGTTGTGTTACCTCGTTTATCTTGCCCGATCGCCTTTACCTGCGCCATAAATATTTCATAATCAGGCATTGTCCCTTGATCGATTTCCTTTTCAGTCTTCTTCTGAAGAATCAAAACCGAAGTTTGCGTCCCATTCCGAGGCTGAAAAGTATCAGGGTGTAGATCAATCGAAGCAACAATTCGGCAATGCTTAATCAACCAATAACGCACATAAATCAAACCAGGAGCGCCCAAAATTGCATCAGGTAAAACTATTCCCATCCGTCCTTTGGGCTTCAGAAATTGCCAGCATCTTTCAATAAATAGGATTTCGGGAGATGCTGAGCCTTGAAGTTGTTCTGTCGGCTCCCAACCAGACTCAGTTTCTTTCCAAACATGGGCAAGCTGATATTGCTTTAAGGTTTCTTCGTCCTTAATTGGCAGCTTTGAACCAAAAGGTGGATTTGTTGCAATTAGATCAAAATGACCCAGATCTTTTTCACTGCGTAGAGTTTTGGGGTCGATATCTAAAGCCTTTGCAAATTGCTTGCGAAAACTATCTTCCCATTGATGAGGATGTAACAAAGAATCTTGTCTAAGAATATTTCCAGAGCCATCATTGTTCATCACCATATTCATCTTGGTAGCCTTCACAAGATCTGGATTAATATCAATCCCAAAGAAATTAGCTTTAGCTGTTTCTTGAATTTTAGAATTCAGTGCATTTTGCATCCAAGGATCTGACTGCTCAGTTACTCCTGCTTGTAGTTTTAACTTTTTAATGACTTCATTCATCGCAATTACCAGAAAGCCACCCGTCCCACAGGATTGATCGAGAATCCTATCTGTGATTTTTGGCGCAAGCATCCGAATTGTCATATTTTGAACATTCCGAGGTGTGAAAAATTCACCGCGATCGCCCCTTAAATTTGCGCCAACAAGCTCCTCATAAGCTTTCCCTTTAACATCAATATTCGTACTCAGAAAGCTGTAGCGTTGAAGCTCACCGATGATATAGGCGAGAGAACGTGGTTGAAGTTTGATCTCATCATTCGCATCAAAAATAGCAGGGTATTGCTTTTTAACTGCACTAAAAATCTTGCTAATACGATTGAAAACAGTTAATCGACCATCATTACTCTTTTTCTCCTTTGCTGTTGCATAAAACTCTAAAGGATTAGGAAAATTACGTTCATCATGAATCTTGCAAAAAATAACCTTTAAAAGCTCAAAAAAGGCAGGCTGTTTTTGTAGTCCATCCGTTACATAAATATGATCGTGGCAAATTTTAAAAGAAAACAGTAAATTGTCCCCAACTGCATTCTTTAAAGCATCACGAGTTGGGCGATCAACTTCCTCAACATTGCCATTCTTGGAAGGGATATCATTAGGCTCTTCATACTCAATGCCTTCCTCTGTTCTAATGCGGCGCAAAACAGTTTTTTTCTTGCCGTTTGTCCACATTCCCCATTCAGAGTTATCACAAGCCGCCATATAAGATCGAAGTTGCTCAATCCCGTCTTTGCTTGCAGATGGTGATATTGAGTCTTTTTTGCACTCAATGATGATCCAAATATTTTCCTGATTGTGTTGATCCCCCTCACGGAAAATAGCCAGATCGACTCGAACACTCTTACTACCCTGCTTAATTGGATACTCAACCTCAATCTGTTCTGGCAAATAGCCAAGCTCCAGCACCAAACGACGCTCGATGTTTTGACGAACATACTCTTCGGGCGTATCGTTACGGATTTTCTGATCTATGAAATCACAGACCTTACCATCTGGAAGTGTTGCTAAGAGCTTGGACATTGCCTTTACGTCAAAACCTCAAGAAAATTTACTTTCTTTACAGTTTTACCAGTAATTGATCATTAATCAAGACTAATAATTGATTTTATAGTTAATAATTTATTTTTTACCCTGAAATCTAAGCAACATTATCAAGGCATGCCAAGATATTCATATATCACTAAGACAAAAATTTAGTATTAAAGGTTCTTCCAGCCGATCGCACCAGAGTTTCTATTAATTTTGAGACTAATTTTTCATAACTTAATTTATAGTCCAATAATTCTTCTAAGCTAGTAATTGGCTGATCTTCTATAAAAATTGCTTTTAACAATGGGCGATCGCATTGAATTTGAATAGAACCATGCTGAAGCACAGCAGTATGATTAGCACCCCGCCGATAAACTTGAGCACTACCAATTAATTTCAAGCCATCCTCTGTAACTAAATCTGCATTTGTAGCTGTAGCAAAACAACTAGGATTATGAATGTATCCCCGTCCTGCACTGCCATAACTGAGGTTTATCCCTAACTCAGCAAATCCTGCAATTAAAAATTCACAAATATAGATATACATAGCTTGACGGCTGCGATCGCCTAGTTCGGTAATGATGCTATAGGTTAAATCGCCCTTATGGACTACAGACCTGCCACCACTGGGACGACGGACAATATCTAAACCTAAATCTTGAGCTATTTCATGCCAGCGATCTGGAATTTTATGCTGATGATGTCCTAAGGAAATTGCCGCAGGTTCCCAGCTATAGAAGCGTAAGCTAGAAATGGGGTTGCTAGATTGACAATGCTGATCCAGTAGCGATTCATCTTTAGCCATGTGTTCGGCTCCAGTTGCTACGGAGTAGGGAATTA
Source organism: Synechococcus sp. PCC 7502 (assembly GCF_000317085.1). Lineage (NCBI taxonomy): Bacteria > Bacillati > Cyanobacteriota > Cyanophyceae > Pseudanabaenales > Pseudanabaenaceae > Pseudanabaenococcus > Pseudanabaenococcus habilitatus. Next base: position 148,437 of record NC_019702.1, read on the forward strand.
ACTGCCAAGGGTTAAGACTTAGCATGATCTGGGTGATCTAATTACGATTAGAGAAAAATCTAAGCCTTAAACTCAGCAATTAAAGCCTCATCATTAGTGTCAGCGATCGCCGAGACAATCGTAATTAAACGGGAAATTTCCGCCGCCGATAAATCCTCTACAGAACGGGTGGCAATCACAATTACCTGATCATTTTGAATGGCAAAGTGTGCTTCAAAGGTTTCCGAGGCATTTTTTTCTAGGAGTAACTTGGTCAAGCGTGCCTCATCTTTAACAGGATAGGTCAGCACCGTAGAAAGCACTGTAAAGGTATCTGTCGGCTGATCTCCCGTAATATTCACAATTACTTCGACTGTCCCGTACTTAAATTTCCATGTATCGTTGGTTTGGTTGACTACGGCAGTCTTGTCAGAGTCCATACCAGAAATCACAGTCTGAATAGTCTCCATAAAGCTAGAACTGGGTTTGAGTTCATTACTAGCTGCGATCGCTACATCAATTTCAGGGGGCATAATGTTCTGTGGTAGTTTATTTCTTAACTCTATATTACTAAGCTTCGGATCATAAGGTAGGTAAATTATTGGAAACTATTACAATTCAAGCAAATTCCACACCTCAAGGGGTAATTATTGCCCTGCATGGTTGGGGTGCAAATGCCGAAGATTTAGCAGAACTAGCACCAATTCTTAATCTACCTAATTATACTAAGTTATTTGTTCAAGCTCCCTTTGACCATCCCAATGTCTATGGCGGCAGAATGTGGTATGACTTTCAAAATCCCAATTCTAATCAGTTAGCCGAAAGCCGATCACAGCTTAAAACCTACATTGCCTCAATCGTAACTTCGGAATCTTTCTCCCATCTACCTGTATTTTTGTTGGGGTTTTCCCAAGGCGGAGCCATGACTTTGGATGTGGGCTTAGAGCTAAAATTAGCAGGCTTAATTAGCTTAAGTGGCTATCTTCACTCTGATATTGCGAATAATGCGATCGCCACACCAATTTTTACGCCAATTTTAATTGTGCATGGGGTTCGAGATGCTGTAGTACCAGTTATTGCTGCCCAAAGTGCCAAGACTACCCTAACTAAACTTGGAGCAAAGGTTAGCTATCACGAATTTGATATGGGGCATGAAATTAACCTAGAGGCGATCGCCACAGTACGGAATTTTATCTTAGAAAATAGTCCTGAAATTACAACCGAAAATACTGCCAAAATCCCATGAAACATATCGCCCTATTTCTGATCAAAATCTATCAACTGCTAATTTCACCCCTGATTGGTGCTAATTGTCGGTATCAGCCCACCTGTTCCCACTATGCGGCGGAGGCGATTGATCGGTTTGGGTTGATCCAAGGGGGATGGATGGCAATTAAACGAATTTCACGGTGTCATCCTTGGCATGAAGGGGGATACGATCCAGTGCCAGAGGTTAAGCAAGAGAGTAAGTTAAAAGATAAAGCTAATCAATCCTAGAGTAGAGTTTCATAGATGCAATGGTAGACTAAAAGTTTGAAAGTTCTGATTCTCCACACTAGATTAACGGAAAGGTTAAACTTTCGGTGGCTTAAACGAACTCAAAGTAATATCTCAAGAATAGATTCACATTTAGTTTGTCTAAGTCAAATAAGTTATTTCTTGCTTAGAAACTAAAGTTATGTTAGGTTCGCTATACATGTACTTACAAAAAACAAAAGTATGCTAGAGAAACTAAATAACCTTGGCTTTCCTATTTTAGGTACTTTCACTTTCTTTCTGATCGCTGCTCCAAGTCATGCTGTCACCCTAGGAGTATATGACTTTACAGGTAATACCGCTGCTGCCAGTAGTGTGGCTCCAAATATTTCACTCTCTTCCATAAGTGCAGGTGCGGGAGTAGGAATTAATCCGCTGTTGAACGTTGGAAGAATCACCAATTTTAATAATACAGGGTCGAATACTTTGGCATCAGCTCAAGGTATCAATGAGTTTTTTACATTTACCCTCACTCCTGATGCAGGCTTTTCAGTTAATTTAACTAGTTTTACTTTAGATGTTAGTAGAGGGTTATTGGGTAGAGGACCTACTGTTCTATATTTGACATCGAGTCTGGATGGCTTTACTAATTCAGTTAGCTCAGTTAATGTCCCAACTGGTCTAGTCCCTCAAAATACAAGCTTTGTTATACCTGGCTTTGGTTTTGATAGCATTACAACTCCTATAACCTTTAACATCTATGGTGCAGGTGCAAGTGGAAATATTGCTGCAATTCGCACTCTTAACCTAGATAACCTAACACTGGGAGGTGATGTTAGTGCTGTACCTTACGAATTTGAAACTGGATCTGGGGTTTTATTATTCGCTGGTTATTTTGCTGTCAAGAGATATTTAAAGAACAAAGCTAAAGCTAAGGCATAGCTATAACTTATAAATTTTTGATGGCTCTCTAATTGTTTTTGGGGAGCTTTTTGTTTTTGGAATAGCCAACCTTATCAAAGTCATAAGCCAAGTACCCTTGAGGAATAATTACATATTGAGTGAATGTCGTTTTGTACAGTAGTTTAGAAATGTCTGAACCATGATGATTACATTTATTTTATTGATGCTAATTACCCAATGTGTTTTATAGATATAAGTCCATCACAAATAACTTAAATGAGTATGTACTTTCTCGTTGATTACGATTTAGACTATTAATGTTTAATTTTATGTACTTATTAACGCTAATTTTAAAAAGTTAGGCGAAACTTGATTAACCGAGACCATTGATTGAGGCTTAAATTTATACCATAGATGGAAACATTAGAATTTATCATTTATCCCGATGGTCGGGTGGAAGAGAGAGTTACAGGCATTTCTGGTAGTAGTTGTGCCGATGTCACCGCAGCGATCGAAGCCAAACTAGGAATAGTTGCCTATCGAGAACTAACGGCAGAAAATTATGAACATCACGTTATAAATTCTGACCAGACCCCACAAAAGCTTGCTAACTTTTCCCAATGGTAGATCGAATCTTAATCAATTCTTCGATTAACTAAGTATATATACTTAAACCTTTTCTCAAACCTCAACTTATTGTAAACACTATTATCAAGGAATTTATATATGTCACATTTCAGCCAAGTTAAAACTCAAATTCGCACCCTTGAACCACTGCAAAAAGCCTTAACTGATTTGGGACTATCATGGAAACCTGCGGCATCTGCCAAGAGTGATCGCGGACAAACCGTCACCGCAGAGGTGGTAATTCCCCAAGAAAACGGCTATGACATTGGCTTTAAGTGGAATGGACAGGAATATGAACTTGTTGCTGATATGCACTATTGGCAACAACCTTGGACTGTCGAAAGTTTTTTAAATAAAGTCTCGCAACGCTATGCTGTTCAAACCGTGATGACTGAATCCGCACATAAGGGTTTTGCTTTGACTGAGCAACAACAACAACAGGATGGTTCCATTCGACTAGTGCTGCAACGCTGGCATGGTTAATTCGACATGGACGATGAAGTTTCAGAAATTTCAGGATTTGAGCCAGAATTAGGTGGTGCGCTACGACAAAATGCTGTCTATGTGGATGAAACTGTGTGTATTGGCTGCGGGCATTGTGCGTATGTTGCTAGATGTACGTTTTGCTTGGAGCCAGACTACGGTAGAGCTAGGGTGATTGCCCAAGATGGGGATACTGAAGAAATAATTCAAGAGGCGATCGCTACTTGTCCTGTAGATTGTATTGCTTGGGTTAATTACACTGAGCTTTCAGTCTTAGAAGCAGCCCGCCAATATCAAATTATTGGTAATCTGGGGGTAGTTGGAGATAAAACTTCCCTCATGGCAAAAAAGCATAAATTCTAGTTTATGAAAAAAGAAATTCTCTACATCATTATTGCTGCAATTACAGTGCTTTGTCTACCCGGGCTTTTACCTACCAAATTTATTAAGTCCGATGACAAAACCGTATTCATCTCGGTGATTGCCTTTACGCTTATAACTTTGATGGGCTTAGGTGTCCTAACTGTATTTATTCTTAAATATCCCTAAAATAATTTATACTACGATTGGTAGTACTTTAGGTAGTATAAATATTATGAAGGTATCTATATCTCTTCCTGATGATCTAGTACAGTATGTTGATACTCAAGTGGGCAATCGCAGTCGCTTGATTGAAAATTTACTCCAAAGATGGCGTAAACAACAAGAACAACAGGCAATGGTTAAAGCTAGTTTATTACTTGACCAATTACTCGACCAATCAAATGATGAGGATACTGAATGGCAGCAAGCAGCAATTATGGATTGGGAAGCATCTGGCTCGTAAGCTTTGATCCTTCTATTGGTACAGAAATCCGTAAGACCAGACCTGCTGTAATTGTATCTGGCACTATTTTTAATCAACGCAGTAAAGTAACTGTTTTGCCAATTACCTCTTCTAGCCCTAACGAACGCTTGCTACCAGTCATCCTACCAATTATCCCTGCTCCTAGCAATGGCATCAGCATTAAGAGTTTTGTAGTTTGCATAGACCCCATGACTTTTGATAAACGTAGGCTTGTCCAATATTTAGGCAAATTATCATTAAATGAGATTCAGAGGATTCAGCGAATATTAGCTAATTATTTAGATATTCCCCTGTAAAAATTAACTTGAATGGGATTGACTGGATGATTCTCCAATTTGATTCTTAATGTTTTTAAGTATTGGCAGTTTTTACAGGAGCTACGGATTTGACATATAATTCCTTAAGCTGAGAATCCTCAACCGCAGACGGGGCATCCGTAAGTAAATCCCTAGCCTGTTGAGTTTTGGGGAAAGCAATAACTTCACGAATCGAATCTGCACCTGCCAAAAGCATCACCAACCGATCTAGCCCGTAAGCAATGCCACCATGGGGAGGAGTTCCGTACTCAAATGCCTCTAATAGGAAACCAAATTTATCCTTTGCCTGCTGTTCTGTTAGCCCGATCGCCTGAAATACTTGTTCTTGGACTTGGCGTTGATAAATGCGGAGAGAACCGCCACCAATTTCGGTACCATTGAGAATAATATCGTATGCCAAGGCTCTAGTTTTGAGGGTAAAGGGTTGCCCTAGGACAAAATCCTCTGGATTCGGAGCAGTAAAGGGATGATGGATCGCTTCAAATCTTTTTTCATCACCATTCCATTCAAACATGGGAAAATCTGTCACCCAAAGCAAATTCATTTTATCTGGATCAATTAATCCTAGTTCATGACCTAAAGCTAAGCGCAGACGACTCAAAGACTCATTGACAATGCCTATTTCTCCTGCCCCAAACAGAATTAGCATCCCTGGTTCAGCCTTGGTAATTCTAAAGAGTTCTTGTTTTAATTCCTCAGTTAAACTATCTTTTAAAGCCCCAATGGTATCAATGGCTCCATCTTCACGCACACGCATAAATGCTAAACCTTTGGCTCCATATTGAGCAGCGAGGGTGGCTAAGTCTCCACCGGGTTTAATGCGAGTATTGGAAATAGCTTTATCCCCATTGGGAATTGGCAGTGCCTTGACTATGCCGCCAGAGGCGATCGCTCCAGAAAATACCTTAAATCCCGAATTAGCAAAAATATGGGAAACATTAACTAATTCCATGCCAAATCTGGTATCAGGGCGATCGCAGCCATACCGATCCATAGCGTCAGCGTAGGTCATGCGGGGAAAAGGTGGTAACTCTATGCCCTTAATTTCTCTAAAGATATGCTTTACAAGGTTTTCATTCAGATTAAGAATCTCCTCTTGCGACATAAAGCTCATTTCCATGTCCAGTTGCGTAAATTCAGGCTGGCGATCTGACCGTAAGTCTTCATCACGGAAACATCGGGCAATTTGATAATAGCGATCGCAACCACCGACCATTAGTAACTGCTTAAATAACTGGGGCGATTGGGGTAGCGCATACCATTGACCAGCACTGACCCGACTAGGCACTAAGTAATCTCTAGCACCTTCTGGGGTAGAACGGCAAAGGATGGGGGTTTCCACTTCCATGAAACCGCACTGATCTTCAAGGAAGCGGCGCATGGCTTTGACCACATTAAATCTGAGTTGCAGATTATTCCGCAGGAGATCGCCCCGCATATCTAAGTAGCGATATTTTAAACGTAGGTCTTCACGGATGGTGTCAGTTTCTGAGACTAAGAAGGGTAAAGCTTTATGGACAGAATTTAATAATTCAATGGACTCAGCATAGATTTCCACTTCCCCCGTTGGGATTTTGGGATTAGTTGATTCGGGAGGACGTTGGGTAACTGTACCTGTGATGCAAACCACATATTCATTCCGCATATCTTGGGCAATGCCATAGGAATCTGGAGTCCGCACGGGGTCACTCACAATTTGGACAATGCCATAGCGATCGCGTAAATCTAAGAAAATTACCCCACCATGATCTCGATTGCGATCAATCCAGCCATAAAGTCTGACAGATTTGCCAATATGTTGGGCTGTGAGATGACCGCAGTAATGAGTACGCATAGATAGGTAAATAAGTGGATTCTAATATTATCAGATGCTTGAGGTGGAATTACTTATCTAAGTTAGCGAAGTTAGCTTGGGTTGATAATACTTTAGGTGGGCTTGAAAATGTTGAAAAAATATTTAAAGTAATTTATACCTAAACAATTTCCCATCCCCGTAGAGTGATCACTTCCCTAATTTCCTGATGCCATGCTTGCAAAGAATCCTTAAATTCAGGGTAATGTAAACCCTTGCGCCACATAACTAGTGCATCTTCTTGGGTAATTTCATAGTATTTTGGTCTTTTGCCAATTACCGTAAAACCAAATTTTTCATACAGAGCGATCGCCGCCAAATTAGAAGCCCTCACCTCCAAAGTTGCCCATTCTAGCCCTTGACTCCAAGCCTTTTCTAGCAATCCCCAAACTACATACTTGCCCAATCCTTGTCTCTGATACTCTGGACGCACTGCCAACATCGTAATATGAGCTTCTTCTAAAATTGCCCACAAACACCCGAAACCTAAAATTACTTTTTCCCTACTCATAACTGAAATTAAGTAACTATTGGGACGCTCAATTTCCTGTAAGTATCCTTCTAAGCTCCAAAATCCCCCCAGACAAGCCTGATCAATAACCTGAATCTGAGGTAAATCGGCGATCGTAATTTCAACTAGTTTTATCTGCAATTGCATATAACGCCTCAGCGTGGTGACGGATGTGATCGGCAATAAAAGTTGAGACAAAATAAAATCCATGATCGTAGCCTTCTTGGTAACGGAGGATCAGGGGCTGATTGGCTAGTTCACAGGCTGCTAGAAAAGCTTCGGTAAATAATTGATTTTTTAAATAAGTATCCGCCGTACCTTGGTCAAATAAGATCGGTCGAGGAAATCCCTGATATTTAACTAGTTCAGTAGCATCATAGGCTTGCCAAGTTGTCTGATCTTGCCCAAGGTAATTAGTGAAGGCTTTTTGTCCCCAAGGGCATTGGCTCGGAGCAGCGATCGCCGCAAATACAGAAACAGATTGATATTGCTCAGGGTTGCGTAAGGCGCAGACCAAAGCCCCATGTCCACCCATAGAATGTCCAAAAATTCCTTGCCGATCAGGTAAAGTCGGAAAATTTTGATGGATGAAGGTCGGTAATTCGCTAGTAACGTAACTATACATCTGATAATGCGATCGCCAAGGCTCTTGAGTAGCATCCACATAAAACCCTGCTCCACTGCCTAAATCCCAATCTTGATTTTCACCGATAATGCCTGTATTCCGAGGACTGGTATCGGGGACAACAAGGATTAAGCCATACTCTGCTGCTAGTTTTTGCGCTCCTGCTTTTGCCATAAAAACTTCCTCGGTACAGGTTAAACCTGATAGAAAATACAGCACAGGGACGGACTTAGTTTGAGCTTGGGGAGGGAGATAGATCGAAAAGCGCATCTCATGATGACAAGCTTCAGAAAAATGACTGTAAAAGCCAACCTTACCGCCAAAGGAGAGATGTTCTGATAATAGTTTAATAGTCATAGATTTGATATGTGTATGGCTTGTTTCAGCATTTACTTTACTCATTAGTGGGATGGATTCTCCCATGCTGCTTGGAATTCTTGAACTACCACATTCATGCCCACCGAGTTAGAAGCTTTGAATAGAATTGAGTCTCCAGTTTGGACTTGATTGAGGAGGATTTTAACTAATTCGGAGCGATCGCCACATTTACCCACATACTTAAAATCTTTGCCTACTCCAGTTAGAATTTCATCGGATTCGCCATCACTTAACACCAACAGACAATCGATTTTCAAATCTTTGGCGGTTTGCCCAACCTGAGCATGGAGCGATGCTGACATAGCCCCTAGTTCTTTCATGGTTCCCAATACTGCCCATCGGCGACCTTGAGTTGGAATTTGAGCTAATAGATGTAAGGCGGCGATCGCTGCTTCGGGAGAGCAGTTATAGGTTTCATCTAAAATTGTCACATGATCCTGAAGGCTATAAATTTTAGCTCTACCTGCGGGTAAGTCTAAATTGCCAATATTAGTGCTAATTTTTTGCCAATCTAAACCCAGAGATTTAATCACACCTAAACCTGCTAAAAAGTTCATGGCATTATGCCGACCCGATAGAGGTAATTTCCACGATCTGCCTTCGACTTGGATGGTTGCATCTGTAGTTAAATTACCCTTCACATCTCCACCATTCAATCCATAGGTTATAGCTTTCCCCTGCCATACCTGAGTTGCAGTTTTAAGTAATAGTTGATCCTCTCCATTCAAAACCGCCACACTACTTGTGGGCAAATAGGCTAATAATTCACACTTCGCCTCGGCGATCGCCTGCTGAGAACCCAATCTCCCAATGTGAGCCGTGCCAATATTGGTAATTACCGCTACATCTGGAGCCGCAACCTGAGATAACCGGGCAATTTCCCCTTTTCCCCGCATACCCATCTCTACCACTACAAAATCATGGTGCTGCGGATCAATCCTCAGTAGAGTTTGTGCCACGCCAATGTCATTATTATGGTTGGCGGCACTTTTATGGACTCTACCGTAGAAACTTAAAAGTTGGCTAATGATCTCTTTAGTTGTAGTTTTACCTGCGGAACCAGTAATGGCAATCACGGGTAATTTACATTGAGATCGCCACCAAGTTGCCAAATTTTGATAGGCATTTAAAACATCTTTAACTACTAAAAATGTGCCCTGAGCATTTTCATTATTACTAGAATTATTAAACCAAGTCTCATTAACTACGGCTGCCACTGCCCCTGAAGAGATCGCTTTTGCCACAAATTTATGTCCATCAAAGCTTTCCCCTGCTAAAGCGAAAAATAAATCTCCTGTTTCTAGGGTACGGGTGTCTGTACTAATTCCCAAAACTATGGCATTTTGATCTACTCGGATTGGTTCAGCCTCCATAATAGCTATGGCGATCGCTAAATCCAACCTCAAATCTACTAAATGACCAGCAGATAACTTAATGGACGAGTTCAAATTCACATCAGAAGCCATAAGATTATTTAAATCCGATCAAAACCTGATCAAACACAGTGATAGATAGTATAGAAGATCAAGCCATGCTCGAAAGTTCTCCCGAAAAATCTTCCACCCAAGTTGTAGTTGCCGCTTTTTATCACTTTACCCCCCTACAGGATTATCAACATTTACAAGTAGTTTTATCAGAACTATGTGATGCCCATGAATTAAAAGGCACCATTTTATTGGCACCAGAGGGGATTAACTCGACAATGGCAGGTAGTCGCTCTGGAATTGATGCTTTACTAAATTTTTTGCGTGCCGATCCCCGTCTCCAAACCTTAGAGCATAAGGAATCCTACTGTAAGGAAATGCCATTTCAACGACTAAAGGTTCGACTTAAAACTGAAATTGTCAAACTGGGCTTGCCCGAAATTGATCCTAATCAAAGCGTTGGTACTTATATTGATCCCAAAGATTGGAATGCCTTAATTTCTGATCCCAGTGTCATAGTAATTGATACCCGCAATAACTATGAAATTGAAGTTGGAACTTTTAATGGGGCAATTAACCCTAATCTCAATACCTTTAGTGAATTTCCGCAGTATGTGGAACAGCATCTCAATCAAAATCCCCATCAAAAAATAGCAATGTTTTGTACGGGTGGAATTCGCTGCGAAAAAGCCAGTGCCTATATGCTGTCCCAAGGATTTTCTGAGGTCTATCACCTAAGGGGCGGGATTCTTAAATATTTAGAAGAAATAGAACCCGAACAAAGTCTCTGGCAAGGTGAATGTTTTGTCTTTGACGATCGCCGCAGTGTTGACCATAAAACCTTTCAAAATGACATACAGCAATCCTAAGTAGCAAATACTTTTAATCTAAGCAAACTGAACTTTAGGAATAGCATTAATGAGCTTACGGGTATAATCCTGTTGAGGACTGGTGCAGATATTTTCAGCCGTATTAATTTCTTCAATTTTGCCTTTATTCATGACCATAATGCGATCGCTCATAAACTTGACCACACTTAAATCATGGGAAATAAAAATATAGGTAAGTTCAAACTCGGCTTGGATTTCCTTTAACAAATTCAAAACCTGAGCTTGCACTGATACATCCAAAGCGGATACGGATTCATCGGCAATAATTAACTTTGGACTCAAAGCCAAAGCCCTAGCAATACAAATCCGTTGTCGTTGTCCACCTGAAAATTCGTGGGGATAACGTCTGTAGGCACCTTTATCTAAGCCTACTCGCTCTAATAAATACCCTACCCGTTCTTGCTGTTCCTTACGAGGGTTACGCTGATTACCATAAATATTATGAATTTCTAAGGGTTCGGCGATCGCATCACCAATACTCATCCGAGGATTAAGTGAACCAAAGGGGTCTTGGAATACAACCTGCATATCACGGCGCAAGCGTTGTCTTTCTCGGCGATTAAAATTTAAAACATTTTTTCCTTCAAACCAAACTTCACCACTGCTGGGCTTAATTAGTTGCAGAATTGCCCTGCCAGTTGTGGTTTTGCCGCAGCCCGACTCGCCCACTAGTCCGAGGGTTTCCCCTGCATAAACATCAAAACTAATGTCATTTACCGCCACAACATACCGCTTAGTTTGTCCCCACACGCCCCGTAGAGGAAACTCCACGCGTAGATTTTTGACCTTGAGTAAGGGTTCTTTGGTTTGTAGTGCCTCTAGTCTTGCTTCAATTTCGGATGCTGCAACTACTGTTACAGTGGGGGGTAATTTGGAGATCGCTTCCCCTGTATCTGATATTTCCATAAAATCACCAATTGTGGGTAGCAGTTGTAATCTGTTCTGCATTTGGGGACGACAGGCAATTAGCCCTTGGGTGTATGGATGTTGGGGGGCTTGGAAAATATTTTTGGTACTACCATATTCAACGATCTGTCCCTTATACATAACCGCAACTTGATCAGCAATTTGGGCAATTACACCTAAATCATGGGTAATAAACAAAATCGACATCTGCCGTTGGGCTTGCAACTTTTTTAATAGGTCTAAAATTTCGGCTTGTATCGTGACATCCAGTGCTGTGGTTGGTTCGTCGGCAATTAAAATTGAGGGGTTACAGGAAATCGCGATCGCAATCATCACCCTTTGTAACTGCCCACCTGAAAGCTCATGGGGATAACGATTAAATATTTGAGCAGGCTCTGGTAATAACACTTCACCCAATAGTTCAATTGCCCTAGTTTTTGCCTCTGGTTCTGTGAGCTTTTGATGCAGTTGGATGGTTTCTACTAATTGATAACCACAGGTAAATAGAGGATTTAAGGATGTCATTGGTTCTTGAAAGATCATGGCAAGGCGATCGCCCCGATATAACCTAATTTGCTCAGCGTTACATTTCAGTAAATTGACGGGAGCCTTATCATCGAGATTTAGCCAAATTTCGCCGTTTCTGACCTTTGCCGTTTGGGATAGTAGCCCCATAATTGCTAATGCTGTAACGGATTTACCCGATCCCGACTCGCCGACTATGCCCAAGGTTCTGCCCTGACGCATTTCCAAAGATACATCTTTCACAGCCGTAACTAGACCTTCATCATTTTTGAAGTCCACTTGCAACTGATTAATACTCAAAATTACACGGTCGGGCATGGTTAGCAATCCTAGCAATTGATTCCTTTTATTTTAGTAGGCTAATCAAACATTGACTAAGCAATCAGAAAAGCGATCGCAGCAAAAATAACTAAAAATCCATAACTCAAGCCTTGAAATAATTTTTTATTGATTTTTTGTTTTCCCCATCACATCTCTTTGCAAACGGGATATGTAATAATTTCTGAGCTTAATTTACAGTATGTCGGTTGAGTTATCGTAATTTATGAAAATCCATTCAACCTCAATTCAATTTGTGCAATCTATGTATCTGGTGTGTTTGAACTCTAGTAAAACTTTTGGTTGGATTCGTCGTCATGCGTTGCACCGTGATCACGATTATCCAACCATTGTGGCAGATTTGAAAAATTGGGTAGAAAGGCATCAACGTCATCAATCACCTGTTCCCTTCAGACGACCAGCAACGGCGGAAAGATATATGTCTGCTTAAAAATTTATAAAAAATCTATTTAAAAATAAAAAATGCAAATTCTTTGGTTTTTCCCTACTAATCGAGACCTGCGTTATCTAAACTCAGATATTGGCTCACGGGCGATGACTCCTGAATATTTACAACAGTTAGCGATCGCCCAGTTAATGATTTGCAAGGCGATCGTCCAATAGATCAAAACATCACCCCGTTTAAAGTATTGAATTTTGGTAGCCAACCAGCCTCATGCAATCGCTCCCACGCTACATGAATATGACGGAATTCAAACATCCGTTTTCTCGTATTCCAATCATAGATCTTGGCGACAGCTAATTCTGCGGTTGTCGCTTCTTCTCGCGTGGCAACCCAATGCACCGTTGATAGTAATTCCATTCCAAAAGTTGTTTCAAATCCTTTAATCAGATCGGCAACACGATCAAACCTGAGCCTTGTGGACTCATGCTCTGCAAGAAAGTTTTCGGCTTGCTCAAAAGCATTAGGAATCAATTCTAGAGGCTTGTCTGGTCGATCTTCAGCATCGCCATAGCCACTGATAAAATGCCCTTCAATATAACTGAGAACATGGCGTAGATTTTCTGCGTAGGGACCATAGGGAGCCTTTTGGTAATTTAGTCGCAGAGGTTCGCCAGATTCCTGCATGAAGTACATAAGCTTATGCACTTCTAACAGGGTAACGGTAGGGTCCATAACAGCAGATAAGTAGCGGCGCATCAGTCCTAATAGAGCGGCTCGTCCCACAGTCATATTTGGAACTTTACTCTCTTTGACCATTGACTTAGCTTGAGGCGCACCTATAGGCTCAAATAGCAAAACAGCTACTTCTGGTAGGGACTGAAAAGCTTCAATAATTAGTGGACGCACATCTTCCCAGTTCAGTCCACCTAAACCACAACCTAATGGAGGAATTGCGATCGAGCGAATCTGATGTTGCTTTACCACATTTATTAAATCTTCTAGCCCAGCCTTAATGTCTTCGATGTGGCTTTTGCCTCTCCAGTGGCGCTTAGTAGGAAAGTTGATGATGAAGCGAGGAGCATATAAACGATTAAGGTCATATACAAACATTTTGCCTGCTTGTACTTCGTTGGCTTTGCAAGCGGCTTCATAAACTTTGAAATTTTCTGGAAATGCTTTTCGGAATTGTAGTGCAATTCCACGTCCCATAACGCCAACACAATTGACGGTGTTAACCAACGCTTCTGTGTCAGCTTTGAGGATGTCGCCTTGGGTTAGCTCAATCATGAGTTTAGCGTCTGCGCTCAGAAATACCAATTAGGTTCTACGGCTATAACTGGTTTGTGGGCGACATTTGCTAAAGTCGTCTTAACCTTTGTTGCCATCGTACTATTGATTATCCCAATTTTTTCGATCAATGTCCACGGAAAGACATTAAACATCAAAAACTCTGCTTGTTTGCCTTCCTTGATTTTAGCATCACGAAAATCTGAAGAAGAAACAGCGCCCCAGTCAATCTCGTTAAGTTTAGAGGGGTGATTGTAAAAGTTAGTCAAGCGAGAGCCTGCATTACCATTACTAAAAGCCCAATTTACGCTGTTTGAATTTGCCCAATTAATGACTTTATGGAAGTCGGCTTGTAGATGAACTATCGGTTGTTGACCTCCTTTATAGCTAATATCTGGATGGTTTCCCATGTGCAGCATAAAAAGCATTATTGAACGTGGACAGAAATAAAAAGGTACATACTGTCCAACCATTGTTTTGGGATGACATGGGACTTCTATCTCTTTGAGTCTTCTTTCTTTGATAGTGGACATCCCCACCAATGAGGAAGAAAGACTTCTTGTTATGCGAGTTGCATCTGAAACTAATCCCATATTGGCTGCAATGTTCGGCAGGTTTTCGATATGGGTAATGTGATAAATCTTGGGACTGGGAGGAACTGATGCCATTTAATTACCCAAATTAGTTTATTGTCTGTCGTACAGGCTTTTGAAGTGGATACTCTTGATCATGGACACTAAACATATTTATACTTTTTAAGATGCCAAGCTCTTCAGAGATTTCTACTACTCTAGCTGCATCCTCATCAGTCCAATCTGTTGTATCAATATACATAACATCTTCAGATCGAATGCCATTGTCAAACCCTGTCTCGGTAGCTATTCCAACAATATGTTGAGCATCGGGAAACTTAAGTCTCACTGTTTTGCAGTAAATCTCCAAAATATTTCTACGTGTTTCCCTATATTCTTCGTAAGTCATCCAGTCAACTTTTGGAAGTAATAGGAAAACGTAGTATGGTTCTTGGGGAGACGAGGAACAAAGACAACGGGTTGCAAGCATATGCCTTGGCGCTAGCTTTATTAGTCCACAAAGAGCTGCTGCAAGATTTCTACGCCGAAAGCGTGGTTCTCTTGCCAAGAAACGAAGAAGAATTTCATTCGATTTAACGTCAGAATGAGTTGTATAGTATTGAGTCTCTTCCATAAGGTTCTTATTGAAGCTCTCAATTAAACCATCCCAAGCATAGCTAATTTTATCTGCGAAGACTTGAGCTTGCCGTTCGGGGCTTTGGCTAAATTCTTCCCACAAACCTTCGTCAAAAACAAGATTAGTTGTTTGTTTATCAAAATTAGGTGGAGCAATAAAATCATGCTCACTCTCCTCATTCATATTTGTGAGGTAATAAGTCAGCAACTCTTCCTCACCTGCTGCAAAAACAAGTGTATCAGATCTAAGAAATTTCTCTTTTTTAACTAAGTAAGAAACAAAATCTGAAATAGTATCTAATGTGCCTAAAACAATATCCAAAGATGTGTCACCAAGAACATGTACAAATGTACGACTTGGATCGATGTCCCCAATAAAGAATGGAACATCATCATTTTCATTTACATAATGAGCATCACCTTTAATAGAAGTATTAATCATAAGGCTACCACTACCACCAAGCTCCTGTTGACAGCGACTAGAATTATCATGAGCAACTACAATTAGATGGAATTTTGCCGTTGATAAATCAGGTATATCAATAGGAAAAGGTATAGTACATGAGCGATCTAAGAAAAGGCGATTTTGGGTTTTCTTAATCCATCCTTCAGCACCCCACACTTGATCTGCGGATTTTTGTATTGCTCTTTTAAACCATCGATTCCAATCGAGAGCAAGTCGATCAGTATTTGGGAACTGACAATCTTTATCTGAGAAAATAATGATGTGATTCTCGAAAACCACTAGCAGATCACATACTTCTTTCCCCTCAGTTATTCCGCCTGAAATTTGGTCTCTATATACCCCTGAATAGCTCCAAAGCGATAAAAATGTCCGATCACAAAGAACCTTTAAGTATCGTTCAGATTCAGTAATACCATCTGCGCGTTTGATAGACATAAATAAATTTGGATATTTACAAGTTTAAAAAAGTGGCTATTATTTGCTTCTCCTCTTAGCTTGGACAAGAATCAGAGAACATTATAAATTTCATAAGCCCAGACAATATTTAACCGTTGTCTCTATCTCTTCCATTTTTTCTGGAGAGAGCATTCCTACTGGCTGATCTAGAAATCGTGAAGCATCAAGCGATCGCAGTTGAAAGCATAAAAAGACGGTTTCCAGTGGTAAACCACTTTCTGATGGAGAAACTCTAACATTGGTAGGATAATCTCTCGTAATGTTTGCCCCTTTCGTTCCTACAACAACAGTCACGACGAGGGGAAGACGATTAATATCATCAATGGAAAGAACTAAAACAGGTCTTGTGCCACTTTGCTCTCTGCCAGCAGTTGGATTGAGGTTTACAAAGTAGATTTGAGATCGCAATATAGCCATAATTCAAAGACCATCAAAATCTGTAACAGCAAACTCTTGCTGAATCTGAGAAAGCTCAGCTTGAATTTGCGGATCTTGTGCCATTGCCGCTAATTCATTCTTAATCCGAATTTGATGCGCTATATGCTCTAAAAGCCATAACTGCTCAGTTAGATTGAGAGCATCTATAGATTTAGCAATTACTTTAAGATTACTTGACTTTTCCTTAATCAGCATATTTTCCACTTAGCTCCGTCCGATTTTCCCACACGCCAATTAACCCAGAATTCAATAATTGACGCGCAGTAAAATTTTTTTTAGGCTCAGACGAGGCGAAAATGAAACTACTATGTCAACCTGTTGACCTTGAGAAACAGGCAGATCGCATAGATGAATTTCACTATCTTTTTCTATAGTTCGTTGTAACCGAATTGATTGCATAGCTTTATATTTCCCGCTTGTGCATACATTCTTAAAGCGTATTTTTAGATTATAGCTGAATTCAACCTCTTAGTAATTTAGGTGATTAGATAGAAAGTTTTTACCTAATCACCTAAATTTTCATATTAGGATAAATATTTACAACTATTCCGTAAGTCCTAAGAACATGCGCTTATTAGAATCAAAAAGTATTCCTTCGTCAACTCATCCGAATTATATGTTTCATAGCTTTTAAGGCACTAGAAACTGCTCCCAACTCAAAGTACTCCACCCTAACGAGCTAATTGGAGGAATTGGTGGTATTTGAGGAATTGGAGGAATTGGTGATATCGGAGGAATTGGAGGAATCGGTGGTATTTCTGGTATCGGAGTGATTGGTCCACCAGATGCTCCTTGAATAAAAGCAACTGAGTTTCCATGACGATCGCGAAAGAATCCCTTATTGAACCTACCAAGATACTGTCCTTGGTAGGTATAGACAGATTCATCACGAATAAATGCCCGATTTCTGTTGTTTGTATCAAGGATCACTTCATCACGGAGCCAACCTAATGTGCGTCCATTGCGGTCAAAAATAGGTTCCATATTTTTACAATACTCTTCAGGATCACAGCTAATTTAGAGAGCTATAAACAATTAGTTTTTAGCTAGGAAGTGGGAAATAATAGCTACCTAACATAAAGATTTAGGTAATTAAGTAGAAAATTTCTACCTAATCACCTGAATCATTAAGTTAGAGCGATCTATGGCTTCTGTTCAGGGAACATACACTTATCAGAATCACAACCCGCAGGGCCCGCATCCATCAACTCACCCGAATCATAACGCAACAAACTCGCGTAAAAATCATCAGACTTGCGACGTTCTAGTACCTCAGCACTGAGCTTCTCATAGGTAGCCTTATCGATTGGCTCAAAAGGCAACCGAGGGAAAGTTTGCAGGTCATCAAAACGCGCCAACAGCGCCGCCGAGATATAACCCTCATCATCACGAATCGCCTCGTAAATCTTCTTCCCTAAAGGCTCGATTTCATGCTCGCGCAATTCTAAAGTTGCAGAAGTATTATGACGAGTGTAATGCTTCTGCACCTGCATATAGAAGTCAAACTGCGCCATTACATTGAACTTGCTAATTTCCACCTGATCCGCACCGTCAAGGTCAGCCCAAGACACACTCACAGGAATCTCCACTAACCATTCTGTACATCTCGGATCGAAGGGATCATTGAGCAATTGTCCATTCTCATCCTTATCCGATTGAGAAGGAATGATGCTATAGCCATAGTCCATGCAAGCCCGCGCCACAGGATCTTCCTTACGGAAAGTAATCCGACGGATAAAGCGCTGCGCCTTCGGTGGATGCCATCCGGGGGAAGCACCAGTCAGTAAAGATTTTGTGCCTGCTGGCTGAGTTGTCGTACAACGATTCGGGCGGCGTAAGCCATGCGCGTCGCAATATTCCCAAACCGTCTGATGTACGATTTCATGCCAGCGATTTAGATAATCAGCTTCTTTCTCTTTGAAGTCTAAACCCTGCACTGTGTCAGGACGACCTGCTTCCCACCAACGCAACCATTCCACACCAAAGGCATGAACGAAGAAGTCAAATAGTCCTGTAAATGATACGCCCACAATCGGATCGACATTACGGCTAAATTGATAGCGTTCTTCATTGAAGCGATGATTAAGCAACGCAGCAACCGACAAAGCACCTGCTTTAAAGGCTTCTTCCTGTTCTTTCTCATTACGAGGATTGAGTTGATTGAGATGCACCTCGGACAAATTGCAATGGAAGTCTGCCCCAGTTATTTCACCACAGGGATTGAGAGCATAGCGCTGTAATCTATGCTCTAGCTCTCGTTCAGTGACTTCAGGTTGATGCGATCGCAACCATGTTTTGCCTTCTCCTTTCACATAGGCAGCTAAGAAATCACGCTTGAGTTCAGGAGTTGTAATCAAATCCGCATTAGAACGTGCGATCGCTTCACCCGCCCATTGAATTGCACCTTCACCTGAATAATACTGCTTGCGAACAGCATCAATACATTCTTGCTCTGTGGGCTTGCGATGGAATACTCTCGTGTGGTTCGCCATTCTCAAAGCATCACGCTCAGGATCGATGCGCCAGTTACCCGCTTCATCCTGCTGCCAGAGATTATCCTTTGCCACAGAGCCCAAAGCATCTTCTGAAGAAAATTGGCGCATCCCCGCACTTCTTCGGATGTTACCAGCTACGATACAAACGGCGGCTTCATCGATGAGGATGCAGCACTCAACTGAGGTGAGTTGACGACTGATCGCCTTATTTAAAATATTGGCACAGCGATCGTAGAGTGTGGGCAACTTGACAGGATTTGCCATACCGCCGAAGCCCTTGAGGGGTTCGCCACTGGGACGAACATCGCTGATATCAACGGTGATTTGGACGGGCTTAGTTGCATCAAATTGCTCGTCGCTAGAAAGCTCTAAAACTGTTTGGTAGGAATTAACCCAACCTTGGCGGCTATCACCAACAACAATGTTGACAGTATTGTTAGCATAGTCAAACTTTACCTCTGTATTGTGGCGACGTTGTTCGACAGGGGTTACGCCGATTGCACCGATCACGCTGACTTGTAACTGGTTGCGAATTGCAGGCAATTTACTGATGTACTGAGGCTCTAATACGCCACCAGTACCCGATCCCTGCATGGCGAGATCCATCATCAAGCCAAAGGAGCGCCAGTCGATGACGTTAGTGCTAGTGCAGTTATAGGAGCCTGAAAAATTTTCGGGGTGATCGACCCAATCCGTACCACCGACCCACAGCCAACGCCCAGAGGTAAGGGACTTGAGCTGCTTTTGCATTTTGTCGATCAGGTCAGCTTGTTCTTGCGTAAGCTTGCCTAACGTTTTTAAACCTGTAAGTGTGCGATCGCATACCTCCGCCCAACTTTCCCGTTTATTCTTGTATTTGCGGCTATAAGTCCTAAAAAATACAGGATAAGCAGCAGGAGCACTTTCGGGGAATCTAACTTCTTTGGAGATGCGTATTAGTTCTTGCACCATAAATTCAAGTTTTTAGGTTTGTACTATTAGGTGATGAATATAGCACACTGTATATAGTGGTCAAGTAATTTTTTTGAGGGATTTACACACTACGGATATATGTATAAGAGTTTACTAAATTTAAGATGAATTTAAGAATAGTAGCGATCGCTTTTGGGTAATCAAGAAAAAATTAAGATCATTAGCTAACCGTTATTTTGACTGTGCCGACCCTTGAGATATTATGGTAGTAATCTATATCTCCATATTTCAGAACCAATGACAACTAGACGTGGTGATTCTGCCTTTCCCGTTAGCTTTAATAAAAATGAAGATGTCCTCGTGGAAGGAATGACAAAACGTGAGTATTTTGCCATTATGCTTATGCAGGGCTATGCTGTGGCTAACTTGCAATTTGAGGATATTTATCAAAAGGCACGAATGGCGGTCACGGAAGCCGATATCTTAATTGAAATTTTAAATGAGTAGTATATTCACCAAAACCCTAGATATTTGCCAAGTTGGGAATCCAGTTTTACGATTAACTGCGGAGCCGATTGCTGATCCTCAAGCTGAGGTTGTCCAAAAATTAATTGCTGGCTTAATTAAAACCCTGAAACAGTCTAATGGGGTTGGGATTGCTGCCCCGCAGGTTGGGAGATCGCAGAGGTTATTAGTAATTGCCTCCCATCCTAATGCTCGATACCCCCATGCCCCAAATATGGAACCCCTGCCATTAATTAATCCAGTAATTCGCTCCCATAGTGAAAATACAGAAAAAGATTGGGAAGGTTGTCTGTCTGTGCCGGGAATTCGAGGCTTAGTGCCACGGTATGACAGCATAGAAGTTGAATATTGCGATCGCCACGGTAAAACCCAAACTACAACTTTTACAGGATTTGTCGCTAGAATACTTCAACATGAGTACGATCACTTAGAAGGTAAAGTATTTTTAGATCGAGTGGAAAGTTCACTGGATTTAATTAGTGAAGCAGAGTATTTAAAATTAATACAGCAAGGGAATAAGTTAAGTTAACTGCTAGTTAGAGTAATTAAATTAAATGGTTAAGGCGGGTTAATCAAATAAGCTAGTTAAATTTCTTCAAAAAGTTCTTAAGAGTTAAGACTATGGCTCGATTTCAAAGCAAACTTTTTAATTGGCTTGATAACTCCCTACCCGTAAAACTAGGACGTAGAGTTAGAAATTGGTATGAAGAGGTAGGTAACCCAGTCCGCCAAGCAACTGAAACTATTAAGAAAACTACAACCAAGGCTATTCTCTATCCCATTTATATTCTGGCTGCATCTACGAATATTCAATCTAAATCCAAGCAAATTCCTTTATTACTAAAACCAGTCCAAAGTTTAGTTTTATGGATAGATCGCAATCACATTTTTAGTGTACAGAAGTCCAGCTATAAAACCCATCAATCAACCTATAAACCAACTCATAAATCATCCGTAGAAAATTCGCAAATCTCTCGTTATTTGCAATCCAAGAAGTTATTTCTATTTAATCAAACTTTTAATCTCACGACAGTAGAAGATAATCCCGAAGCAACCTTAAATAGAATTCAAAAATTAATCAGGGATGCGATCGCCTACTTTTTTGGCAATAAACATAATCGGCATAGGTTTAAATCAACCCAGCAATCGTCTAAGCAATTCTCTAATAAGTCCTCCGATCAAAATAATCAACCTTGGCTGGCAATGGCGGATGTATTTGATGATGATGCTACAGTTTGGCCCCCTAAATCTCAGGCGATCGCTAATCAGTTAGCCATAGATAAAGGCAATAGATCATCAGTTAATTTGTCTAATTCGTCGAGTAAAACTGAATCCCATGAGATCACATCTGCTCAAAGAAAGGATTTAGCGGAATCAACACCCCCAAGAGATTCTAGTCGTCCTCTTCATGCTTGGATTGATACGCAGTTTACATTTTTAGGCTATGTATATAGTCCTTTTATTCAGATTCTGCATTGGCTAGATTATTTAATTGCTATTATCGAAAAATGGATATTTAGGTTATGGCAGTACTTTGCTGGTTTTATGTGTAGGTTATTCAGATTTTAAGATATTTAAAAATTACTAAGCAAAATTACTAAACCTATGGGGCGATAGTTGATTAATTAGTTGATCAGAATTTCCAGCGATCGCTAAAGCAAACCGTTTAGCAAGGGGAGGTACAAATACAAATGGGCTAGTAAATCCTGAAAAAATATGGATATTTTCCGTAACTGCCCCAACTAAAGGTAGGGAATCTGCACTAAAAGCCACAAGACAACGATGACAGGTTCCTGGAATTGTAGCGATCGCTGGGATGATATTTTTAACTTGATCCCGAATAGCAATTTCACTCTGTTGCAGATCGCGATCAAGGTAAGGATTAGTATGCGCTAAGCTAATTTGTCCGATCCGCAGGTGCTGATTCTTAAACTGAATTGCGCCAACATCAATAGAGGGAGCTAAAACTTCATAATCCTCATCATCCCAACGTTGATCATTACGACTAGCTTCGGACTCTAGCCTTAACCTATCTGTAATTGCTGGCATTACGATTGTGCGTAAAATCACCTCTGATGGTACGGTTTCGATTACTTCAGCATGGGTAAAGTAGAGTTTTACAGATACACCAGAGCTTTTCAGAAGTGATCGCCCAATTCCTCCTGCACATACAGCAATATTTTGACCATAGTAACTAGTCTGTAGGGTTTTTACTCCACTGTTTACTCCAATTTGATTGACCTGTCTTACCTGATCTATAACAATCTCGCCACCGTGACGGAGCAATCCCAACTGATAAGCCTTGACTAAAAGTTCAGGATTGACATAGGCATGATGGTAGTGCAGAACTCCAGAAATTGCCTCAGGGTTAAGCAAGGGTTCTAGGGTAAGTGCCAGTTTAGGGTCTAAAAGCTGTGGCTGGACTGCAAAATGCTTAAAACTATCAGCAATTGCTTGGGGATTGGCATTAGCAGCAATGGTAAGTAATAAGTCTATATACTTGAACTCAATATCACTTTCTAATTCTGGAGCTAGTTTAGGGTAGCGGTCGATCCCTTCTTGGGCAAGCAGACGGGTTAAATCAGTAGTCCCTGACCAGTAGGGAATCCCTCCATAACTATACCGAGTCGCTCCTTGCAGATGTTGGTGTTGCTCAATTAAAAGTACTGAAAACCCTGCCACCGAGAGTTCATAACTAAGGGCAGCACCCGCAATTCCACTACCAATAACTACCCAATCGTAGGTTTTCATAGCTTTTGCAATATGATTTCTATTATTTCTTGTTACTCTTTCATAGATGCCTTAGCTAGTTTTACAGCATGCAGAAATGTCAAAACTGTCAAGGGCAAGCTCCCCACTAAAATTGTCAATGTTAAAGTAGTTCCCCACTGAGGTTCACCCGAAGCAAGTTCAAATATACAGCCAACGAAGGCGATCGCTGCAATTATGGATATACCAAGAAATAACTGAGCTTTTACATACATCCTGAAAATATATCATGCAGGGGTTTTGATTTAGCGACATGAATTAACCCAACGACTATTCAGAACCTCAAAAGTACAAGAATAGATTTAAATATTTTTATCAGTATTTTCTGGGTTGGGGTAATGGCATAATCTGAATGCCTATTTAATTAACCAAGTAAGCAAACCTTCAAATATTCTCAATTACCTCAATCAATTATCTCAATAGTTATGGAAAGAACTTTTCTAGCAGTTAAACCTGACGGCGTGCAACGTGGACTTGTAGGCAAAATTATCAGTCGCTTTGAATCAAAGGGTTTTAAACTCGTAGCACTCAAAATGCTCAAAGTCAGCCGAGACTTAGCCGAGAAACACTATGGAGAACATAAGGAAAGGTCTTTCTTCCCTGGGCTAGTTCAGTTCATTACTTCTGATCCAGTAGTGGCAATGGTTTGGGAAGGTAAAGGCGTAATTGCAGCCTCCCGTAAAATCATCGGTGTCACCAATCCCCTAAATGCAGACAACGGAACCATTAGAGGTGAGTTTGGTATTGATGTTGGACGTAATATTATTCATGGCTCCGATGCCCCTGACACCGCCGAACGGGAAATTTCTCTGTGGTTTAGTCATGATGAAATTACTAGCTGGCAGCCTTCGGTAACATCATGGGTATATGAGCAGCCTGAATAAAACCTCAGATCAAACTTTTAGAATAAACTTGACAATTCGTTACAATCTGATACATTGATTCTGTTAGACAAAATACTCTAACAAACAAATCTTTAACCTTAAATTAAGTAGAAAAATGACCACAACAGTACAAAGACGCGAAAGCGCCAGCGTATGGGAACAATTCTGCCAGTGGGTAACCAGCACCGAGAACCGCCTATACGTAGGCTGGTTTGGAGTACTAATGATTCCATGCTTACTAGCAGCAACCATTTGCTTCACCATCGCCTTCATCGCCGCCCCTCCCGTAGACATCGACGGCATCCGTGAACCAGTCAGTGGTTCCCTACTATACGGCAACAACATGATTTCCGCCGCCGTAGTACCAAGTTCCAACGCCATTGGATTGCACTTTTACCCCATTTGGGAAGCCGACAGCCTAGACGAATGGCTCTACAACGGTGGACCATACCAACTCGTAATCTTCCACTTCATCATCGGCATTTGCTGCTACATGGGAAGAGAATGGGAACTATCCTACCGCCTCGGCATGCGTCCTTGGATTGCAGTAGCATACTCTGCCCCAGTAGCTGCAGCCCTAGCCGTATTCTTAATCTACCCTATCGGACAAGGTTCATTCTCCGACGGTATGCCCCTAGGCATCTCTGGAACCTTCAACTTCATGATCGTATTCCAAGCAGAACATAACATCCTGATGCACCCCTTCCACATGTTGGGCGTAGCAGGCGTGTTCGGCGGAAGCTTATTCAGTGCCATGCACGGAAGCTTGGTAACCTCCAGCTTAATTCGTGAAACCACCGAAAACGAATCTGCAAACTATGGATACAAATTCGGACAAGAAGAAGAAACCTACAACATTGTTGCCGCCCACGGATACTTTGGACGCTTAATCTTCCAATATGCCAGCTTCAACAACAGCCGTAGCTTACACTTCTTCCTAGCACTATGGCCAGTAGTCGGTATTTGGTTCACTGCATTGGGCGTGAGCACCATGGCATTCAACCTCAACGGATTTAACTTCAACCAATCCATTGCAGACAGCCAAGGGAGAGTAGTACCAAGCTGGGCAGATGTGATCAACCGTGCTAACTTGGGTATGGAAGTAATGCATGAAAGAAATGCACATAATTTCCCACTTGACTTAGCTGCTGTAGAAGTTGCTCCTGTTGCTCTAACTGCTCCTGCGATCAATGGTTAATTTCTAATCTAGGAATAGCTAAATAATAACTAATTGAACTGAATTGAATATATTTTTAGGGGAGGGACTTCATGCCTTCCTTTTTTTTTTATCAATATGTATCTGATTATTAATTTGACTCACTCTAAAGTTTATATAGCTTCTGGCACTCGATTTTAGTTAAACTAGAGCTAATGCCAAGGCAAATATAGAAGTTAAAATAATGCAGACTTTATCTATAAATACCCCTCAGATAGATTTGAAGAATAGTACAGAGATCAATGATCAATATTCAGGAGCAATCACTCGCCGTAAAACTCGCCCTGTAAAAGTAGGCAGCGTTACTATTGGTGGGAATAACCCAGTGGTAGTGCAATCAATGATCAATGAAGATACCCTAGATATTAGTGGCTCGATTGCAGGGATTCGACGGTTGCATGAAATTGGTTGTGAAATTGTGCGAGTTACTGTGCCTAGCTTAGCTCATGCCCATGCTTTAGCTGAAATCCGAGCAGGGTTAATTCGTACCTACCAGAATGTCCCCATAGTTGCTGATGTTCACCATAACGGGATGAAAATTGCCCTAGAGGTAGCTAAACACGTTGATAAGGTTCGGATCAATCCAGGTTTATATGTGTTTGAGAAACCTAAGCCTAATCGAACTGAATATACAGCATCTGAATTTCAGGAAATTGGGGATAAAATTGCTGAAACTTTGAGTCCTTTGGTGATTTCCTTACGAGATCAGGGTAAAGCAATGAGAATAGGGGTAAATCATGGCTCTTTGGCGGAAAGAATGCTATTTACCTATGGGGATACACCTCAAGGGATGGTCGAGTCGGCGATCGAATTTATTCGCATCTGTGAAAGTTTAGATTTTCGTAATCTTGTCATTTCCCTTAAGGCTTCCCGTGTACCAGTAATGGTTGCAGCCTATAAGCTCATGGTTAAACGCATGGACGAATTAGGTATGGACTATCCTTTACATTTGGGTGTAACTGAAGCAGGGGATGGCGAATATGGCAGAATTAAGTCCACGGCAGGTATTGCCACTTTGTTATCCCAAGGTATTGGTGATACGATTCGGGTCTCCTTAACGGAAGCTCCAGAGAAAGAAATTCCTGTGTGCTATAGCATTCTTCAGGCTTTAGGGCTACGAAAGACGATGGTAGAGTATGTCGCTTGTCCATCCTGTGGTCGTACTCTGTTTAATCTGGAAGAAGTTTTACATAAGGTTCGAGAAGCTACTAAACACCTCACGGGATTAGATATTGCTGTTATGGGGTGTATTGTGAATGGTCCAGGGGAAATGGCAGATGCGGACTATGGCTATGTGGGTAAAACTCCAGGCATGATTTCTCTGTACCGTGGCAAAGAAGAAATTAAAAAAGTCCCAGAGGTAGATGGAGTATCTGAATTAATCGCATTAATTAAATCTGACGATCGCTGGGTTGATCCTTAGTTATGGATTGGAGCATGTGTGATTAATTTTTGAAATTTTATAGAGAGCGGAGAAATTGAATTAAAGCTTGGCGATCGCCTTTACTCATATTTATAAAAGCTTGCTTTGATTTTTCCGCTTCACCACCGTGCCATAAAACTGCTTCTTCTAAGGTACGGGCGCGTCCATCATGCAGGAATCCTGTACCGGGTAATACCGTCTGGGTAAGACCGATCGCCCACAGGGGAGAAGTCCGCCATTCGGTTCCAGTTGCCAAAAAATCGGGTCGATGATCGGCTAAACCTGCGCCCAGATCATGTAAAAGCAAGTCGGTGTAAGGATGGATAGTTTGATCAGAAATTGCTGCTAATTCGTGGTTACCAGTTTTTAGGGTGGGAATATGACAACTAGCACACCCACTTTGATTAAACAGGCGATCGCCCTTCTGGACTTGTTTATCTTTGATTATATTCACAGCACGGGCTGGCACCGTCAGACTTTGTGTATAAAAGGTGGCAGAGACTAACTTGGCTTCATCAATATCATTTCTGCTCTTGGAATCGGGAAATAGGGGATTAGTTACCCCCATGTCATTAAAATACGCTGCTGCTGTCTGTTGACGCAGGTTGGGCTGGTTAGCTTTTAGTCCAAATTTACCTAAGACTGTAGTTTTTTTGGAAACATCCCAAACCATATTGGGCTTCCCAGAAATGTCATCACCATTTTTATCGTTGGGATCGGCTAAAGCCAGAATGGTTTTGTCTTCCAATGCCTCTAGCAAACCCAAGCCAATGATTGGGGGCGGTAATCGTAGGGATGTTAATACTTCCGAGGGCAAAGGTTTACCGTCCGGGAGTGTGATTGTAGTTACGGGCGATCGCAATTTATAGCTAGTACCATCAGCATATTTCCCAATGGTTTCTTGCCAATTTAAAGTGACATCAGCATTAGGTGTATAGCCAAAAATAGCATGGTCACGGATTTGTGTACCTATATTCGGTACTGGTAACGCCCCACCTGTAACTTCTGTTTTTTCTTGGGGTAAGCTTACTCTGACTAAAAGTTGAGATTTAAGGGCAGTACTAGAACCAATTATGGGCATACCTCTACCATTCCGCAGATGACAACCATTA
The DNA here is from genome assembly GCF_000317085.1 of Synechococcus sp. PCC 7502. Classification (NCBI taxonomy): domain Bacteria; kingdom Bacillati; phylum Cyanobacteriota; class Cyanophyceae; order Pseudanabaenales; family Pseudanabaenaceae; genus Pseudanabaenococcus; species Pseudanabaenococcus habilitatus. Next base: position 176,095 of record NC_019702.1, read on the forward strand.
CAGGAAGTGTTGTTAAATAGGGGACCTAGTCCGGGGTTTACAGAGGATGGCGCACTGACAAATACATCATTAAAAGTAGTATTAGCTTCACTATGGCGATCCAGTTCTGCGGGGGTGAGATTGGCGGCAGGATTATCAAAGGCTCTGGAAGTCCGATTAAGAATGGATGTCTGCCCTCCCGAAAAAGGATCAAGATTAACTGGTTCCGTTATCCAAGTTTGAATAGTAATGGCGGCGATCGCTGCAACCACAAATAAGATTACTACTCCTAAGATATAGGAAGACATTTTTCCATTCTTACTTTTTTGCTTGCTTTTTTTCTTGCTTATTTTAAAAAGAGAAAATGACATGATTTCAGACTTTATGAATTGACAATTAATGGCTTGACTTCCTTTTCAAAAGTTTGGTTTAAGGTTGCAACCGCATCGATCGCCTGTTTAATTTTAGGAGCAGCCTTCGGATCGGCAATGGCTTGATAAAATGGTGCAGGAATCTTGGCGATCGCTTCTAACGCAGCCTGAATTTCCCGATCCACACGGGCATCTAGCTGAGGATTAACTGAAGCAACATAGGCACTTAATCCAGATTTACCCAGAATATGCGTTTCCGTATTACCAAAATAGACATTCTGGACACAGAGAATATTATTCCTAAAATCATTGAGAGGATTAGCGATCGCATACTGAGATTCAATTAGAGAAGTATCTTTTTTGGCAAAGGGTTCACCAATTTTATTCTCTGCCACTTCTTTTGTACTATCAATAATGCCCTCGATCATTTCCTGTACGGCATCGGTTAAGGATGGATAAACAGGATTATCTCCTGCGGTAGCAAAGGAATCTCGATAGGGGGATTTATCATCAACTCCTTTTGTCCATGCGGTTAGGAGTAATTGCCCATCCTGATCTAGTACCGTGGCTAATGCCTGTAAGTATTGCAACTCCCTTGGTGTAAAATTTGAGATCGCCTTTTTACCATTGGCACCAAATAGCATAAACTCAATGGCATGATAGCCTTTTTGACTCTCCTGCAATTTGTGAACCGTTGCTGGGGTTAGCTGTGTAGAGCTATTCAGAACTTTTTGCATATCACCTTGATCGAGGGGCCATGTATCAATCGCCGCATCTAAACCAAATGACTTAGCAGGACCGATCGTAAAAGATTCTCCTTGTTCCCAATACACACGAGCAGACATCCACGCCGATTGGGCAAGCTTTAGGTTATCAGCCGTAGGGGATTTGGCTAGTTTATCTACAGCAATTTTGAGGTCTGTAGTTTTAGCTGTGAATTTTGTATAGGTGGGTATGACTACTTGATCTGCAAAGTCAACAGCAACTTGTTTAAATTTTAGCTCTGACTTTTGGTCTATGTATTGATCTATAGATACCCTATTACTCTCAATACCAGTATTAGAATTATTGGATATGGTTGATGGAGAAGTACAGGCGATCGCTAAGGCACAAACAACTACTCCTAAACCAATCGCCTTAATTATGGCTTTGTTAAAATTCATAGTTAAAATTTATATTTTTTATCTCTGGGTTTTCAAAAAAGGGAACAGATGCTTGCCCGCCAGAGAACGAAAATATAGAGTTCCCATCGTACTGAGGAACACGCAATATCCCACAATTTGCAGAGAATAGAGCTTATCTGAATAACCAAATAGAGTGGCAAAGATGATGCCGGGAAATTTGTCCGCAGGTAAGAATGCTGAAGTATCTGTAACCTGACGACCTAGGCTAAACCAGCTCACGATTTTTTGGGGTGGATCAAGGAACTCATAACTTTGAGTGGCTGTATTAAAGACTTTATCTACGGTATTCGCCAAGTCAAAAGCTGCCAAGGATGTTATTACTAAACCTGACACAATCAAAATCAGAATAATCCCTAAAACTTGAAAAAAGACGCGGATATTTAGCTTTACGCCAAACTTAAACATTGCTAGTCCAACGGCGATCGCTACTAAAATTCCAAATACACAGCCTAAGGCAGGAGCATACTGGGCTATACCTGTTTGGGCTTGATCGGGATTAAAGGTACCAGCAATAAATAAAACTGTTTCTGCCCCTTCCCTTAACACCGCCACACAAATCAGGGTAAATATTCCCCACCCAGCTTGTTGAGCCGCATCGGAGCCTAGAGCTTGTTCACATTGCAACTGTACTTGATGTCTAAGGGTTTTAGCCTGTTGCGTCATCCACAGAAGCATCCAACTTAACATGACGATTGCCGCCAAGGAAAATACCCCTTTACATAGGTAATAGACCGTACCGCTAAACCCACCAATTAATTTTTGGGCAATTACTCCCATTACACTACTGATAAATAGTCCTGCTATGGCTCCCAGATATGCCCATCTATTCAAAAATGACTGATTAGCTTTACTCAGATACGCCAGTACAATGCCTACAACTAAGGTGGCTTCTGTCCCCTCCCTCAGCACAATTAAAAAAGTGGGTAACGCTGCACTAAAATCCATAGCCTTATTCCTATTAATCTTCCGTAGTAATTAAATTTTTGATTAGCCCCAATTCCTCGGCAGAAATTGCCTTTTTGCTCACCAGATCATCAATGGTTTTGTAAGGTCTTGCCCCTTGAATTCGTTCCGACAGCGATGGTTTAGTCCCAGGTAGTTCTAATTTATCCAGTTCAGCGATCGGAGCTTTATTGACATTTATTTTTGTACTTTTACTAGTTGGATTAGTAGTTTCAGTTGCTGTACCAGATGTAGCAGAATTAGTTGTAGGTGGGTTAGGAGATTCAGTACAGGCTGTGGTCATGACTAAAATTGAAGCAATCAGGATAAATTGACGTTTTAACTGATGCTTTAAAATAGGACGGAAAAAAGACTGGAGCATTGCAATCTATAAATCTAGTTAAATTTAGTAATAATAATTCTCAATTAGATTCGCAGAAAATAAATTTTTTGTCAATGCTTATTAATAATAATATTCAGTAACTAAAAAAGTTAGTAATCCCTAAATTTAGAATATTGACTAATATCTACCTGTTAACATAAAGGCAAAAGTATCTGGGTTCAGCCCCATGAGCTTAAAAATCTATCCAAACTAACCATCAATTTCAGGTAAAAAGTAACTAAATGCAGTCAGAGACTTTAGAACTATTGGAGTGGTCACGTTTATGTCGGCATTTATCTACCTTTGCAGCTACCAAACTAGGGGCGATCGCTGCTTCCCACTTAGTAATTCCCCAATCCTATGACCGCAGCCAAGAGCTATTAACCCAGACTAAAGAGGCTTATTACCTTGAAACTAAACTATCAGGGGGACTATCCCTAGAAGGGGTGCAAGATATATCTGGGGCATTGGCACGGGCAGAAGTTCAAGGAGTTTTATCGCCCTTAGAATTATTTGCGATCGCCACCACCCTTGCGGGAGCTAGAAACCTCAGACGCAGTTTAGATAATGCTGAAAATTGCCCAGCTTTACAGGCATTGGTTAGTGATGTGCGTACCTACCCTGATTTAGAAAAAGAAATTTATCACTGCATTGAAGAAGGTGGCACAGTTTTAGAACGGGCATCGGAAAAATTAGGTAATATTCGCAGAACTTCCCATCAAGTTAGGGAAAAGATTATTAACACCTTACAGGGGATTATTCAACGCAAAAATAATGCACTCCAAGAAAATATCATTACCCAACGGGGCGATCGCTATGTATTGTCAGTCAAAGCATCCCATAAAGATCAAATTCAAGGTATAGTTCATGACGCATCGGGAAGCGGTTTAACTTTATTAATTGAACCCAGTTCTGTAGTTGCTGGGAATAATGATTTACGCCAATTAGTGGCGAGGGAACAACGGGAAATTGAAATTATCCTCACCCAACTCAGCGCAAAAGTAACAGCCGTAGCGGAAGACTTATCTCGACTTTTAGCAATTTTAACGGAAATTGATCTGGCAATCGCCCGTGCTAGATATGCCTATTGGCTCAAGGCTAACCCTCCAAATTTATCTAAATCACAGCCTCAATCCCTATCTCAAAATCCCCAATTAATCACGTTGCGAAATTTACGTCACCCGCTTTTAGTGTGGCAAGAACAGCAGGAAAGTGGCAGAACCGTTGTTCCAGTCGATATATTAATTTCTCCAGAGATTAAAGTAGTTGTAATTACTGGTCCCAATACTGGCGGCAAAACTGCAACCCTTAAAACTTTTGGATTAGCTGCAATCATGGCAAAAGCTGGTATGTTTATTCCTGCCCCTGAACCCGTGGAAATTCCGTGGTTTGATTTGATCTTGGCAGATATTGGCGATGAGCAATCCCTACAGCAAAATCTTTCAACGTTTTCGGGGCATATTCGCCGTATTGGCAGGATTTTAGAATTAATTACTCCCGCTAGTTTGGTGCTTCTCGATGAAGTGGGTGCAGGTACCGATCCCAGTGAAGGCAGTGCGATCGCTACGGCTTTATTAGAACATTTAGCCAACCATGCCAACTTAACTATTGCTACCACCCACTTTGGCGAATTAAAAACCTTAAAATACCAAAATCCGCAATTTGAAAATGCTTCGGTCGAATTTGATGATGTACAACTGGCTCCAACCTACAAACTGCTGTGGGGGATTCCCGGACGTTCCAATGCCCTAGCGATCGCCCGCCGACTAGGATTGCCTGAGGATATAATTAGTTCTGCTCAAAATCATGTGGGTTATGGTTCTAGTGAAATTAATCTGGTAATTGCTGAACTAGAAACCCAACGCCGACAACAAACTGAGAAAACCCAAGCTGCCACGATCCTATTAGCTGAAATGGAAAAACTGCATAAAGAAATAAGCGATAAATCCCAACTGCTGCGATCGCAATACCAAGAACTTAGAGCAAAACAGGAAATAGAAGTTACTGCTGCCATTAATCAAGCTAAAAAAGAAATAGCCCGAGTTATTCGTAAACTGCAAGCAGGGGATCAATCACCCCAATCCGCCCAACATGCTGACAATAGGATGACACAGATTAGCAAAATGCACCTACCTTCCCAGCAAAAACAGCCCCAAGCCAATTTAGAACCAATTAAATATATTCCTAAATTGGGAGATCAGGTCAAAATCATTAAACTCAATAAAATCGGTCAGGTATTATCAACGGGAACCAATAACTCCAACGAAATTGGCGTAAGGGTAGGGGGAATGAAGATGACAGTAAAAATTGAAGACATAGAAGCAGTAAAAGCCTAAACAGTTCACCTAATAAGTTAATCAAACCTGGGGCTAACTCTTCAGGGGCGAGTGATCGATTTCTAAGGGTTGATCACTAGCATCGACTTCTTCAGGTTCTGCACACATTTATTTCTACTTCCCCAGATTTAATTCCCTTCTACCGTCACCACATCTCCTAGTTTTAGCCCAATTTCCTTTGCCAGTCCTGCTCTAATTTCAATTACTTGATCTGTAACTACGGCATTAGCGGGATAAACCTTACAGGGTAGGCTTTTGCAAGGCTGAGCATTAGCAGAGATCGCCACCACTTTACCTTGATACAAAAACACCATATCCAATGGCACTGGCACATCTTTCATCCAAAAACCGATCGCCTGGGGTGGATTAAAGTTAAACAACATCCCTCGATCATCGGGTAGAGTTGGTCTAAACATTAAGCCCTTGGATTGTTCGGCAGTGGTTCGAGTCACTTCTAAATTAATTATGCGCCCTGCCATTTTAGCTTTGGCAGCGATTGGGAGATATTGAGCTTTATCTGTCTGGCTAATTTTCTGGGCAATTGGAGAATTTATCTTTAGATTATTCGGGTTGGCTAGAGTATCAGATATTACGTTTGATGAAGTTAGAGAGAGAATAAAAGAGCTATGGGCAGAAATTTGCATACAGCCAAAGGTTAAAAAAGTACTTAAACCTAGGGCTGTAGAGCCTAAATAGATACACACTCGCCTGTAGAATATGTCACAATTCTTAAAAGTTAAGCCAGTCATAAAATTATGTCTTTCCCTCTGTATGTTGCTTTTGTCTGGCATCAGCATCAACCCCTCTATAAAAGTCCCATCGCTGGGAAGTATCTTTTGCCGTGGGTGCGACTGCATGGTGTGAAAGATTACCTTGATTTGGTATTAATTTTAGAAAAGTTTCCCAAATTACATCAAACCGTAAATCTTGTGCCGTCACTGATTACTCAGTTGCAGGATTACATTAATGGTAGTGCATTTGATCCCTATCTAGAGCTATCCCTCACCCCAGTGGGCAGAATGGATAGATTCCAAAAACTGTTCATCATTGAGAGATTTTTTGATGCCTATCATCGTCACATGGTCGAACCCTATCCCCGCTATGCCCAGCTATTAGACCAAAAAACTCGACTGGGAGTGATCTGGTGCCTTGAACACTGGCAGGAAAATGACTACAGCGACCTTCTAGCTTGGTATAACTTGACATGGATTGATCCGCTATTTCGAGAACGAGACCCCAAAATTCAAGCTTGGTTCCAAAAAGGCAAAAATTTTACTCTTAGTGATCGCCAACTGATCTACTCTAAGCAAAAGGATATCCTTGCCCAAATTCTGCCTCAGCACCGCAAAATGCAGCAGTCAGGACAACTAGAAATCATTACTAGCCCCTATACTCACCCGATTTTGCCCTTAATTGCCGATACCAAAGCTGGCAGGGTCGCAGTTCCAGACATGATGTTACCGGGGATTAGGTTTCGCTGGGAATCGGATATTACTTTGCACTTAGATAAAGCCAAACAGATTTATAACCATTATTTTGATGCCGAGCCTCGTGGGTTATGGCCCTCAGAGCAGTCGGTTAGTCCCGCTATTCTGCCCTATGTATCTAAACAGGGATTTCAGTGGCTCTGTTCCGATGAAGGTGTACTAGGGTGGAGTTTGGGTAAATATTTCCATCGTAATGAGCATGGTCATGTTAGCGATCCCCAAGTTTTATATCAACCCTATCGTTTAGAAACTATTCATGGTGACTTAGCGATCGTATTTCGTGATCACCGCCTTTCAGATTTAATTGGCTTTAGTTATAGTTCTATGACTCCAGAGGCGGCGACAAGGGATTTATGTGAACACCTCAAAGCAATTCATACTAAATGGCAAAATAACCCAGATCGCGATCGCCCGTGGCTAGTAACGATCGCCCTTGACGGTGAAAATTGCTGGGAATATTACCCCGAAGATGGCAAGGCATTTTTAGAAACCCTTTATAGTCAGTTATCGCAAGAGGAATCGATCCGTTTAGTTACAGTTTCAGAATTTATTGAGCAGTTCCCACCCGTTGATAAAATCCCGCCACACCAATTGCATAGTGGCTCTTGGATTGACTCTAATTTCACTACTTGGATTGGCGACCCAGTTAAAAATCGGGCATGGGATTTGTTGGCAGAAGCTCGACAGGTTTTGGCAAATCATCCCGAAGCTACCCAAGAAAATAATCCCGAAGCATGGGAACATCTTTTTGCTGCCGAGGGTTCTGATTGGTTTTGGTGGTTGGGGGCGGGACATAGCTCTAGCCTCGATCACGTCTTTGATCAGCTATTTCGGGAGCATTTACAGGCACTATACCGAGCATTAAACGAACCAACTCCCACAAGTTTGCTCTATCCCCTAGAACCTCACGATATTCCCACAAATCAGCGACCAGAGAATTTTATTCATCCCATAATTAATGGCAGAGTTGACTGGCAAGATTGGCAGGGGGCGGGAAGAATTGAGGTTAATGCCCTGCGGGGAACAATGCACCAAAGCGGAATTTTCCAAAGATTGTGGTACGGATTAGATCATTTCAACTTTTACCTCCGCCTAGATTTTGCCCTGTTTCATCAGCTTGAGATTTTACCGATTCTGCACCTTTGTTGGTTTTATCCCGAACAGTCGAATTACAATAGCCCCATAGCGATCGCTGGCTTACCAGATGTTCCTCCATTAAATTATTTATTCCATCACCATCTGCGAGTTGATATGTCCACCCATGTCATAACTTTAGAGCAGGCAATTCAGGGCTACCGATGGCAAGAAATCCCAACCCATGCCAAAATGGGGTTAGATGAGTGTTTTGAGCTATCTTTACCTTGGTCTGATTTAATGACTAGTCCCGGTAATTCAGCAAGGTTAGTAATCTTGTTAACTATAGATGGCTTATTTCAAGTATCTCTGCCAGAATATACTACTATTCCTATTGATGTGCCTTAAGGAAAATCCGTGCAAAAGTCAAGCATAGAAGCAATTGTTGAACAAGCTCTCCAAGACGGCTATCTTACCCCAGCCATGGAAGCAGAGGTGGGTCGCATCTGTGACAGTGCCTTTGAGCTTTCCGTAGAAGAATACATGGCATTAGATCGACTCATGGGTAGTCTGCTCACAGGGGAGGTTGTGGCGGTGCCTCGTAAGCAGTTTATTAATGTCATGGAGGAATTAGTACTAGCTGAGTCTGTGGCAAGGGTAGCAGAAATTGAATCTGCCACGAATACCGTGCTTGATTTAGGCGATATTGCTGCCTATGCCCTGAATCGTTTACCGCCGCTCTACGCCACTACGGAAGAGGGTGCTGCCTATCAAAGAAAGCGGGCTCTAGCAGAATTACAAACCTTGATTACCCAGCAGGTCAAAGAAGCGATCGATCGCAGTTTAGATCGTCCTAAGTTTTTCCCCGAACGGGCAGGTATTGAACCTAAACCTCAAGAGGGTGTACTTTCTCAACTTAATAATCTGTTGCAAGCCTATGCTCCAGAGTTTGAGGACAAATCTCACCCCTAGAAAAATAAAAAATCATAGAAAGCAGCGCTAGAAAAATTTAGGAAAAAAAATAGAGTCAAGACTATGAACCTAACGGAAATTTTAGAACCGATCGCCCAAGTATTCAAAAACTTAGGTGTGCCAGAGCCAGTGGTGCATTGGGGGCATCCATTTTTTATGTCCATTGTTATATTCATGATGGGAAGCTTTGTCGGCTTAGCGGGTTGGCGGGGTCGCTTGGTGACAGATACGAATGTTGCCCTCAAAAGTCGAGATGATCATCGCAAATTAGCACCTTTAATGACAGCTTTTTTAGCGGCGGGCTATACTGGCGGGCTACTGTCTTTAGTAATGCAGGGTAAGCCTTTACTGGAAAGTCCTCATTTCTTGACTGGTTCGGCTGTACTAATTTTACTATTTACCAATGCTGCAATTTCCCTATCTGGATTTGGAGGAAATAAACCATTGCTGCGTAATGCACATGCTTATTTAGGAAGTGCAACGCTAGCTTTATTGTTTTTCCATGCTGCCCTTGGACTTAAGTTAGGCTTGGCAATTTAGTTAGCTATTTGCTTATTTTTGAGAACATCTTGAGTAGTAAAACAAAGGATTCTGTTATTTCTTCAAGCTGATAATTTGCGATCTAAAGTCCTTATGGTAGACTACTCATCACAAACCCAACAGTTAGACTGTGGGTAGTTTTTGCTTTTAAGTTAATCAAAATTCGCTAATAATATGTTGCGATCGCTCAAAGTTACTAATGGTTGGCTTAAAAGAGTTAAGCAAGCTCTGAGCCGCTATGATTTCTCTAGTCAAAAAGCTTTAGCGGAAGAATTAGAAATTTCACCCCGTAAAACCAGTGACTTTTTTAATGGTAAGTCTGTTGACTATGAAGTCTTTGTAGCAATATGCGAAAGATTAGGGCTGGAGTGGCAAAAAGTCGCAAAAGTTAGTCCCGACCTGATTAAACCTAAGGAACCAAAGCCAATAAAACCTGAAGTTGCAACCACAATTTCAAGTTCTATAGATAGCCTGGCAGAGCCACTTCCCCAAAATGATGGTATTCCTAAGTTGGCTTCAAGTTTATTTAGGGCTTTTGACACGCAACCACCGATCGCCCAGAAAAAATTTATTAATGTTTCAATTCCTCTAGAACCTGCTAAGGATTTTATTGATTTAGAGCAATCACCAGAGTTATCAGAAAATTCACCCGTAAATATATCTGAAAATTTAACTGATTTAGGAATTGAAGAAACATCGGAACCTGAATCTAGCTTTGACAATCAAGCTGATCAAATTCCCGCAGCGATCGCTGAACCATCTGTTCTTCCTGTTGTAGATGAAATACATGAGGTCACTATTGATGAGATTAATAAGAGTCCAAATGACCACATAGAGACAATATCAAAAGAAATATCAGAGGAGATAAAAGAAGAGCCAGAAGTTCCAACTGCCGAAGAAGGAAATCAGTTATTAGAAGTGGATTTGGCAATAGATTTAGAAATTGCTTCCGAGCCAGTTCTCGCTACAACAATTAGCCCCGCCACCATTTCCCAACTCCAAGATTTACTGGGCATAGTTACAGATAAGCAGGAAGAGGTTAATGAGGTTACGGAAAATTTGAATGCACCGACGCAAGAACTGCAAAAATCTGACCTCCCAGAATCTAATGCCCAAAAAACTGATTTAAGTAATGTAAGTCCAAAAAATACGGCAAATATCTTAAACTCTGGGTTAACTAACACCGATGATTTAGAGCCAATTCTCACGGCTTTTTATGACTCCTGTAAAGCGCAAAACTGGGACTTGGCAGCCGCTATAGTTAATGGCATTAATTTGGCTCACATAAAAAAAACCTCTGATCTCACTTTACTCCTAGACCTATATAATCAATTGCTACCTTTGAAATGGCAGGATGGAGCCCAAAAAGTTAGCGATCAACCCAGTCACTGGCAGATTTTATTCAATGCGGGGATGGCAGCTTTATATTTAGAAAAATTCAATGATGCGGTAACTTATTTAGAAACCAGCTTAGCGATCGCTAATAGTACACTTCTAAAAATTAAAGCCTTAAATGCTCTAGGACTTGTATATCAAGCAGTTGCCCAGTATCAAAGTGCAATCAAATACTTCCAACAGGCACAATCTTTAGCTCAAGAGGGATCAGAACATTACTTGCAATTACAAGCTCTAAGTAACTTAGGTAACGCCTATTATAGTTTACGTCAATATCGTACGGCGATCGCCTATTATCTGGAGTTTTTACAGTTGGCAAATGAAGAGGAAGCCAGTGAAGTCGAGTTCTCCACCATTGGTAATCTTGGCAATGCCTACTACAACTTAGGCGAATATCAAACTGCAATCGTCTATCAACAAAAATATCTGGAAATTGCCCGTGCGATCAGTAGTTCTGAAAAAGAAGCAGGTTGTCTCGTCAGCTTAGGTTTTGCCTACTATGCTCTGGGCTTATACCAAACTGCGATCGAACACTACCAAAATGCTAAGGTGATCGCCGATCAACTGTCCTATAAACGCCTACAAGTATCAATATTTTCTGGTTTAGGTCTCAGCTATCAAGCTCTCAAAAATTCTGCCACTGCTGTTGCCTGTTTCCATAAATGCTTAGAAATTGCTCGACAACTAGGCGATCGCTCTGCCGAGGTTAAAGCTCTATATAATTTACGCAAAGCCAGCCTTACTCCAAGTCGCTAATCATCAAATCTCTGGTCATCATACTTTTGACCATCAAGTTGCTCCTTATCAAATCTCTGAGTATCAAATTGTGGAAAACCATAGGAGTTATCCTCAGTTTCTATTTTTCTTTTACGCTCAAAATGATCAAAAATAATCCGACCGACTCCTGCCAATGGTGGTGCAATCAAAGCCCCAACCACACCTAATAATTCCGCACCCACAATAATTGACAGCAATAACTCAAAGGGATCAAGATTTAGGTATGGACCCACTAGCCAAGGTTGTAAGATCCAAGCTTCAATTTGCTGCAATAGAAAGGAAATACCAATCACTAAACCAACTTTAACAAGTCCTAAACTCCATGCGGCAATTACCATAGGAATTAGCCCTAAAATTGGTCCCACAAATGGAATTAAATTAGCAACTGCAACTAATAAACTTAATCCTCCCGCAAATTCCACGCCCACAAATATTAAAGCTAAGTAAGTGCAGAACCCTAAAAGTGCAGATGTGCCAATTCTCCCTAGAACGTATGCTCCTAAGCAGCGATTAATAGGAGGCATGAGTACATATACTTCACTTCTAACTTTTTCTGAAAAAGGTCTTAGTACTCTGCGGGTTAACTCCTTGGAATTAATTACCATATAACCCGTAATTAACATGGTCAGTAAAATAATTCCCAACGTATTAATTAAGCCAAAGGTAAAGCCAACGGTTTGATTGGCAATTTCTCTGCCTAGATTTTGGATTTGATCAAGTACTGTACTTGATCGCAAAAACTCTTGAATTTGTTGGGCATTGACATTCAGGAAAGGAATATTCGTTACATTAATTTGTGAAACTAAATTGGGAACTTGAGTTAAAAACTGCCCTAATTCAACAATCAACTGTGGCGCAGGGGCAATAGTTAATAAAATAATTAATAGTAAGGCAGAGTAAATAACTACGACTCCTAAGCCTCTTCTAATCTTATATTTCTCCATTTGCTCTAGGAGCGGAGTAATTGCTGAGGCAAAAAATAAACTTACTAGTAATAACTGAATTGTTTGTTTTAATCGCCATACCAGATAAATTCCAAGTAAAGCGATCGCCCCACGTTGAAGATATTTCCAGACTTCTTCCTTACTAACCATGAATTAATCACTTAAAAACGTGAGTACTACTAGTAAAACTTACAAAGGGATAAACCCAACCTGTCGTACAATTTCCTGTCCAACCTGAGATAAAGCCAAATCAATAAATTCTTTTACAACTGGACTGGTCTGCTTTTTAGCCACTAATAAAACCACTCGACTAATTGGATAAACCCCAGTTTTGACCGCATTAACATCCGTTGGAGCAACGCCATCAATCGGGACAATTCTTACTATCTCTTGATTTACAGCCTGCTGCACGGTGCTATAGCCGATCCCATTTTTGCCTAAAGCCCGTAACATTGGCGTGGTTTCATCATGGGGCAAAGTTGTAAAATCTTTACTATCTGGAGCAAAATCACCACCAAGCAATACCGCATCTTTAAAGAATGTTCGAGTGCCACTTTCTGTAGCCCTGTTAATAACTTTAATGGGTTGCTTAGCTCCTCCCACCTGTTCCCAGTTGGTGATAGTGCCTTGAAATATTCCGCGCAATTGATTTAAGGTCAATCCACCTTTGTAGGGGTTATCTATACCCACGACTACTGCCAAGGCATCCCGTGCCACTGGTACCCCCAGCAACCCAGATTGAATTTCTTCAGCTTTTAGGGGACGAGAACAAGCAGCGATGTTAACAATGCCTTGCATCAGGTTTTTTAGCCCCGCATTTGTACCATTAGGTCGACCATCGGGAACTCCAAAGGTGGAAGGAATATTTAGGTTAACCTGAGCATAAGCCAATTGTAAGCGTTTGATCAAAGCCACCATAGTCACACTCCCGTCCATATTTAAAACCTGTGGATTCGGTAAAGATGTATCCAGTGCTGCTGTGGTTGAATTTGGGGGAGCGGGAGTCGGGTCTTTAGAAACTGGAGGAACTGGATTGACGGTGCTAGCTGGATTCGGTGTAATTACCTGCTGCAAACCATTGGGATTATTTCTGGTAAAGAACCAATAACCTCCACCTGCCAAGCCTGCGGTGATCAGAACAGTTAGCCCCAGTACTAAGCCTTCGTTTCCACTTCTTGCCATAGATAGTATTAATTTTAAGGTTATTAACTTAAAGTTGTTAGCCTAGAGAACTACTGCATATTTTAGTAGGTTAATAGGACAGTAACCTAAGTTTCATTAAAAGTATCCTTTAAAACTGTGCGGGCTGCCAATTGACTACGGGTGGATGCTAAAATTTCTGCCTCTCGCCTTAGCCTCGCCGTAGTATCTTGGGTTTCCAGTAAAGCCTGTTGCTCCATACTGGCACCATGAAAATTGCTGGCAATCCAGTAGGACAATTCAATGGGGCTGCGGGGAATCTGGGGTAATTCTATTTCCTGCTCCGTTAGTTTTTGCGATAGCCGCACTACATCATCTAGTAGTTCTCGTACTTCTGTTGCTAAGAGAAATGGACTTTCATCACTGGGCTGATCCTCAATCCATTCAACTAACCCAACGCGAAATGGTTTTTCCCGAACATACTCTAAAACTCTAAATCGCTGTTGTCCAATGGTCAGAATCTTAAATCGATCGTCTGGGAGGCGATGATACTGTAAAATTTGGGCGCAACACCCCACATTGCTAGGTTGATTAGTTTCAGGGTTCCACATAACTACGCCAAAGATGCGATCGCTCTCTAGGACTGTATTAATCATCATGCGATACCGAAATTCAAATATATGTAGCGGCAATGACTGCCCTGGGAACAATACCACTTCTGGTAAGGGAAACAAAGGCAATTCTCGGACTGAAATGGAAGAGGTTGAAGTCATTGCGGTTGAAGCCTTAGGTGAATATACAGGAAATAGAAGTTAAATAAGCTTAATGAAACTTGACATGATGTATATAGACTAACACCTCTGATAATTATTTGATTACCGCTTTACCCATGCGGGAGAGATCAAGTTTTTGGGAAAGCTCATCTTTAACTCGAGCTAAAATTGACGCTTCATCAAGACTAGACAAGATTCTACTAACTACAGCTTTAGGTCCTTGCTCGCCCCATGTGGCTCCATTCGCTAAATATTCTTTCGTAACTAAGCCGATCGCATAGCTAGAAACTCCCGCCACACTTGCCTGCATAATGCCCACAGAAATATATAGCCCCGCCGTTAAACCACCCGTAGCAACACTAGAAACCCCAAATAAAGCTTTGAGTGATCCTAAGCCTAGGGTAGTTAATAATTCACTGGCAGTAATCCCACCCATACCCATGGCAATTTTCTGCATCAAGGCGATCGCTCCCTGTTGATTCATCGAAATGCCATAGAGCTTAGATAATGCCAAAATCATGGACACATCAATTATGGCTGTACTAACTAGATCAATAACTGTAACTGGACTAACAGCGATCGCCACAGCCTGGGTAATTACGGCATTCCAAATAATTTTATTTGCCCGTCGATCTCGGATGGACATTTTACGCTGAATCACCTGCTCATGGACATTATCAGCAAAAATCATAGAATTTAGAGCCACTAAAGACTTACCCTCTCGATCCAAGACTTCTAGAATCTTGACCTGCAAATCTTCAATCTGGGGTTTTCCCGCTACGAGTTCGGCTTGCACAGAGCCATCATCCTGCATAATTGCCTTTGGCACTAGGGGAGAAGCTGCGGTCATCACAATTTCCTCTGGGGAAAGTAGCTGTTTCACCCGTTCATCTCGAATTTTGGTGTAAATGGCTTGGCGATCGGCAGTGGGGTACTGATCGGTTTTATTAAATACCAATAAAATCGGCTTACTTGCCAATCTCAACTGCGATAAAGCCTCATACTCTACCTTAGTCATATCACCAGCAATGACAAACAAAATTAAATCTGCCTGTTGTGCCACTGACTTTGCTAACTGTTCCCTTGCTTCCCCATCTACTTCATCAATGCCTGGGGTATCTATTAATTCAATTCTTGCCGACCCCAGACTTTTGAGCGATACCCGTAAAATTTCCTGATTCTTAAATCCCGCAATTTTTTCCCGAGATATTTGCCAGTTGGCACTTTGTTGCGATCGCGTTACCCCATGCACTGCCCCTGTCGCAAACACATTTTCCCCTAATAGAGCATTGAGAACTGAAGACTTACCACGCCCCACCATCCCAAATACGGCAATTTGAATTACCATCTGTTCCAACTTTTCTAACATTTGTTGTAGTTCGGCAATCTCTGGCTCTAGCCCTTGTCTCTCTCTGGGGGTTAGGTCTAATTTTCCTACTAAATCTCGCAGGGTACGCTGAGCCTGACGGTAGTTTAACTCTGTACGAATTTGGTCGAAATCATTATAGTTAGAAGAGTTAGAATTGGTAGGCATAAAATTTCTACATGAATGGAACCAGTTATATCACTCAATTGTCTATTATCTAGGTACTAGCAGCTATCCTTAAAAACTAGCAAATCCAATTAAAAGATCATCTTAAATTTAGTGTATATTCACAGACTAGCACCCGCAAAAAATTAGTATTGCCCTCTCAATCTACTGTCACATCTAGGAGAAAAACCTGTGTTTAAGCCCTTCATTAATACTCTTGCTCTATCTACCATTGCGATCGCTACGCCTTTAATTATCCCCATTATTGCCCCCGCCCATGCCTTAACCGAAGCTCAAGTTCTTGAACGTCTAAATGGCATTCCTGTATTTACTATCACTGACGATAAAGGTGCGCCATTACTTGGTTCTGCTCCTCAAAAGGGAAGTGAAAAACCACCCCAAGTCTTACTATTCTTCCTTAATCCCGATGATGCTCAAGCAACCTTAACTCAAATTCAAAAGACCAACCCAGCCGTCGGCAGCAAAGCTAGAATCGTGATCCGTTCGATGAATGATGCCTACGAAGTCATTAAAAAGAATCAGGATAAGAAAGATATTGCTTTTCAAATTGTGCCAGCCAAAGCCAGCATAGAGTCTGCTCGGACAATTCTTACTTCCCAAGGTAAACCTGCGGATAAGTTGCCAAATGTACCTGTTTTCTTTGCGATCGGCGGGAAAGATAAAGAGCAAGGACTCCTAACCCTAGAGCAGAACGGTAAACAATTAGTCCCCTTCTTCTTTGATCAAAAAGACCTACAAAGCCTAATTGATCGAGCAAAACAACAACAGCCTGATGTTGCTAATGCCACGAAAATTCAGGTTACTTCTTTATTTCAAGTGCTTGATTCTATGGTAGCAACTAAAGATAACAAGCCTAACCCTGATACAGAGAGATTTACCTTTGTGCCTTCCCGTAATGCCTTCGAGTATGTGGTTAAAAATCAACCCGCTACCACTCCTGCACCTGCTACTAAAAAGTAGGCACCCTTTAGAATTTCTTGCACCACAACCCAAGAGTTCCCAATTAGCTTCTTGAAATGCGTATCATCTCATCCCTCCTCTAGGAAAAAATTTGTGTCTAAGTCACCATTAATTTCATCAATAATTCCATCGATATTTAGTTTAGCGATCACTTCTCCATTACTTATCACAGCAAATATAGCTCCCGCCCAAGCCTTAACAGAAACTCAAGTCCTTGAACGTTTAAATGCTATCCCAGTATTTACTATTACTGATGATAAAGGGGCTCCACTCTTAGGTACATCCAATCAACCGGGTAAGCCTAAATCCCCCCAAGTATTATTATTTTTCCTTAATCCCACTGACGCTCAATCCACCTTGAGTCAATTCAAGCAATCAAATCCAACCGCAGGCAGTAAAGCTCGAATTGTCATCGGCTCAATGAATGATGCCTATAAAGTGATTAAAAAGAATCAAACTAACAAACAGATTGCCTTTCAAATTGTGCCAGCTAAAGCCAGTATGGACTCTGCTCGCACGATCTTAGTTTCTGAAGGAAAGCCTACTGATAAGTTACCTAATGTACCTGTTTTCTTTGCCACAGGCGGGAAAAATAAAGATCAAGGACTGCTAACGATCGCCCAAAACGGTAAGCAAATAGTACCTTTCTTCTTTGACCAAAAAGACTTACAAACCTTAATTGATAATGCTAAAAAGCAGCAGCCTGATGTTGCTAATACTAGTAAAATTCAGGTTACATCTTTATTTCAGGTACTAGATTCAATGGTAACTACCAAAGATAAAAAGCCTAAACCAGAGACTGAAAAATTTACCTTTATTCCTGCTCGTGCAGCCCTTGAGTACGTGGTAAAAAATCAACCCCCTTCTAAAAAGTAAAGTAAATCACCATTAATCAAACAAACTTAATGAAGCAAGCACTTTTGCCCTTAATGCAAGGGTTTGAAGAAATTGAGGCTGTAACTATAATTGATATCCTACGGCGGGGAGATGTGCAGGTTGTCACTGCGGGTTTGGAATCGGTGATTGTAGATGGTGGTCACGGAATTACGATTATGGCAGACTCGCTATTAGAGCATGTTATCAATCAAGAGTTCGATCTCATTGTCCTAGCTGGTGGTGCGGGAACTTTTAGACTGCAAGCCGATCCCAGAATTATTCCCATGCTGCAAAAACACGCAGGTTTGGGCAAACTAACGGCAGCAATTTGTGCGGCTCCCCTAGTTTTATCGGCATCTGGATTATTAACGGAGAAAAGGGCGACATCCTATCCTGCGGTTAAAGATCAATTAGTCGTTGGCGAGTACCTAAACGATTTGGTTGTAGTAGACGGTAACATCATCACTAGTAGAGGGGCTGGAACTGCCACAGAGTTTGCTTTGCAGTTATTAGAGTTATTGCAAGGAAAAGCGATCGCCGAGGAAGTTGCTGGAAAAATAGTATTTATTAAAAAAACTGCTTAAAAATCTAGTTAAAAATTTAATCAGTTTAATCTTCGTGATCTTCGTAGGGATCGCCCAATTCCTTACTAGGAGGACCGAACGCCGTATAAATCGACACTAGGGTTAAACAGATTAGGCTGGCTGCAACTGCTAAACCAATTGAAAGAGCATTTTGCGAGTTTTCCATAGTTAGTTTTTAATATGCCTTTAATATTAATTTATATTGAGATTTCTATATTTTAGTATCATATATTGAATTAAGTCTATTTATGCTAGCAGTGATCTAATAGCAGTGCTCTATTGTTTTTACTTCACTTGAGCTTAAATGCCTAAGTCAACTTTCTTCATTTAGCTATTTTATTCATTTAGGCACATCTATTAAATATTGATTTTTGTCAACCTTTGATGAGATTATACTAAGTAATTAAAAACAAAATCTTTAGATAATTTTTAACTATGGCACAACGTACTAAGCTCGGAGATATACTCAGACCACTGAATGCTGAGTATGGTAAGGTTGCAAGAGGATGGGGAACTACACCACTAATGGCAGTAGCAATGTCGTTATTTCTTGTGTTTTTACTGATTATCCTACAGTTGTATAACTCTTCCTTGATCTTAGAAGGAGTTAATTTGAACTGGGGTGGTTAGAAAAATAAATAATTAAAGATGAGTGGTGGTAAGTGTGCTGTTCATCTTTTTTTGTAGTTTTCTATTTTTATCAGTATTCTTACGAGTGATCTAGTAGCCTTAAACAATAAGATAGCTATCTGGTCAAGTTGGGCTGAAATTAACCTTGGAGAGTGGAAATGAATATTTTTGGTCTAGGATTGCCCGAAATGATTGTCATCATGGGTGTGGCTCTTCTAATATTTGGACCTAAAAAGCTGCCAGAAATCGGACGCAGCGTTGGCAAAACTATTAAAGGCTTTCAGGATGCTTCCCGTGATTTTCAAGCTGAATTTACCAAGGAGGTAGAACAATTGGAGAAAGTTCCTCCTTCTAAATCAGTAACTGAGGCATCAGTTTCATCGGCTTCATCCGTTTCAGAGTCAGAGGCAAAATCTAGTTCTGATGAGTGATCAGATTAGCTTAATTGTGGGATTAGGTAATCCTGGACAGGAGTACGATCACACCCGTCATAATGTGGGCTATCTACTGGTGGACTACTTAGCAAATCTGTGGAGTATAAGCCTGATCCCCGATCGCAAGTTTAAGGGCATATATGGGGAGAAAAAACCGATCCGCTTACTTAAGCCCACAACTTATATGAACTTGTCGGGGCAGTCACTGCGGTTGTGTTGTAACTGGTATAAGCTTGATCCGCACTCAGTTTTAGTCATATATGATGACATGGATTTACCCTTAGGCAAGCTCAGAATCAGAACCTCTGGTTCGGCAGGAGGACACAACGGAATCAAGTCGATTATTCAAGAGTTAGGAACCCAAGACTTTCCTCGCCTAAGAATTGGCATTGGTAGTGCGGAAATTGGTGGTGCCGTTAGTCATGTTTTGGGGAAATTTACAATCGCAGAAATGCAACAATTAACTGAAATTTTTAAAACTACAGAGCAGGCGATCGCCGTGATCAGAGATTCGGGAATTCCTAAGGCAATGAGCTTGTACAATGGCATCACCGTTGGTACTACCTAATGTCACCCGTAGCAATTCTTTTAGACCAAGTCTATAAACACTATAATCAAGTCCCCGTGGTCAATAATCTTTCCTTACAAATATTGCAGGGGGAGATGTTTGGACTATTAGGAGCAAATGGGGCAGGAAAATCTACAACCATTAGAATGCTGACCACATTAACTCGTCCTAGCCAAGGTAGAATCAGCCTCGGAGGACTAGATGTAATTAAACAGTCACAGCAGGTCAAAAGCCAAATCGGGGTGGTTTTGCAGCAGATTAGTGTGGATTTAGATTTAACTTTGTGGGAAAACATGGAGTATCATGGCAGGCTTCATCATCTTCCCGAAAAAGAGCGCAGGGACTCAATCCAGCGTTGTTTAGATTATGTTGATCTCAACGATCGCTCCCAAGTTTTAGTCAGAACCCTTTCAGGTGGTATGAAACGCAGGTTGCAAATTGCGCGGGCATTACTACACCAACCCCAGATTTTATTTTTAGATGAACCCACAGTTGGACTCGATCCCCAGACCAGAAGACGACTATGGGAAATTATTAAAGACTTAAAAGAACAAGGCATGACGATATTGTTAACAACCCACTATATGGAAGAAGCAGAATTTTTATGCGATCGCATCGGGATCATGAATAATGGCAGTCTGATCGAAATTGGTACACCCGCCGAACTAAGACAAAAGTATGGTTTAGCAGTAGTAGTAAGTCAAAATGACCAACAAATTGCTTATAAATTCTTTGCCGATTATGATCAAGCTCACAGCTATGTGGAGGCTCAATCTGATAAAAGAGGGATTATGGTGCGTGATTCTAATTTAGAAGATATTTTTGTCGAGTTAACTGGACGTAAATTAGACTAATCCGAATTAGACGGAATTCTAAATATTTCAGACTAAAACAGGTTATTTATATTTATTCATAAAATGCGGAGAATTGAGTAAGAAATGAAAGCAATGATTTTGGCAGCAGGGAAAGGAACTAGGGTGCGACCGATTACCTATATTATGCCTAAACCCATGATTCCCATTATGCAAAAGCCCGTGATGGAATTTTTGGTGGAATTGCTGCGTCAACATGGATTTGATCAAATTATGGTCAACGTAAGTCATTTGTCCGAAGAAATTGAGAACTACTTTCGGGATGGACAGAAATTTGATGTGCAGATGGGCTATTCCTTTGAAGGCAAGATTGTGAATGGGGAACTAGTCGGTGATGCCCTTGGCTCAGCGGGAGGCTTAAAAAAGATTCAGGATTTCTCCCCGTTTTTTGATGATACGTTTGTAGTGCTATGCGGAGATGCGCTGATTGATCTAGACTTAAAAGCAGTAGTAGAGTGGCACAAAGCAAAAAAATCTTTGGCAACTGTAGTGATGAAAACCGTCCCCAAGGAAGAAGTATCCAGCTATGGGGTAGTAGTCACCGATGATGATGGTAGAATCCTTGACTTCCAAGAAAAACCTAGCGTTGAAGAGGCACGCAGTAACAATATTAATACTGGGATTTATATTTTTGAACCAGAGATATTTAACTATATTCCCTCTGGAGAACAATTTGATATTGGAGGGGATTTATTCCCTAAATTGGTAGAAGCTAACGCTCCTTTCTATGCGATCGCTATGGATTTTCAGTGGGTAGATATTGGGAAAGTTCCTGACTACTGGCAAGCGATTCAAGATGTGCTAATGGGCAAGATTAATAATGTCAAAGTGCCGGGCTATGAGGTGAAACCGGGGATATTTACGGGGCTAAATGTTTGTGTGAACTGGGATAAGGTAGATATTACTGGTCCTGTATATATTGGTGCCATGACCCAAATTGAAGATGGCGTAAAGATCGTTGGACCGACCATGATTGGACCTAACTGCCATATATCAACTGGGGCAGATGTGGAGCGCAGCGTAATTTTTGAATATTCCCGCCTTTCCGATGTGCATTTAGTTGATAAATTAGTATTCGGTCGCTATTGTGTGGATAAAACTGGTGCCACGATTGATTTACAGGCTGCTGCCCTTGATTGGCTAATTACCGATGCTCGTCATCCGAATAATGCTGTACCGCCTTTATAGAATGCCCCTAATCCCATTTATACTGAATTAGTAAATTACTGAATTAGTAAGTTTAATTAAACCTATGACTAAAGCAATTTGGAATGGCGTGGTAGTAGCAGAAAGTGATCAATGCGAATCCGTGGAAGGCAATAAATATTTTCCTGCCGATGCCATTAAATCTGAATATTTTAAAGAAAGCTCCACCCACACAACCTGTCCTTGGAAAGGCGTTGCCAGTTACTATTCCTTAGTTGTCGATGGTAAGGAAAATAAAGATGCAGCTTGGTATTATCCCGAGACTAAGGACGCTGCCAAAAATATTCGGGGCTATATTGCCTTTTGGAAAGGAGTACAGGTGACTGGCTAAATGATTACCATACCCGAAACCCTAGAAGAGACCACAGAGCAAGCGATCGCTGCCACCATGAGCGCAATTGCAGCAGGTTGTAAGCGAATTCAAATCGATATGAAATTCCCCGAACTGGCACAAATGCCGATCGCCCTTGCTTTTGCGGAGGCTTTTACGAAACAATATGGTCAGGCTTGGCAGGCTCTATTTGCCGATGCGGGGACGGCTGCCCTTGCTAAACGAGATTGGGCTAATTCCGATATTTTGCGTGAAGTGTCCATGCGGGGTGTCAATGAAGGTAGGGCGGCGGCTCGTCCAGAGTCTCAGGCATTTTTATTAATTTCGCCAACTTCAGTAGAAGTAGATGGCATTGAAAAATTACTCACTTTGATTGGCGATCGCCCGTTTGTGATGCTGAATCCTAAACTAGAAAATAGTGAAGTGGGATTAGGACTGGCTGCTCGGAGAATGCGCGATCGGTTTTTAAGCATATTTGAAATTGTCTATTACATTCAACCCATAGAAGAAGGTGCTGTATGGCGGTGCTATCCTCAGCTTTGGCAGGTGTGGCAAGATAAAACCACAGGTATGGAACTGATCTATGAAGGGGAGGAAAGACCCGTTGGCGATGATCTAAATCGAATTATGGGTAAAGCCACAGGGAAAAAGCCATCATTAATCACCCAATTACAGCAATTTATTAATGCTCTTGCCCGATAGATGATCTGGAGCGATCGCAATATCCCCACTGCCAATTTGATTAGGTTAATATTATGTAATAAATAATGTTCTGGAGCATCTGCGGTGAAAGATAAAAACAATAATAAAAAGTGGAAAAATATTGGTTTATATGCCCTGCTGGGAATTGTGGTGATTACCCTTGGAACTGCCTTAATTGATAACCAACCTCAACCCCAAGAGCAGTGGCGTTATAGTCAACTTTTAGACGCAATTGAAAGTAAGCAAGGAGTTTCTAGGATTACCCTAAGCAGCGATCGCACCTATGCTGAAGCGACCATCCCTGGTGGCATCAATGGCAATAAAAGAGTCAGAGTGAATCTGCCCAATGACCCAGATTTTATTAAAACTATTACTGATAATAATATTGAACTAGATGTGGCTCCTCGCCGTAATGACGGTGCCCTTTTACAAACCTTGACTAGCTTCTTTTTACCCGTACTTTTACTAGTCGGATTATTCTTTTTATTACGCCGCGCTCAAGTGGGACCTGGTAGCCAAGCGATGAATTTTGGTAAGTCCAAAGCTAGAGTGCAGATGGAACCCCAAACCCAAGTTACCTTTAGTGATGTAGCTGGGATTGAGCAAGCAAAATTAGAATTAACTGAAGTTGTAGATTTTCTCAAAAATAGCGATCGCTTTACGGCAGTCGGTGCCAAAATCCCCAAAGGTGTACTCTTAGTAGGACCTCCCGGTACAGGTAAAACATTACTAGCTCGCGCGGTTGCCGGTGAAGCGGGTGTACCTTTCTTCTCGATCTCTGGTTCAGAATTTGTGGAAATGTTTGTTGGCGTTGGTGCCTCTAGGGTGCGTGACCTGTTTGAACAAGCTAAAACTAATGCCCCATGTATCGTATTTATTGATGAAATTGATGCCGTCGGTCGCCAGCGGGGAGCCGGACTAGGTGGTGGAAATGATGAACGTGAACAAACCCTAAATCAACTGTTAACAGAGATGGATGGCTTTGAAGGCAATACAGGCATTATTATTATTGCTGCAACCAACCGTCCCGATGTGCTAGATTCCGCCTTACTGCGTCCTGGTAGATTCGATCGCCAAGTGGTAGTAGATCGTCCCGATTTTGCCGGTCGTTTAGAAATTCTAGGTGTCCATGCCCGTGGTAAAACCCTTGGACAAGATGTCGATCTAGAAAAAATTGCCCGTCGCACTCCCGGATTTACAGGTGCAGATTTATCTAACCTCTTAAATGAAGCCGCAATTTTAGCTGCCCGTCGCAATCTCACGGAAATTTCCATGGATGAAATTAACGATGCCGTAGATCGGGTTTTAGTTGGACCTGAAAAGAAAGATCGAGTCATGAGTGACAAGCGCAAAAAGCTAGTGGCATATCATGAGGCGGGTCACGCCTTAGTTGGTGCCTTGATGCCCGATTATGATCCCGTCCAAAAAGTGACAATTATTCCCCGTGGTCGTGCAGGCGGACTAACTTGGTTCCTGCCCACCGAAGAAAGAATGCAAAGCCGTTCTTACCTGCAAAACCAAATGGCTGTGGCTCTGGGTGGTCGCTTAGCAGAAGAGATTATCTTTGGGGAAGAAGAAGTTACCACTGGTGCTTCCAGTGACTTGCAGCAGGTTTCCCAAATTGCCCGTCAAATGATTACTCGTTTTGGCATGAGTGAAAAACTTGGTCCAGTGGCTTTAGGTCGTGCCAACAATAATATGTTTTTAGGTCGAGATATTGCCTCTGAGCGTGACTTTTCTGAAGAGACAGCCGCATTAATTGATCAAGAGGTAAATATATTAGTCGAAAATGCCTATAAAACTGCTAGAAATGTCCTCATTCAAAATCGTCATATTCTCGATAGGATTGCCGAACTATTGGTAGAGCGTGAGACTATTGATGCCAGTGAGTTACAGGAAATTTTGCTAGAAAATAATGCCCAACTTGCCAGTGTGAGTTAGTCGTTAGTTAACGTAAATTTCTAGAAATATTAAACCCAAAATATTAAATAACCTTGAGGGCTTAGAGAAAACTAAGTCCTTTTTTTGCAGGTTTTAGGGAGAATGAAGTTAGGTAAAAATTAGCATTAGAAATCCATGAGATGCTAGATTAAAAATCTAATCAAAATTCACCACTTAGATCACATCCAACTTTAACAGTCATGGCAGATAACCGCAAAAGTCAAATCATTACCCAAGGTGTAGCCCGATCTCCTAACCGTGCCATGCTGCGTGCCGTGGGATTCACGGATGCTGACTTTAATAAGCCCATTGTCGGAGTTGCCAGTGCCTACAGTACGATTACCCCTTGCAATATGGGCATAGCCCCTTTAGCAGAAAGAGCACAACAGGGAATCAGAGCCGCAGGGGGAATGCCGCAGTTATTCGGCACAATTACTATTAGCGATGGTATTTCCATGGGTACGGAAGGAATGAAGTATTCTCTGGTATCACGGGATGTAATTGCCGACTCCATTGAAACTGCTTGTACAGGTCAAAGTATGGATGGGGTTTTGGCGATCGGGGGTTGCGATAAAAATATGCCCGGAGCAATGATTGCGATGGCAAGAATGAATATACCAGCAATTTTTGTCTATGGCGGTACGATTAAACCCGGTCATTTGGATGGGGAAGATTTAACTGTAGTCAGTGCCTTTGAAGCCGTGGGACAGCATAGTGCAGGCAAAATTGATGATGCTCGGTTAATGGCAGTGGAGCAGAATGCTTGCCCAGGAGCAGGTTCTTGTGGGGGGATGTTTACGGCAAATACAATGTCATCAGCGTTTGAGGCAATGGGGATGAGCTTAATCTATTCCTCGACGATGGCTGCCGAAGATTCAGAAAAAAATGACAATGCTGAATTGGCAGGTAAAGTTCTAGTGGAGGCAATTCGCCAGCAAATTTTACCAAGGGATATAATTACCCGCAAATCCATTGAAAATGCTATTTCTGTAGTGATGGCTGTGGGTGGTTCTACTAATGCAGTTTTGCATTTCTTGGCGATCGCTCATTCAGCAGAAGTGGAATGGACATTGGATGATTTTGAGCGGATTCGGCAGAGAGTACCAGTGCTGTGTGACCTTAAGCCCAGTGGTAAGTATGTGGCAACCGATCTACATAAAGCGGGCGGTATTCCCCAAGTTATGAAGATATTGCTGGCAAATGGGTTATTACATGGTGATTGCTTAACAATTACAGGACAAACCGTCGCCGAAGTCCTGAAAGATATTCCAGAAGAACCATCACCCGATCAAGATGTCATCCGTCCTTGGTCTAAACCAATATATGCCCAGGGACATTTAGCAATTTTGAAAGGGAACCTAGCTACAGAAGGTAGTGTTGCCAAAATCACAGGAATCAAAAAACGGGTAATTACAGGTGCAGCTAAGGTTTTTGAGTCTGAAGAAGAATGTCTAGCAGCTATTCTTGCAGGCAAAGTGCAAGCGGGTGATGTGTTGGTAATTCGCTATGAAGGACCTAAGGGGGGACCTGGGATGCGGGAAATGTTAGCACCAACGGCAGCAATTATTGGGGCGGGCTTAGGAGATTCTGTAGGTTTAATTACCGATGGTAGATTTTCAGGTGGTACCTTTGGTTTGGTAGTGGGTCACGTTGCCCCAGAAGCTTTTGTCGGTGGAGCGATCGCCTTGGTCAAAGAAGGAGATTCTATTACCATTGATGCCGATAACAAATTACTACAATTAAATGTAAGTGATGAGGAATTAGCTGCTCGTCGTTCTCAGTGGCAACCACCAGCTCCACGCTATACAAGGGGAGTTTTAGCAAAATATGCCAAGTTAGTCTCGACCAGTAGTCTTGGTGCAGTTACAGATTAGTTACTAATGTTATTGACTCTATAAAATTCTTTGTTTCCCCATGCCAGACCGTCAAGCAGTTACTAATATTGTTTCCCATCTCTACGATACCTTTCCATTTCCCCCCGATCCTCTGTTGGATGAGGCTCCACCTGGTTATAACTGGCGTTGGAGTTGGCAGGGAGCTTTCGGCTTTTGTACAAATGGATTGGCTGCGACTAAGAAACCTCGGATTTTGGATGCAGGCTGCGGTAGTGGTGTAAGTACAGAATATTTGGCACATCTTAATCCCAATGCCGATATTGTTGCCATTGATATTAGTGCTGGCACCTTAGAAGTCGCAAAGGAACGGTGCCGTCGCAGTTCTCCCCCTATGACAGGGCGATCGCTAACTTTTCAGCAATTAAGTCTTTACGATCTCGATCAGATTGCAGGACAGTTTGACATGATTAACTCCGTGGGTGTTCTGCATCATTTACCTGATCCGATCGCAGGAATTCAAGCGGTTGCTAATAAACTTGCCCCCGGTGGAATTTTTCATGTGTTTGTCTATGCCAAGATTGGGAGATGGGAAATTAACCTAATGCAGCAGGCGATCGCCCTCTTACAAACACAAGGACAAAAGCAAGATTTTCGGGCAGGGGTAAAACTTGGTAGAGAAGTATTCGCCGCATTACCAGATACAAATCGCCTAGTGCAACGGGAAAAAAATCGCTGGGCTATGGAAAATACCCGTGATGAATGCTTTGCGGATATGTATTTACATCCTCAGGAAATTGATTATGAGATTGGCAGTTTATTTGAATTAATTGCAGCTTCGGGTTTAGAATTTGTCGGTTTTTCCAATCCCCATATCTGGAACCTAGAGAGATTGTTGGGATCTAATCCTGAATTACTAGCATTGGCTCAATCCTTACCAATCATTGATCAATATCGCTTAATTGAACTCCTCGATACTGATATAGCTCACTATGAGTTCTTTTTGGCACGTCCACCGTTAGCAAAATTAGATCAATCTGATGCCAGGCTTTTAAGTTCGATTCCCCAGCACCATCCTTGCATTAATGGGTGGGAAAGTGATTGTCTGTTTGATCCCGACTACGGCATTTGTCACCTTTCGGAATTAGAGTTTAAGTTTATGCAGCAATGTCAATATGCGCTAACTGTGTCTGAAATACTAAAAACTATGCCAGAGTTATCGCTAGAAGTAGTGCGATCGCTTCTAAATAAGAGAGTGATTCTTCTACAGCAATTTTAAAGTTAATAAAGATAGAATCTCCAACCTAACTTTTTGCTATTGGTAAAAATGCTATTTAATTTAAGTGAGTGGAATCCAAACCTTGAAATATAAAGCTTTCTTATATATTTCTTAAAAAATTGCGCTATGCTAAACATGCTATTTATTTGAGAAATTTTGTTATGGCAGTTGAAAAAGTTAACTCTTCTTCCAGTTTGGCTGAAGTTGTAGATCGTATCTTGGATAAAGGTATTGTGATTGATGCTTGGGTTAGAGTTTCCTTAGTTGGAATTGAGCTTTTGTCTATTGAAGCAAGAGTAGTAATTGCCTCCGTGGAAACCTATTTAAAATATGCTGAAGCTGTTGGCTTAACTGCATCTGCTGCTGTTCCTGCTGCCTAACTTCCAATCTAAACTAATTTGAGGCATAGTTTATAGTTAAGCTTTGCCTCTTAAGTTAATTCTTTTAGTTCAATTTTTAGTTAATTATTTAATATTCCATAACACTTCTTAAAGCTAGGATGTAATAGATATGACTTCTCTGATGCAAGGGTTTGCCCAAGCTCGCCAATCTAGGCTCCAACAAAGAAATCAAGCCATAGATGCTCTTAATACTTGGCGAAAGCAGCGATCGCAAGAATTTCAGCAGGAAGTCAACGCTACCCATGCCCTACTGGATCAAGTCACCAGTCAGCGCATTACATGGGAACAAAACCGACTAGCTACTGCCCGTTCCGAACAAGCCCAAAGACTTCAGGCTGTAGCGGATAGAGCTAGCGCTATTTATATAGAACTTCAGCAACTGCAAACTAGCCGACTTAAAAATGCCGACCTCGCATCACGACAAAGACTACAGGAAGTTAATGATCGAGCCTTAGAAATCAAAAATACTCTAGCTAAACTCACAGCCGATCGCCTAGCCACAGCTTTATTTGATCGCACCCAAAGACTGCAAGCATTGCAAACCCTAAAAAATAACACCGCCGAATTTTTACAGTTAGTTCAAAGCGATCGCCTAGCCATAGCCGCCAAGTTAAAGCAAGAACTATCCGACTATGTAACCTACATCCATCTATCAGTATGGGGCGTGGATTATAGTAATTTAATTGCAGAGTCGAGAAGTGAATCCAATGAATCTTTTAAATCTACGGTTATAGCTGCACCTATAACCATAAGCATTGATCAGTTTATTGAAAACTATGTCGCTGGACTAGAAGGGCATCCGACCTTGACCCAAGTTGTTAACGATCGCAATATCGTCAAAGACCTGTTAACCACTGGAGCTAATACCCTTGGCGTTGACCCATCTGAAATTCTCAATACTTTGATCAAACTGGTTGATCTAGATAACTAAGCTTGGTAATTAATTTTGTAATTAAATAAGAATGACCACAGTCCTCCAAGCCAATCCCCGTCAGTTTGTTAGTACCGCTTTTACCAAAAAGATTGCCCAACGAGCTTTACGCTATTTACAGTCTGGCTTTGCTGTACATTTGCGCGGACCAGCAGGCACAGGAAAAACCACCCTAGCTATGCACCTAGCCAGTTTATTAGGGCGACCTATGGTATTAATCTATGGCGATGAAGACTTAAATTCTTCCCAGCTAATTGGTTCCCAGTCGGGATATACCCGCAAAAAAGTTGTAGATAATTACATTCACTCCGTACTTAAACTTGAGGATAATCTCCAGCACAATTGGGTAGATTCTCGGCTTACCCTTGCTGCCCGTGAGGGATTCACCTTAATTTATGATGAATTTAATCGATCTCGCCCCGAAGTTAATAATGTTTTGCTTAGTGCCTTAGAAGAAAAACTGATCGTGCTTCCCCCTGATAGTCAGCAATCTGAATATGTGCGGGTTCATCCTCAGTTTCGGGCATTATTTACTTCTAATCCAGAAGAATATGCAGGTGTTCATCCTACCCAAGATGCCTTACTTGATCGCATGATCACTATTGATATTGGTGAAGCCGATCTGGAAACAGAACAGTTGATTTTAACTACTCGCATTGGCTTGGCTCCCGAACAATCAGTCAAATTAATTAGCTTAGTTCGCAGCTATCGCCGTTATACCAACCAAACTAAATCAGCCAGCCTTAGACTATGTTTAACCATTGGCAGAATATGCTATGAACATAAAATTCCGATTAGTGGACAAAGTGAAGACTTTCGGTTGCTATGCCGTGATGTAATTTTGTCCCGTTTCGAGCATAATTCTGAATCTGCTTCCACTTTGGATCAATTATTGGATCAGCTAATTTAAGCCGTTATTTAGTTTGATCTATTAATTATTTTGGTAAATTTTTAAACCTATCCATGAATCAGCCCAGTTCTAAACTGAATACAAGTACCAGTGGTTCTTCCCTTGCCGACATTCTCGAACGGGTTTTAGATAAAGGCATTGTCATTGCGGGAGATATTACTGTATCCGTGGGCAGTGTTGAGCTTTTGAGTATTCGGATTCGGTTATTAATTGCCTCAGTGGATAAAGCTAGGGAAATTGGGATTAATTGGTGGGAGTCCGATCCGCATTTAAGTGGGCGATCGCAGGAATTATTAGAAACCAATCAAAAACTTATGGAACGTATTACTGCTCTAGAAACCGAATTAAAGCAACTGCAAGCCTCTCAACCACATAATCAAGCTAATCTACCTAAAAGTCCATAGGATACTAAAGCGAAATACTCCCTAATTATTAATAAATCTTGCTCCTGTTTTGATAATCCATCATTCCCAGCAGTTGGTACTGGAATCACATCAAACCCATAATGCTGAAATGTTAATAGCGATCGCTTCATGTGCAGTGGATCGGTAACTAATAAAATTCTTTTGATACCTTGCTTACCTAGGATCAAACTGGTAAATTCAGCATTTTCTGCGGTTGTCCGTGATCTATCTTCACCTGTAATTACTTGATCTGGGATACCTAATTCTCTCAACATAGCTTGAATTTCTAGGGCATCATCGGTACCACTGGCAAATATGATCGGAACCATTAGCGATCGCCATAAATTTACTGCCACTTCAACTCTCGACTGACGTAAAGCCTCACCTCTACCTAAAATCACAATGGCATCACTGGGTATAGCAGGTATAGATGGAAAGTCCATAAGTTGAGCATGGACAGCATTTAAAAACCAACTAGATGTAATTACCCAGCGCAAAATTATCAGCAAAAAAGTAATAGAAAGGATAGGAATCAGAACTAACTCTAAATTTTTTAAACCGAAATAAATCCCAAGTCCTGAAACCGTCCATACTAATCCCAAAGTCCATGCTAATTTTGAGCCAGATAAAAAAACAGACAAAAACTTAGATATATACCTGACTAGAATCGTCCATAGCAAAGTTGGTCTGCGATCGGGCATTGGGTTTAACATAAAGTCCGAGTTATTAGGCTAAAATTCTAGTACCAGCGACAATTTTTCACCTAGTTCTTTACTTAGTCTTTTTACTTAATCAAATTAGTCTTGTCAAATAGGCTTTTAGTCTAGAAATTTATTCCGCTATTTAATCATTACCTAAGTTAGTATGCACTCTGTCAAATCCGATCCCAAATATCATATAGTCACTTTGGGCTGCCAAATGAACAAAGCCGACTCTGAACGGATGGCGGGCATACTAGAAACCATGGGCTATAGCTCCACTGATGAGGCTGACGAAGCCGATCTGGTACTTTATAACACCTGTAGCATTCGAGATAATGCCGAACAAAAAGTTTATTCATACTTAGGTCGGCAGGCAAAACGCAAACATAAAAACCCTGACTTAACCCTAGTAGTGGCAGGTTGTGTGGCACAGCAAGAAGGAGAGGCATTACTTCGTCGTGTACCCGAACTAGATTTAGTCATGGGACCTCAGCATGTTAATCGCTTAGATCATCTGCTAGAGCAGGTATTTAATGGTAATCAAGTCTCGGCAACTGAATCCGCCTATATCGAAGAAGACATCACCACACCCCGCCGCAATAGCTCGATCACCGCATGGGTAAACATAATTTACGGTTGTAATGAATCCTGTACTTACTGTATTGTTCCTAGAGTCAGAGGTGTAGAACAATCAAGAACTCCCGATGCCATTCTCCAAGAGGTTAACAATCTGTCACAACAGGGCTATAAGGAAATTACCCTGCTGGGACAAAATATCGATGCCTACGGTCGAGACCTACCCCCTAGCAATTTAGGTGGTGGAGTTGGCGGCAAGATTACCCTAACGGACTTACTTTACTATATCCACGATGTTGAAGGCATTGAGCGGATTCGGTTTGCTACCAGCCATCCTCGCTATTTCAGTCCACGCCTGATCCAAGCCTGTGCCGAATTGCCTAAGGTGTGTGAACATTTTCATATTCCTTTTCAGTCGGGAGATAACGAAATCCTCAAGGCAATGGCAAGGGGTTATACCCATGAGAAATACCGCCGCATTATCGATAATATTCGAGCGATTATGCCCGATGCTTCTATTACTGCCGATGCGATCGTGGCTTTCCCCGGTGAAACCGAGGCACAATTTGAAAATACCCTACGCTTAGTTGGAGATATTAGTTTTGATTTAGTGAATACTGCTGCCTATTCTCCCCGCCCCGGAACTCCTGCAGCTATTTGGACAAATCAACTGAGTGAAGAGATAAAAGATGATCGCCTACAAAGACTTAATCATTTAGTTAATCAAAAAGCGGCAGAGCGATCGCAGCGTTATTTAGGTAGAACTGAAGAAATCTTAATCGAAAGCATTAACCCTAAAAACCCGAACCAACTAATGGGCAGAACCAGAGGCAATCGTATTACTTTCTTAAATGAAACTTCCTCTAATTTAATCGCCCAGGTAGTAAATCTTAAAATCACAGAGGCAAGACCATTTAGTCTTACTGGTGTTTTGATAAATAAATTCTGATGTATAAGAACTTAAAAGTAT
Organism: Synechococcus sp. PCC 7502; assembly: GCF_000317085.1. Classification (NCBI taxonomy): domain Bacteria; kingdom Bacillati; phylum Cyanobacteriota; class Cyanophyceae; order Pseudanabaenales; family Pseudanabaenaceae; genus Pseudanabaenococcus; species Pseudanabaenococcus habilitatus. The sequence goes on from NC_019702.1 coordinate 209,051, forward strand.
AGTATAAATACTTAATAATTTATCTTTTAGTTGCCTATCGTATAAGTTTATGGTATGTTTAATTTACAACTACTTACAAAAAAATATGAGTATGCTAAAAACTTTAAACTTAAGCAATTTTGGACTACCTATCCTAGGTACCATTGCTTCCTTGGCGATCGCTGCTCCGAGTCATGCTGTTGCTGTTACTGTTCTTTATGATTTCAACTCGAACTTCAATGCAAAAGTTACAGGTTCACCTAGACTAACTGCAAGCGCAATAACCCAAGTGGGTGAGCCAACTTCATCAGGTGGTGGTGTTGCTACATTTACCTCCGCTCAGCCTAATGATTTCTTCACGTTTACTCTTACTCAAACTGCTCCTTCTATTAATCTTAACTTATCAACGTTTACCTTCTTTGCTCGAAGAAATGGTTCTGGTCCTACCTCGTTGTCATTATTCTCCAGTTTAGATGGTTTTACCACTGCTATCGATACAGTGACTGGCGTACCAGCGAATACTTTTCCTGGAGCTCCTCAAAGCTTTAATATTGGCGGTGCTGCTTTTGATAACATCACAGCTCCAATTACATTTAGAGTTGTTAATAATGACGGTGCAAGTGCAGGACGGCTTGCTATTGATGACTTAACTGTTAAGGGTGCTCTTACCGTGCCTTATGAGTTTGAAACTGGGGTTGGAGTCTTGTTATTCGCTGGCTACTTCGTTGGCAAAAGATACCTAAAGAACAAGGCTGTTTTTAAGGCATAGTTATAACTTATCAACTCCTAATTGCTCTCTAATATTCTGTTAGGGAGCTTTTTGCTTTTGGCATAGTTTATTTTATTAAATTCATAAGCTCTGCGACCTTGAGGAAAAATCTGCAACTCATATCAAATTTAGACGTTATGATTCTGCATGCCCAAGTTTGGGATTTACAAATTTGGGATTATCTTCAATAATGGCGAACTAAATTAATTCTTGCAATAATTCCTTTAAGTTAATGATTGTACGATTGTTTTTACATCTAACATTGCAATTGATCTGGAGAAATCTGTGACCCCTGCTCGGACGATCTGCTTGGGGTTTGTGGCAGTAATACTGGCAGGAGCAATTTTACTGATGTTGCCAATTTCCACTAGTGATAGTAACTGGGGAAATTTTATTACGGCATTATTTATGTCCACATCAGCGGTCTGCGTAACAGGCTTAGCAGTTGTTGATCCGGGGACATTTTATAACTTTACAGGGCAAGCGGTTTTACTTTTGCTTTGTCAAATTGGTGGCTTGGGCTATATGACAGCCACTACTTTTTTGTTGCTATTAATTGGACGCAAGTTTAGCTTGCGGGAAAAGGTAACTTTACAGCAATCTTTAGATATATCTGGAATTCGCAGTGGTGTTCCATTGGTAAAGTCTATTATTGTCACTACAATTTTGCTGGAAGTCATAGGCGTATTTTTAATGACCCCAGAATTTGAAAAAAGCTTTGATTTGGGGCGCAGTCTTTGGTGTGCAACTTTCCATAGTGTTAGTGCTTTTAATAATGCGGGATTTAGCCTATTTCCTAATAATTTGATTAACTATGTCCATTCACCGATTATTAACTTTACAGTCACTGGTTTGATTATTTTAGGTGGAATTGGCTATCAAGTAATTTTGGAGGTGTACTTATGGCTAAGGATGAAAATTAGGCGATCGCAGGATCGATTTTCCTTTAGTCTTAATTTTAAGGTGGCAACCAGTACAACAGTGGTTTTGTTACTTTTGGGGACTTTGGGTATTTTGTTAACTGAGTTAAATAATCCTAAAACTATAGGTGAGTTTAGTGCCACAGAAAAGTTAATGGTAGCTTGGTTTCAGTCGGTCACAGCCAGAACGGCGGGATTTAATACCATAGACTATAGCGGAATGACCTTAGCGGGATTATTCGTCACAATTATTCTGATGTTTATTGGTGCTAGTCCCAGTGGTACGGGTGGCGGGATTAAAACAACGACTTTGCGAGTCTTAACTAATTGTACCCATGCCGCATTACAGGGTGAGGATGATGTTCATCTTTACAATCGTCAGATTTCTTCGGTGCTAATTCTGAAAGCAGTCGGAGTCATAATTGGGTCAATGCTGACAGTGATGGTATCAACTACTTTATTGCTTGTGACTGAGCCTAAGATTGATTTCGTCAAAATTCTATTTGAATCAGTATCAGCCTTTGGTACGGTTGGTCTATCAACGGGAATTACTGCTCAAGTTTCAGCGCTGGGACAGATAGTGCTAATTTTAACTATGTACACTGGAAGGGTGGGTGTTTTACTGTTAATTGGGGCAATTTTTGGAGATTCACGCCGCAAGTTGGTCAAGTATCCAGAGGAAACTCTGTTAGTCGGATAAAAACTTGGTAAAACCTATCTCAGCCCTCAATTAAGGGTTTAGTCATTTAAAGCTATGAATTTATTTCGCAAAAAACATTTAGATAATAGACACTTTGCGGTTTTGGGCTTAGGTAGGTTTGGGAGATCGGTTTGTAAAACTTTAATCCAAGCGGGCTACGAAGTTTTAGGGGCAGATAAAAATGAGGATTTAGTATCACACATTATCATTGAGCAAATTCCGATCCATTGCGTGCAAGTGGATACTACGGATGCGATCGCTCTTAAGGATATGGGGATTGCTGATTTTGATACGGTAATTGTGGCGATCGGTAACTTTTTAGAAGAAAGTATTATCACTACTCTTCACGTCAAAGAAGCGGGGGTGAGAAATGTAGTGGCAAAGGCATCTTCAGAAGTGCATGGTACCTTACTAAAAAAAGTGGGGGCGGATTTAGTGGTGTATCCTGAAGCAGAAATGGGGGCAGCTTTAGCGCGATCGCTGACCCAAAAGGGTATATTAGACCGCTTAGAACTTGATAAGGATAACAGTATTGTTGAAGCATTAGTCCCAGAAGCATTTACAGGCAAGTCCATTTTAGATTTACAACTGCGCCGTAACTATGGGGTTAATATATTGGCAATTTGTGCGAATGGACAGTACGAAGTTAACCCTAATCCAGTCAATAAACTGCAAAAAGGTGCAATGATGGTTTTGATTGGCAATAATAAAGATATTAATCGCCTGCCCTTGGATAGCGTAGTTCAGACACTAAAGCCTATGTAAATACTTTTCAATAAATAAAAAAGGATGAGTGTATTACCCATCCGTGATTTAGATTAAATTATTTACTTAGTACTCTTAGTACCTATTTTTTAGCAGGCGATCGCCCACCCACATAGCTAGGTGAGAGGTCAGACCAAGATTGTTTGATAAGATCATTATCAACTTTTATGCTGCCGAGGTAATTACCCGCAGGAAGACTTGGATAACGCTTATAGGGAACCACATCTTCACCAAAAATTGTGTTGTATTCACTAGATTCTACTAATTCTTGAACCGCTGCCTTTAAGCCTTTGTCTGCCAAGATTTTATTGTACTGACGGACTTCAGCTTGAGTAGCGGGAGCACGACCTAGAATGTGCTTAAAGAGCAACTCTAGAACCTTAGTATTGGGGTAAGGGGTATAGAAGCGCTTACGATATTGTTCCGAAGAGGCTAAGTCTCTAACAAACTCTCTAACAGAGATTTCCCCATTACGGAGCTTGCTTTCCAAGTTGCTAACACGGAAGAGTTCCGTAGGTTGACCAGTAAATACATCCATGACTTGGGTATAAATTGCACTGATTACTTGGTTGGTTTCAGGTGAGTTAGTACCTTGAGTATGACGGAAGATGCGGGCGGGCTTACGCCGACTGGTACCGACTCCTGCTTCTACAGACTGACCATTACCATTAGCAAATGATCTGCCTAGTTCCACAAATCGAGGTCTAGTTAGATCAGGCAGTAACTCGGCGGCTTTGATGCGAGCGATCGCACTGGTTATTAGTGGGGACTGACTAGGATCAATACTGGGTTTCACTGGCTCAAAGCTAGGTACAACAATGGACTTATCTTGCTTGGTGAGACGGTTATACAAAGTTTGAGTATTGGGGAAGTTTGCCGCAGGGAATGTCGCAAAGCGATTATAGGGAACTACATCTTCGCCAAAAGCTTCTAAATACTCTTGAGTATTAACGATCGCCGAAACAAAGGCTTTAATCCCCTGATTTGCCAAGATCAGATTATATTTACGAATTTCAGCTTGATCTAAAGGGGCGCGTCCTAGGAAATGCTTAGTCCCTAGTTCGATTACCTTGGTATTAGGGTAAGGAGTATAAAACTCTTTAATATAAAGTTCAGAAGTCCCGATCGCTTCAATAAATTCTTTAACGGAGATTTCCCCATTCTTTAGACCACTTTCGTAGCGGGAGAATTGAGAATTAACCACATAGGGGGCAATATCTCGTTCAAATACCTGACGATAGGCAGCACCAATTAGGGTATTGACCTCGGTAGGGACTAGGTTCTCAAGCTTGAATACCTTAGTCTGCTCACGTTTTTTGCTAACACCTTGGGCAATGCGATCACGAATGGATACAGGAGAACGCTCTTCCGTAACTTGTCCAAGCACCACAAACCTAGGCGTTTCAGTTTTGGCAACCACAGTACCTTTATCCTCGGCGATCGCTCCCAAACGATTTTGACGCAGAGATACACCCGCAGGGGTAAGGTAACGCTCGTAGGGAACTGTATCATCCCCAAAAGCCTCTTCATATTCTTTAGTATCGATAATGGCATCCACAAGGGCGTAAAACCCCTTTTTCGCCGAAATATCAAAATACCTATTTAATTCAGCCCGACCATAGGTAGGACGACCCAACAAGCGTCTGTGAATGTATTCGATCGCCTTAGTTACATAGAGCTTAGTCCAGTACAAGTCACGGAACAAGTTGGATTTTGCTAATTGGCGCACAAATTCTTTAACCGAGATTTCGCCATTTTCCAGTTTGATTTCTGAAACCTTTAAGCGTTGTCCCGAATAAACATCCCGTCCAATTACTTGGAAGTAAATAGCACGGATTACAGCTTGGGTAGAACTTTCAGAGTACTTAACACTGGCATTTTTATTGAACTTTTTACCTTTAAAAGCAGGAATTTGCTCCAATTTGAAAACCTTAGGACCCAGACTACCCGGTGCCTCGCCTCTAGCTTTGGGATTGCTCAATTGGTTAGTAATGCCCGCCCCAGACCGAATCAGAATCCGACGGGTATCTTTACCAAAGGGTGCAGGGCTAGCACTTGGAGATTTAGTTTCCTTAGGGAAAATTGCTCCAAATTGAATTTCCAAAGGATCATTACCTGAGCCATAAACGTGCTGATCAGGTAAGGGCTGTTTATAAGCGGCAAATAGGGTAATAAATTGGGGAATTTTGCGGAACGGGGCAGCATAATTAAACAAGTCAAACTGCGCTCCCCAGTTACGCGCAGGTTGCGCTTCTTGCCCTAATCCACGCTGATAGGGAACAGTTTCTTCGCCAAAGTAATCGCTGTATTCTGCCGAATCAACTAAAGCATCCACGAGTGCGGCTAAACCACCTTTAGAGACGATCGCAAAGTATTTTTGGACTTCTTCACGGCTTTCGGGGGCACGACCAAGGAAATGCTTAAATGCCAGTTCTAAGGCACGGGAGTTAATAAAGGGAGTAAAGAACTGATCTCGATATAAAGTGGATTTACCAAGGCGGCGCACAAACTCTTTGATTGAAATTTCGCCATTTTTAACCTTAGATTCCAAATCAGAAATACTTTGGCTATAGGCACGGGTAATATCCCGCTCAAAAACCTGACGATAGGCGGCTTTAACCACATTATTTTTTTCACTGGCAGGCAATCCAGTTTTGAGGACAAACTTCTGACGACGTTCAGCACTATTGAAGTAGCTTTGGGGCAAAGATAAACCTTGCAAATCTGAGGAATCACGCTGACGAGCTTTATTAGATGGAGTTGGTGCCTTAAACTCGGCGATCGCCACATCCATGTACTGAGAAATAATATCTGATGCTTCTTTGTCATTACGCACAAAACTAATGGCAGCCCGCTTCATTTCCTGTAAAGCGACAATCGTGGCATCAGCAGAACAAGCAGCTTCAATAATTGCCCTTAAACCTCGGGTATTCATCCCTAAAATATTGGGATCACCAGCGACAATGGCATAGGTGGTATAGCGCAGGAACCAACCTAAATCTCGGAGAGACTTTTTCATCCGCTCTTCGCCATAGCGAGCAATATTAATCGGGCGGAAACTAACAGGAGCTTGATCCCCACCGCCAGCAGCACTAAAGAAGGTCTTAATTGCTTCAAAGAATCCCCCACTGGACTCGGCATAAGTAACTGTACCTAATTGCATACCTCTGCTGGTATCAATGGGACGACCATCTTGACCAATTTTTATTTCCACAGATTCTTTAGGCTTTTCATAAAATGCCATGGGTGAGCCGCCCGTAAAAATTCGACTAGCAGCACGGGAGATGATCTCATCAGATTTCTCTGTAAGAATAGCGGCAATCTCGATCCGTTTTAGCCCTGACTGAAAGTAAGTAGTCAAGTCATCAAGCTCCGATTTGCCCGGAAAACGATCTTGCTGTTCTACCTGAGAAATAGTGGAAGTAAGTGCTGTTTGGTATAACTTGGGGCGGGCATTTACGGCTCCGCTTGATGCTGTAACACTCATTGATTTACCTTACTTAGTATGTGTATATAAAAACTTAGTTAATTAATATTTGCCCATCATACAAGGGCTGTTTAATCTATAACAACAGAAAATGATACCTTTCTCTACAATTACTAATTAGATTTAATATAAGTTTTGTAAAGTAATAATTTTTTTGGACAAGTAAGACTGAATGTAAGGTTATGTAGTAAACTGCTCTCGGGATTTTTGTGTTTGGAGTCAAAAGTGTCTATGTACCGTTCTCTATTCCTACTTTTAACCCTAGGTTTTTCAACTACATGGGCAACATCGGCGATCGCTCAAGTACCATTACCTCAAGTAGCTCAAATATTAAATACAGAAAATAGCTCGACTCCGACACTTACAATTAAAGCGATTGAAGTTTCAGGTAACAGTATATTTCAAGACGAAATCCCTAAAATTACTGAACCCTATCTCAACAAGACCCTGAATTCGGAAGAATTAAATGCGATCGCCGATGCCATTACTACTCTCTATGTCAACAACGGTTTTATCAATTCTCTAGCATTTATCCCTGTTCAAACTATTACCAATGGCACCCTTAAAATTCAAGTAGTTGAAGGCACTATTGCTGACATTAAAATTGAAGGGATAGAAAGACTGAACCCAGAATATATTCTTAGCCGAGTGCGGTTGGCAAGCCTTAGTCCCTTTAATCGTGACAGCTTAGAGGATCAACTTAAATTACTACGGATTAACCCTCTATTTCAAAACATTGAAGCTAACCTTAAACCTGGCAATAAACCGGGGCAGAGTATCTTAGTAATTATTGCTAAGGAAGCAAACCCGTTAATTACCAACTTCAGCATTGATAACTATTCAACCACCAGTATAGGTAGCGAAAAATTTGGGCTAGGATTTACCTACTTAAACCTATTTGAAGGGATAGGCGATCAGTTTAGTGCCACCTATAATCGTAGTTTTTCAGGCGGGTTAAGCCAGTTTGACTTTAGCTATCAAATTCCCCTTAATGCTATGAATGGCACATTACAACTGCGCTATTCCCCTTCTGGTTATCGGGTTACTGACCCAGCATTTTCTGATTTAAATATTCGTGGTAACTCCGACCTTTTAGAGTTTAATTTTCGACAGCCAATTGTACGATCGCCCCGACAGGAATTTGCTTTGTCCTTGGGTTTTACCTATTTGAATGGGCAGTCCTTTGTTTTTGATAACTTACCTTTTCCCTCCATTGGTGCCGATGCTAATGGTGCTACCCGCACTAGTGTCTTGAAATTCGGACAGGATTATTTAAGTCGTGATCCTCAAGGGGCTTGGGGTTTGCGATCGCAATTTAATTTTGGTTTAGGAATATTCAATGCCACCTCCAATCCCGATCCTATTCCTTCAGGGCAGTTCTTTAGTTGGTTATTGCAGGCTCAACGGGTGCAAGTCCTGAATGATGATAATTTACTGGTTTTACAAGCAGACCTACAGCTAACTCCAAATAATCTTTTGCCTTCCCAGCAGTTTGTGATCGGCGGGGGACAGTCAGTACGGGGATTTCGCCAAAATGCTCGCATCGGTGATAATGGGCTCCGCATATCAGCAGAAAATCGTTTCACTGTGCAGAGAAATGCCGCAGGCGATCCAGTTTTGCAGCTAGTTCCCTTTTTTGATACAGGTGTGGTTTGGAATAATGCAGGCAACCCTAACTCCACTCCTAGTCAAAATTTTCTGGCTGGCACAGGTATTGGGGTAATTTGGGAGCCAATTAAACGTCTAACCGCCCGACTAGAATATGCTTTACCCTTAATTAATCTGAGCGATCGCAGCAATAACATCCAAGATACTGCCCTGTATTTCAGCCTTAATTATCGTCCCTAGAGATTTATTAGAGTTACCAAGTTAAATTTATGGGCAGAGAGAGGGTCGAACTCTCACGAATCTCTTCGCTAGATTTTGAGTCTAGTGCGTCTACCAATTCCGCCATCCGCCCGTTTTTTACTTCCCATTTTATTTAAGAGTGAGAGACATAAAAGTACTACTCTTACATCTCTTAAAACCTAGTCTTTAACGATGGGATAGGTAGACAGTAATAATAGCAGAAAATTTCCTAAAAAAAAGCCCCCAACCATAGAGTTCGGTATGAGAGCTACTCTTAGCCTTATATTTAGAGCAATGATTTAGATTGCTGCCGCATAGTTTTGAGCCGCAAAGTCCCAGTTAACCAAGCTATCTAGGAAAGTTTGAGCATAGTCAGGACGACGATTTTGATAATCCAAATAGTAGGCGTGTTCCCATACATCAATGGTGAGTAGAGGAATTTGTCCGTGGACTAATGGATTCTCCGCATTTGCAGTTTTAGTGATTTTCAACGTACCTTGATCAAGCACTAGCCAAGCCCAGCCACTGCCAAACTGACCAACGCCAGTTGCTTTAAAGGTTTCTTTGAATTTTTCAAAACTACCAAAATCCTCGTCAATTTTTGCAGCTAAGGCACCTGTGGGTACTCCACCACCTTTTTCTTTAATGGAATTCCAGTAAAAAGTATGATTCCAGACTTGGGCAGCATTGTTAAAAATACCAACCTTAGCTGGATCACCATAGGTAACTTTGACAACTTCCTCTAAGGACTTGTCAGCTAATTCTGTGTCTTTAGTAAGGTTATTGAGATTGGTTACATAGCCTGCATGATGCTTACCATAGTGAAATTCTAGGGTTTGTGCAGATATGTAAGGTTCTAGAGCTTCTTTTGCGTATGGTAATGTAGGAAGTTCAAATGCCATATATTCTCCTAATTGAATATGTATTTAGTCTGAAATTGAGTTTGAATCTATATTGATTGATCTTGATCGGAAGGGTTAAGTACCAAGCACACTTTAAGTATTATTAAAGTATTGTTACTATCTAAATCATACAACTTTGCCCGTTATCTTGTAATCATAGTCGCTGTGACTAGGGACTAACATTAGTTTCTTGATTGCTCAAATATATTCCTTAATAAATCATTATTATTCTTAATGGAACAGCTATCACTGCCGACCGAAGTTCTAACAGATTATCCCAGTAAATCCTTGGGTAAGTTATACCTAGATTGGATTCCTCAACCAGGTAACTATCTGGAAATTGAGGGCAAAGCATATAAAGTTTTGGAAAGAAAGCATCGCTATCAATTAAAGCTGGGGCAGTATCGCTTATGCAGTATGGTGATCCAAGTTCAAGTTACTAATATGCCTTCGGAAACTAGCCTAGTCAATGGTTGCTGGGTAATTGGCGATGCTAGATGTAAATATAATGCCCATTCAGAATTAATGCGTTGTGCTGTTAACCCTTTGGGGACTTGTAAAGATTGTCAATTTTGGGAAATGGCGGAATAGTTACTCTTGTTACTCAGGGGCTATTCAGGTATTGGTCAGGTTGTACTAAGAGATACCAACTAACTTGTGTAATCTGCCATTATGATAAAGTGCTAAATACAGTCACCTAAGACAATTGGCAGACAGTTTTGCCATTACATTAACCAAATTTACCTATTTCTATGACCGCCGCAATTAGCTTTTTGATGTGTCCGCCTGATCACTACGATGTTGACTATGTAATTAACCCTTGGATGGAAGGTAATATTCACCGATCTAGTCGCGATCGCGCTGTGGAACAATGGCAGGGTTTATACGCAACGATTCAAAGCCTAGCGGAGGTACATTTAATTAAACCGCAAAAGGGAGTTCCAGACTTAGTTTTTACGGCTAATGCGGGCATGATTTTAGGTAATATTGCGATCGTTAGTCGGTTTTTCCATAAAGAACGCCAAGGGGAAGAGCCATACTTTAAGGCATGGTTTGAGGAAAATGGCTACAAAGTATTTGAATTACCTCCAGAATTACCCTTTGAAGGGGCAGGAGATGCGCTTTTAGACCGTGAGGGTCGGTGGTTGTGGGCGGGATATGGCTTTAGGTCTGAGTTGGATTCCCATCCATACTTGGCAAAGTGGCTAGATATTGAAGTACTATCCTTGCGACTGATGGATAACCGTTTCTACCATTTAGATACTTGCTTTTGTCCGCTCAGTGGGGGCTATTTACTCTACTATCCGCCTGCTTTTGATTACTACTCCAATCAAATTATTGAGATGCGGGTACCTCCCGAAAAGCGTATTGCTATTAGTGAGCCTGATGCTTTGAATTTTGCTTGTAATACGGTGAATATTGATCGCACGGTAATTATGAATAAGGCAAGTGTGGAACTCAAGCAAGTATTAGCAGCAAAAGGGTTTACGGTAGTTGAGACTCCTCTAACTGAGTTTTTAAAAGCAGGTGGTGCCGCCAAGTGCTTGACCTTACGGGTAACGGAGCCAATTATTCCCATTGCCAATGAGCATATTGCTTTGGAATCAAGAATTATTGAACTATCTGGACATCTGTTAGATTCGGGGATCGTTAATCATGCCCTTGATCTGGTTTTAGAAGGTGGCGGTAGCTTTCAAATTCTGGACTTTAAGCTGGGTATTCAAAAACAAAGCACATCTGAGGCAAAAATTCGGGTGTCTGCTCCTTCCCATCAAGTCATGAATTCAATTATGACTCAACTGATCGATATGGGAGCGGTATTGCCAGAGCAAGAGGCTTCTAATGCTGATTTAGAGAAGGTAGTGCAAGCGGGTGTTGCTCCTGAAGATTTCTATGCTTCGACTATTTACCCAACGGAAGTTCGAGTTGATGGACATTGGATCAAGTGCCAATTTCAGCGCATGGATGGAGCGTTAGTCGTTGATCGCAGTTCGGCAATTCCTACGGTTAAATGTAAACTTTTGCGGGATTTGGAATTAGGTGAAGAAGTCGTAGTGGGAGTGGAAGGTATCCGCACCGCCCATAAAGCTGATACTAGAGAAAAAACCACTAAGGAATTTTCATTCATGGGGGCTGGAGTCTCCAGTGAACGGCGGGTAGAACTTGTAGTTGAGCAAATTGCTTGGGAGCTTAGACAGGTTAGGGATCGTGGCGGTAAGGTTGTGGTCACAGCAGGTCCAGTGGTTGTGCATACGGGCGGGGTAGCTCATCTTTCCTATTTAATTCGAGAAGGTTATGTGCAGTCTTTATTAGGGGGAAATGCGATCGCTGTCCATGATATTGAGCAGTCAATTATGGGAACCTCTCTTGGTGTTGATATGCAACGGGGTGTGAGTGTGCGTGGTGGGCATAAGCATCATCTTAAGGTGATTAATACGATTCGTCGCTATGGCAGTATTGCTAAGGCTGTGGAAGCGGGGATCATTAAGTCGGGGATCATGTATGAGTGCATACAAAAAGATATTCCTTTTGTATTAGCGGGTTCAATCCGTGATGATGGTCCTTTGCCAGATACAGAAATGGATTTAATTAAGGCGCAAAGACTCTATAGCGAACAGGTCAGAGGTGCAGATATGATTTTGATGCTCTCCTCAATGCTCCATTCTATTGGCGTGGGTAATATGACTCCTGCTGGCGTAAAAATGGTGTGTGTGGACATTAATCCAGCCGTTGTAACTAAGCTTAGCGATCGCGGCTCGGTTGAATCTGTGGGTGTTGTTACTGATGTAGGGTTATTCCTAAGCTTATTAGTGCAGCAACTAGGAAAACTGGTGAGTCCTTTCTCAAAGGTTGATTAACTAAAATTGATTAAGTGATTAAACTTATATCTAAGCTTATATGAAAGTGATTGGCTTGATCAGTGGCACCTCTGTGGATGGTATTGATGCGGCTTTGGTAGAGATTAATCAGTCCGAGCAATCTATTCAATCTATCAAGCTGAATTTTATTACTGGTAAAACTTTTCCCTATGATCGCCAACTTAGGGATGAGATTCTGGCAGTTTGTGCAGGGGAACCAAGATCGATCGCCCAAATTTGTAACCTTGATGATGCGATCGCTAATGCCTTTGCTCAGGTTGCTAATCAAATCATAGACGTAACGCAAATTAAACCCGATCTAATTGCATCCCACGGGCAAACCGTATTTCATCGTCCTCCCATAGAATCCACATTAGGTTACAGTGTGCAGCTAGGCAGAGGTGCCGTAATAGCCAAAACGACGGGGATCATGACTGTAAGCGACTTTCGCACTGCGGATATTGAAGCGGGTGGACAGGGTGCGCCGATGGTATCTATGCTGGATCGATTATTTTTATCCCAACAGGGTAAGCATACGGTTGTGCAGAACATTGGCGGGATCAGTAACCTTACTTACTTGCCTGCCAGCGGGGATCAAGTATTCGGCTTTGATAATGCTCCGGGTAATGTATTGATTGATATGGCAAGTTCCAAATTATTTGGGGTGGATTTTGACCGTAATGGGGAATTGGCAGCCAAAGGTAATGCCGACTTAAGCTTAATTAAAGTTTGGTTAGCGCAGGATTTTTTCCTGATGCCACCGCCTAAATCTACAGGACGGGAGCTATTTTGTCCCAGTTACCTAGAGCAAATTTTAAGTCAGTGTAAGCATTTATCAAATCATGACATTTTGGCAACCCTAACTGAATTTACAGCGAAGGCGATTGCTCAAAGTTATCGGTTATTTTTACCAGATTTTCCCGATCGAGTTTTGATTTGTGGTGGTGGCTATAGAAATGCCTACTTAGTGAAAAGACTGAAAGCACTTTTAGCTCCAGCCCTAGTAATGAGTACGGATCAAGTTGGAATTAACTCAGACTTCAAAGAAGCGATCGCCTTTGCGGTTTTAGGTTACCTCACCTTTCATGGTCAATGTGGCAATTTACCCCAAGTTACAGGTGCTAAGGAGCCTAAGGTCTTGGGTAAGATTCATTTAGCGTAAATGCTAGGATAAAAGAGCTATTGACCAGTCCAGAATCAGTGAACAGTTCCATTGCCGATCGCATTTTTCAGATTAAGCAGGAAATTCCTCCTCAGGTTAAATTAATAGCTGTAAGTAAGTATGCAACTGTAGAGGCAATGCGAGAGGCATACAGTGCAGGGATCAGGGATTTTGGAGAGTCTAGGGTACAAGAGGCGATCGCTAAAAAGCAGCAACTCCAAAATTTAGCAGATATTACTTGGCACATGATTGGCACTTTGCAAAGCAATAAGGCAAGACAGGCACTACTAAACTTTGATTGGATTCATGCTGTGGATCGACTAAGCTTAGCACAGCAATTAGATCGCCTAATATTAGAAACAAATAAGCAAATTAAAATATGTCTGCAAGTCAAGCCAGCACATGATCCCCGCAAATTCGGATGGTCAGAACAGGAACTAATTGCCGATTTACCTGCCCTAGATGCCTGTCCAAATTTACAAATTATGGGATTAATGACAATTCTGCCCCAAGGATTAGATAAGTCACAGTCTCTGAATTTATTTAAGAAGGTCGCTGATTTAAAAGCTAGATTGCAACTGGGACAATGGCAAAGTCTTAAAAATCTGCGAGAGTTATCTATGGGAATGTCAATGGATTATGATAGTGCGATCGCTTCTGGGGCAACCATGATTCGAGTAGGTAGTAAAATTTTTGGATGAATTTTCCGCTTGTACAAGAACTAAAAATAAATTAACCTTTTCTTAACCCTAAAACATGGAATATGGTTTAATGTAGCGTCAATAAATTCCTAAAGGATAGCTAATTTAAAGAAAATTTGTAGTAATAAATACAACATTAAATCAATCAAATACTGGATATTTAACAGGCAAGAACTTATCAATAAATTTCTTAGTTACTTAGAGAAAGTTCTCCCAACTAACTAGATTTTTTGGCAGATATTAGTTAAAGTCATTGCCGTAGTATTTAGTTCGTAAATAAATTTAGAGCAGAAACCTAAAAAGTTAAGCTCTACTGGTTAATCTTCATGATTGATCTATTTATCTAAATTAAGCCAACATTCCAACCAAAATTCAATAAAATTCATAGAGGAGCTTGTAAAGATGGGATTATTTGACAAATTTAAAAATATGATTGGGTTTGAAGATGCTTATGCCTACGATTATGACAAACTAGAAACCGAAGAAAAAAGTCTAGAAGTAGAAGAAACTGTGGCAACATCTGAAGAAGTTTCTGCTCCCCCCCGTCGTAGTCGCCCATCATTTTTTAGAGGAAGTATGGAAAATAGTAATAACGTAATTGATATGCCCGGTGCTGGTGGAACCTCTGAAGTTGTTGTTATGTATCCTCGCAAGTTTGAAGAAATGCCTGCGGCGATCCAAGCCCTGCGTGAGCGTAAGTCTATTGTTGTCAACCTGACCACTATGGAACCAGATCAGGCGCAGCGTTGTGTTGACTTTGTGGCTGGTGCCACCTATGCCATTGATGGTAAGCAAGAACGAGTCGCTGATAGTATCTTTTTCTTTGCTCCTTCCTGTGTGAATTTGACCACCCACAATACTGTTACCGATGAAGAAGTGATACCACAACAACCTAAGGTAACTCGTGTGGCTACGCCTTCTTGGGCAACTGAGTCTGCAAGCCGTTTCGGGTAGGTTAGATTAAAATTAGATATAAGCAAATTACCTGCAAACCTACAAATTAACTAGTTGTTAAATCAAATTGGCATTATTGGCGGTGGAGTCATGGGGGAGGCGATCGCCAGTTGCCTAATCGCTAAAAAAGTCTATAACCCCCAAAATATTTGGATTACCGAACCACAAGCTCAGCGTAGAGATTACCTTCAAACTAAGTATGGGGTTTCTGTTTCTGATCAGAGCCAAGATCAAAGTCAAAATATCGATGTTTTAATATTGGCGATTAAGCCCCAAATTTTCGCTGTCACCGCCCCAAATTTAGCCTTAAATCAGGCAAGTTTGATCATATCAATTATGGCAGGCATAGGGCTAAGTCAGTTAGAAGCGGCTTTTATTGGTAAATCTGTGATTAGGGCAATGCCAAATACTCCTGCTCAGATTGGGGTTGGCATTACAGCGATCGCTTTGGGTAAGTTAGTAGAGGCATCTCAGAAATTAGTTGCCGAAAAAATTTTTAGAGTGGTTGGGGAAGTGATCGAAGTCCCTGAATCTTTATTAGATGCGGTAACGGGTTTATCTGGCTCTGGTCCAGCCTATGTGTCTTTAATTACTGAAGCATTGGCAGATGGTGGTGTAGCGGCGGGTTTACCAAGGGCGATCGCCATGCAATTAGCAATTCAAACTGTGCTAGGAACCAGTCAAATGCTTAAAGAAACTAGTATTCATCCTGCCCAGCTTAAGGATCAAGTTACTAGTCCGGGGGGAACGACAATCGCGGGAATTAGACAATTAGAAAAATCGGGCGTGCGATCGGGCATAATTGAAGCTGTCATTGCAGCAGCACAACGTGCTAAAGAGTTAGGAAACTAGTGGATTATCGTGAGTCAGGTGTAGATATTCAAGTTGGGCGCAACTTTGTTGAAGGCATTCGTGATTTAGTGTCGCAAACTCGTCGCCCCGGCATGTTAGGGGATTTAGGCGGTTTTGGCGGTTTATTTGAATTGCCTAGCGGTTATCAGCAACCAGTTTTAGTCTCTGGTACAGATGGAGTTGGTACTAAGCTTAAAATTGCCCAAGCCTGCGATCGCCACGATACCGTAGGTATAGACCTAGTTGCCATGTGTGTAAATGATATTTTGACCTCTGGAGCAGAGCCACTATTTTTTCTGGACTATATTGCCACAGGGAAACTCAAACCCGAACAACTAACCGAAGTGATTAAAGGGATTTCCTTGGGTTGTCAAAGTGCTGGTTGTGGCTTGCTCGGGGGGGAAACGGCAGAGATGCCCGGATTCTATGGGGCAGGTGAATATGATCTCGCTGGATTTGCCGTGGGAGTTGTGGAAAAGTCACTGTTACTTAATGGTACTCAGGTCAAAGACGGTGATGCCATTGTTGGTTTAGCCAGTAGTGGTTTACATAGTAATGGCTTTAGTTTAGTCAGAAAAATTATTGCGGATAAAGGGTTTAATTGGAGCGATCGCCCTTTCAAAAATTTAGATAAAGATGGAGATTTAGTAGATCAAACCCTCGGAGAAATTTGCCTAACTCCCACTCAAATTTATGTTAAGCCTGTTCTTTCCGCTCTAAAATCCTCTCTGAAAATTCATGGACTAGCACATATTACTGGTGGTGGGATTCCTGAAAATCTACCTCGATGCCTTGGGCAAGGACAGGTAATGGAAATTCTGCCCCAAAGTTGGGAAATTCCTCAGATTTTTCAGTGGTTAGCAGAACAAGGACAGGTTAATCAAGCGGATATGTTTGACACCTTTAACATGGGGATCGGCATGGCTGTGGTGATCGATCCTGACGATTTAGAACAAACGCTAGCGCACTTTACCAGTTATGACATCAAATCATGGCACATTGGCTGGGTTAGGACATCTTTATTTCCATCTGCACCCAAATCTATCTAAAATAGTTTTAATTTCAACTAGGTTGGTATAGTCCGGCTTGATTCATGAATAACCAAGTGCTACCACGACAATCTCATAATGCTCTAGCTGTAATCATGATTAGTGGTGCAGTTGATCTAGAACCCAGACTGCAAACAGATCGCCAATGGACTGTGAGCCTAATGGAACGTGACCTTAATTTTATGAAGGAACAATGTGCCTATTACGAAGGACAGGTTCTACAATCTACGGAGTTGGGGGTGATTGCCAATTTTAGTAATGCCGTAGAAGCATTAAAGTGTGCATTATCCATTCAAAAAACTCTCATTACGGCAGCTAGTACTATGCAGTCCCGTGATGTACTGGGACATTCCATTGGGATTCATCAAGGGGATTTAGTTGCTGATGGGGGCAAGGTTGGTGGTAATGGAATCACGATCGCTAATCAAATTCAACTAGATGCCAATTGGGGAACGATTCATATCTCTGAAAGTATTTATCACCAAGTCAATAAGGTGATGGAGCTAATCATTAACTATGTAGGAGAACGATACCTGCAAAAAATTTATCAGGTTATTCCCAAAGGTTTTACAAGTTCACTACCAGTTATTACCCCTTCCTATGCTATTGATATTGACTCTATCCCAATTAATGATGAATTTAGTAACAAGTTTATTGAACCCGATTGGTATTTATTTGATCAAGTCGTTAATTCCTTAGAAAGCAATCATAATATTTTAGAAATCAAGCGATTACTTTTATATATTTGCCTAAATAAATGGGAAAGTGATCAACTAAAACTGGAAAAGTTAAACCTGAAGGGATTAGTTCAAGAATTAATTGAACCACTAGCAACCCTTGCCCAATTAAAATCACTAATTGCTTTAATTACTGATGTTACTCAAACCGTTGATAGTGAGTATGGGGTAATTGGCAAAACTATTATCCAAGCAATTAATAAACTGTACGCCCGTTATCAATCCGAGCCTCAAGATATTTATGATGAGGTAATCCAGTCTTGGGAAGATGTGGACAAGGACACAACCCGAATCAAAAGACTAATATTTTATTTATGCAGGTGTGACTTACCTAGCTTTTCTACTGAAGAATTAACTCTAAAAGCTGCCATTCAAAAACTCCAAGGGCTATACCCAAGTTTGGAAACTCTCAGACCGAGGATGAAACAGGCGATCGCCGTAATTCGTAAACCCGAATACTCAGATATTGTCGATGTGGTAATTGATGACTTGAGTGCGATTTTCCCCGCCCGCTCTTTATCTTTAAGTCCAACTTTAACCCCAACAACTGCTACGGTATCAACAAATGCTGATTACGCTGACTTTACTCCGCTAATTGAGCCAGTTCATGCGATCAGCTTTAACCTAAATCAAAACCTAGATCAAGCAGACAAAAGTGCCATTTCTAAGACGGAAAATAAAACTGAACAATCAATTGATGCAGAGATTGCTGATCTGGAGTTATTTGATTTACGTTTGGAGATTATTAAATACCTCAGTCCCCTCCGTGCCAAAATATTGATATTTTCTGCCTTAAATAATGAAGTGGCGGAATCAACTAATGAAAGTGTCTCGGCAATTAGAACCTATGAGCTTGATGACTTACTTCGGGATTTGTTTTATGCCTTTAAAAGTTCAGAAACACTAGAAATTCAACTTAAAAATACAGCCCGACAATTTCGAGATGTGGATGAATATGAGCAGGCGGTTAGTGTAATTATGAATGCTATGCTCACTGTCTATAAAAAATTAGGAATTGGAGTTTAACCATGAATCCTGATGAGCTACTGAAACGATATACCGCCGGTGAAGTAAACTTTGCCGAAATTAATCTGCGGGGTGCTAATTTATCTGGGGCAGACTTAATTGGGGTGAACCTATCCAAAGCTAATCTCCATAGTGCTAGTTTAGTATTTGCTTATTTGACTCGTACTAATTTGCGATCGGCAATTTTAGTGGGGGCAAAATTAGGTGGTGCCAATCTCAATCAGGCGCATCTAAGTGAATCTAATCTCAGTGATGCGGATTTGCATGGAGCAAGTTTGGCGGGTGCCACTATGGTTAATGCCAATGCCGCTTTAGCTAATTTTTTGGATGCAAATCTGATTGATGCGGATATGCGGGATATTAGTCTGCGGGGAGCCAATCTAGCTGGAGCCTGTCTGCGAGGTGCCAATTTACGCAAAGAATTAAAGCGATCAGCAAACTTGACCGGTGCCTGTTTACATAAAGCTGATTTACGGGGGGCAAACTTTACGGGGGCTGATTTATCGGGGGCAGACTTGCGATCAGCAAATTTGACTGAGGCAACTTTTACGGGAGTTAATTTATCTGGGGCTGATTTAACCAAGGCAATTATGAAGGGCTGTTTTTTAACGGAAGCGAATTTGACAGGAGCAAACTTAACAGGTGTTAATTTAACAAATGCCAAGATTGAAAGAGCTAACCTCACGGATGTGCAAATGGAAGATGCCAATCTTATGGGGGTAATTATGCCCGATACTAAGCTCACTAGGGCAAACATGGTGAATGTCAACTTAATGACGGCAAAGCTTTCTCGTAGTGATTTTAGTCGGGTTAATTTGCAACGGGCTAACTTAATTGAAGCAAATCTGACCGAGGCTTACTTGGCAAGAACAAATCTCTTTGGTGCGGATTTAACCGATGCCATCTTAACTAAAGCCGAGCTTAGTAGTGCGAATTTAGCGGGGGCAATAATGAAAGGTGCAACTATGCCCGACGGGACAATTCATAGCTAACTAAAAGTCTAAATCAAAGCGATTAAGTTCAGGTTAAAATTGCAGCATAGACATTTTCTAGCTTATTAGGTTCTTTCTAATTCTTCTATTTCTTACATATCGACAGCTATGACATCTCAAACTATTGCTTTTAGTAAATATCATGGACTTGGTAATGATTTTATTCTGATTGATAATTGCAGTAGTAAAGAACCCTATTTATCACCACAGTTGGCTATTAAATATTGCGATCGCCACTTTGGGATTGGCGCAGATGGCGTAATTTTTCTGTTGTCTGATGGTGCTCAAGATAGCTATAGAATGCGGATATATAACTCCGATGGCTCTGAACCTGAGATGTGTGGTAATGGCATTCGTTGCCTCGCTAAATTTATGCAGGATTTAGAGATTCCCACCATAGAGAATCAATATTTTCTGCAAACGGGAGCAGGTTTAATGGTGGTGAAGCTTAATGCCGATGGACAAGTTACCGTGGATATGGGTGAGCCGAGATTATTGGCACAGGAAATTCCCACAACTTTAGCTGATAGAGATCAAAAAGTAATTAATCAGCCCCTAGAAATTGATGGGCAAATCTGGAATGTGACGACGGTAAGTATGGGTAATCCCCATTGTATAACCTTTGTAGCTGATGCCGATCGCATACCTTTAGCAGAACTAGGTATTAAATTTGAACATCATCCAGTATTTCCTAAACGCACGAATACGGAATTTATTGAAGTTGTCAGTTCTAGCTATATCAAAATGCGAGTATGGGAACGGGGAGCAGGGGCAACTCTAGCCTGTGGTACTGGTGCTTGTGCGTCTGTGGTGGCGGGTGTTTTAAATGGAAAATGCGATCGCGTATGTACAGTCAATTTACCAGGTGGGGATTTGCAAATTCATTGGGATACAACCACAAATCATATTTTTATGACAGGCACAGCCGAACGAGTTTTCACTGGCACAATTTCGGAGCAACTAAGTGTTAGCTAGGGTTTGGAGTGCTTCTATCCTTGGAATTGAGGCAGTACAAGTAGGGGTAGAAGTTGATGTGGCGGGCGGTTTACCCACAGTTGTAGTTGTGGGCTTACCTGATACTGCCATCCAAGAATCACGGGAACGGGTCAAAGCTGCCTTAAAAAATTCTGGCTATGCCTTCCCCATGCGTAAGGTAGTGATTAATCTTACCCCTGCGGATTTAAGGAAAGAGGGACCCAGCTTTGATTTACCTATAGGGATCGGTATCCTTGCCGCTTCCGAACAGATCGATCCACAACTACTATCAGATCATTTATTCTTAGGTGAAGTTTCCCTCGATGGTAATTTGCGGGGTGTTGCGGGTGTACTTCCGATCGCTGCTTCAGCCTTAAAAATGGGTATGAAAGGCTTGATTGTCCCCCTAGAAAATGCCCAAGAAGCCGCCGTTGTCCAAGGGTTAAATGTCTATGGGTTAAGCAATTTAAGGGAAGTGGCTGACTTTTTATCCCATCCGCAAAACTATGCTCCTGTACAAAGCAATATCAGGTTTGGTGAAGATGTAGCACCCTCTGAATTTCAACTAGACTTAAAAGATGTCAAGGGACAGCAACATGCTCGCCGTGCCTTAGAGATTGCCGCCTCAGGAGGACATAATCTAGTCTTTGTTGGTCCACCGGGATCGGGGAAAACCCTCTTGGCACGCAGATTGCCTAGTATTTTGCCACCTATGAGTTTTAAAGAAGCTTTAGAAACTACCCAAGTTTATTCTGTAGCGGGATTATTAAAAGGAAGAGGATTAGTGAGCGATCGCCCATTTAGGAGTCCCCATCATTCCGCCTCTGGTCCCGCTTTAGTTGGAGGGGGGAGTTTTCCTAAACCGGGGGAAATTTCTTTGGCTAGTAATGGTATCTTGTTCATGGATGAACTAACCGAATTTAAACGGGACGTGCTTGAGTTTCTGCGCCAGCCCTTAGAAGATGGCTTTGTGAGTATCTCTCGTACCCGTCAGTCGGTAACCTTCCCGGCGAGATTTACGCTAATCGCATCTACTAATCCCTGCGCCTGCGGTTATTACGGCGATTCTATCCAGCAATGTACCTGCACCTCTAAACAACGGGAACAATACTGGGCAAAGCTATCTGGACCTTTAATGGATCGGATTGACCTTCAAGTCATTGTCAGTCGTCTTAAGCCTGAGGAAATTACCAGTTTTAGTGAAGGTGAAAATTCGGCTTCGGTGCGATCGCGTGTGCAAAAAGCCAGATCTATCCAACAACAAAGATACAAAAACGAACAAAATATTAACTGCAATGCCCAAATGCAAAGTCGGCATATTCGGACTTGGTGCAAACTAGATACCGCCTGTAAAAATTTAATCGAAGCGGCAATTCGGAAATTAGGCTTATCTGCCCGTGCCAGCGATCGCATTTTGAAAGTATCTCGCACCATTGCTGACTTAGAAGCCTCGGAGTTACTCACACCCGCCCATGTGGCTGAAGCAATCCAGTACCGTACTTTAGATCGTCTAACCTAGATTTTTTAATTTTAGAAATTTTACGAACCTTAGCCCATGTCCTCTTCCCATCCACTACCATCGGAGCAATCAGTTTGGAAACAACTCAGGTGCAATCACCTATTTTCCTGTGACGAAGCACTTAGGCTTTTGGTTGATCCATCGGGCAGATTAAATATAAATGGCTTGGATGCAGAGCTAAATCATCGCTTCTTTCAGAAATTTGAAGATCGGAACTCTCTTCCTCCGGTAGTGCCTTTGCTGCTGTGGCAGAGTTGCTTTTACTTGGGCAGCCCCGTGGAAATTAGTGATGACATTCTTAAAAAAATTAGCGATCGCACCCTTACGGCTATCAAAATCATCCCGATCGCCTCCGAAAGCTATAGGGCATGGTTTCGTACCCAAAATCTCCCCGATCCCAAAAATATTACTTCCAATCGTTTAATCAATCCCTTAACAGGGGAAACTGAAGAAGTTGATATTCGTGAAGTTACCGACCTTTACCTATCCCAAGCCGCCAACCAAACTCGCCGCATTAACGCCCTAATTTCTGTGGCAATGCAGCACCGTGCCAGTGATATTCACCTTGAGCCAACGGAAGAAGGTTTGAGATTTCGCTGTCGGATTGATGGTATTTTGCGGGATATTAAAACCCTACCCCTAGAGGTCAGCCGCCGTATTATTGTTGCCCTTAAAGTGATGTGTAACATGGATATTGCCGAAAGTCGCAGACCCCAAGACGGGCGCATTGGCAGAAGCTACACCGAGGAAAATACCGAAAGTGCCAATTTAGATATGCGCGTTAGCACCTTGCCCTGTGTTAATGGCGAAAAAGTCGTAATTAGATTATTACCAAGGCGGAATCCATTTACAGGAAATATTCAAGGTTTAGGATTTACGCCCAGAGCTTTACAAACCTATAGCACTTGGTTACAACAGCCCCAGGGGTTAATTATTATGACGGGACCCACTGGCTCAGGTAAAACTAGTACCCTTTATACCAGCCTGCAAATGATTGCCACTGAGCATGTCAATGTGGTCACAGTCGAAGACCCCGTAGAATATATCCTGCCTAATATTACCCAAACCCAAGTACATGAGCTGGCAGGGATGACCTTTGCGGCAGGATTAAGGGCGATTTTGCGACAAGACCCTGATATTGTCATGGTGGGCGAAGTCAGAGACCCTGAAACGGCAGAAACTGTGATTAGAGCAGCTTTGACAGGACACCTAGTACTTAGTACCATGCACACCAATGATGCTGCCAGTGCCATTCCTCGCCTTAAGGACTTAGGACCAGACCCCGGCTTAATTAGTGATGCTTTGTTAGGTATAGTGGCACAGCGTCTAGTGCGTAAGGTTTGTCCCCACTGCGCTCAACCTCATATCCCTTCTGATACGGAACTCATGGCTTTAACGCTTAGTAGAAGTGATATTGGCAGCAACTGGCGTAAGGGTAAAGGCTGTGAAAAATGTTTAGGATCGGGATATTTGGGACGGGAAGCCGTGGTGGAATTATTGGATGTGAATGATCATGTACGTCGAATTATCTATGAAGGCAATATTACCCAAATGAATCGGTATTTAAGTGAAATTGATTTTGATTCCTTTCGCCTCGCTGCCATTGATAAGGTGATTAGGGGAGTTACAACCGTTGAAGAAGTGACAAGAGTTTTACCACGCAGCGCACTAGTACATAGGTCTGTGTTTGTACCTAGGCAAATATCTAACGCCAGTTAAGAGGTACAGATTCTGGTGTAGTCTAGTATTCTCAATATTTCAAAAATTTATTTCACAATTTAATATATGGGTAATTTAGTCGGAAAAGTTGCGATTGTGACGGGGGCATCACGGGGAATTGGTAAAGCGATCGCCCAAGCTCTGGCACAGGAAGGAGCAAAGGTAGTAATTAATTATGCTAGTTCGGCTACGGCGGCGGTGGCATTAGTTCAAGCAATTCAAGATCAAGGCGGAGAGGCGATCGCCCAAGCAGGAGACGTATCTAAACCAGAGCAGGTAGATGCCCTAATTAAATCAGCAATGGACACTTGGGGGAGGGTTGATATTTTAGTTAATAATGCGGGAATCACTAAAGATACACTGCTTTTACGCATGAAACTAGAGGAATGGCAAGCTGTAATTGACCTCAACCTGACAGGGGTATTTTTATGTACCCAACGAGTCTCAAAGATTATGCTTAAACAAAAATCGGGACGTATTATTAACATTGCCTCGGTAGCGGGACAAATGGGTAACCCCGGACAGGCAAATTACAGTGCTGCTAAAGCAGGAGTGATCGGCTTTACTAAAACCGTGGCGAAGGAACTAGCTTCCCGCAGTATTACCGTTAATGCCGTTGCCCCCGGATTTATCACCACAGATATGACCGCAGGACTAGAGGCAGAAGGAATTTTAAGTTATATTCCCCTCGCTCGCTATGGTACTCCTGAAGAAGTGGCAGGGGTGGTGAGGTTCCTAGCTGCCGATCCTGCTGCCGCTTACATTACTGGACAGGTATTTAATGTGGACGGTGGTATGGTGATGGCTTAATATTCTTCTCTCCTTTACCCAAGATCAAACTGATTAGTAAGGGAGAGCAACCTTTAAGCTCCGACTGATTCCTTAGCCGCATAAAATACTTCCAAGGTAATTTCACTGACTTGGCGATCGCGGGCAAATTTCTCCGTATTCCGTTTGACCTTACCCCGTACAAACCCAGGAATTTGTTGCAGAGTTGCCTTTGCTTCTTTGCTCCAGTTCATATCAG
Organism: Synechococcus sp. PCC 7502; assembly: GCF_000317085.1. NCBI lineage: Bacteria > Bacillati > Cyanobacteriota > Cyanophyceae > Pseudanabaenales > Pseudanabaenaceae > Pseudanabaenococcus > Pseudanabaenococcus habilitatus. The sequence continues at coordinate 233,992 of NC_019702.1, forward strand.
CACCTGCGGAAATTCCTTTAGTGATAACTTCTTTGGTATCGTGACCCCCAAAAATCTCTAATAGGTGATCTTCCATGCCTAAAGTGAAGGAGTTATACACTAAATCACACACTTGATTGGTGCCTTCGTAGCCTAAAAACGGTTTATAGCCAATGGGAAAGTTCTGAACGTGAATCGGTGCGGCAATTACACCACAGGGAATATTTAAGCGTTTACCAACATGACGTTCCATCTGGGTACCAAAAATAGCTGACGGTTCCACACGGGCGATCGCATCGCCAATCAGTCCATGATCCTCAGTAATTAAAACTTCCTCGCAATATTCACTGACTTCTTTGCGGAACCATTCCTCATCATATTTACAATAGGTGCCAGCCCAAACCACATTAATACCCATTTCTCGTACTAAAATTTTGGTCATCGCCGCCGCATGGGTAGAGTCCCCAAACACTACAGCTTTTTTGCCTGTCAGGTTTTGACAATCAATAGAACGGGAGAACCAAGCCGCCTCGGAAACGTATAAAGTCTGCTCGTTAATGAACTCTTCGTAATCAACATCTGCTCCTTGGGCATTCAATACCTCTTGAATTTTGCGAATGCAACGGGCAGTTTCGACCACACCCATCGGCGTAATATCCACGCAGGGCGTACCAAATTCTAACTCTAAATACTTGGCAGCCATTCCCCCTAATTCACGGTAAGGGACTAAATTAAACCAGGCTTGAGGCAATTTTTTTAAGTCATGGACTGATGCCCCTTCAGGAATAACTAGGTTGACCTCTATGCCCAAATCCGCCATTAACCGCTTTAGTTCGGTGCAGTCATGGTGATTATGAAATCCTAAGGTGGAAATACCTAAAATATTGACCGATGGTTTCGAGGTTTTAGCTGTGGGCAGTTCCCCTTTTTTGCGAGCTTTTTCAATGTAGAACTTAACAACTTGTTCTAGGGTGCGATCGCCTGCTTGGAGTTCATTAACTCGATAGTGATTTACATCCGCCAACATCACATCACACTTAGCACTCATCTGTGCCTGCTCGACAAAGTTATGCAAGTCCTCCTGCAAAATACTAGAGGTACAAGTCGGAGTCAGAATAATTAAATCAGGACTACCCTCCACATCTTTACGCACAATATTATCTATAACTTTCTCCCCTGAACCCCTTGCCAGTACATGGCGATCGACCACACTAGTTGTCACAGGTGTAAAATCCCGCGATCGCTCTAGCATTGAGCGCATGACATTAAAATAATCATCTCCAATGGGGGCGTGCATAATTGCTTGGACATTCTTAAATGAAGTAGCAACCCGTAAAGTACCAATATGGGCAGGACCTGCATACATCCAATAGGCTAGTTTCATATTTAGTGAAGATAATTTTAGTAAAGATAATTGAAAGATATATACACACGACTTTGTATCTAATCTTTAGCCTAGTTTGCCAAGACTGGGATTGCGGCTATATTTAACTATTCTTCACTAATCTCTAAAATCGTTTACGCAGAAGTATTTCCACTTCATAAATATCTTTAGAAAAATTAATTTACAGCCAATTTTACGACCAAGGTATCCCGTACTATCCATAAAAGACTGTACAGAGATTTCTTGATCGCCAACTAAGCTTGAAACTACGAGTTTAAGGAGTTGTTTGAGGAGTTGTTTGAGGAGTTTAAATAGAGCCATAAACTATTGCAATTTAACTTTAAATATGAGATCGTGGAACTACGGTTTATACATATAATTACCGTTGTTTTTTAAAAATTAAATCCATGACCAAATACGTCCAGCGATCGCCTTTCAGCCACACTTTTCAACAAGCTTCTAAATTTTTCCAAAATCTGTCTCGATTCAAAAAATCTCGAATTTTCGTTTCACTTTTAGCTCTTAGTCTAGCCTCAACCTTGGGACTGAGTAATTTAATTGCGCCTCAGCCAGCAGCCAGTCAATCAACTAAGGAAATTACCCTAGTTAGCTATGCTGTAACCAAAACTGCCTATGGCAAAATTATTCCTAAATTTGTAGAAAAGTGGAAAAAAGAAACAGGTGAAACTGTAAAAGTTAGAGAAAGCTATGGTGGATCAGGGTCTCAAGCCCGTGCAGTCGTTGATGGCTTAGAAGCGGATGTAACTAACTTTGCCCTTGCCGTTGACACCAATAGGCTCCAAATTGCAGGATTACTAAAGGCAGGCTGGGAAAAAAGATTACCCAATAACTCGATCGTCACAAAGTCAGCCGTAGTTCTAGCTACTAGACCCGCGAACCCTAAAAATATTAAAACATGGGCAGACCTAGCAAAACCCGGAATTAAAGTTATTACTGCTAATCCTAAAACCTCTGGTGTAGCTAGATGGAACTTCGTAGCTTTATGGGGATCGGTAACTGAAACTGGTGGAACGGAAGCGCAAGCAAAAGATTATGTAACTAAGGTCTTCAAAAATGTACCTGTTCTCCCCAAAGACGCCCGTGAAGCGACAGATGTATTTATTAAGCAAAGACAGGGTGACGTATTACTTAACTATGAAAATGAGCTAATTTTAGCTGCGGCTGAAGGTAAGGCAAGTACTTTTGCCCTCCCTCCTGTAAATATCTCCATTGATACCCCTGTGGCAGTGGTTGATAAATATGTTGATAAGCACGGCACTCGTAAGGTTGCTGAGGCATTTGCTGCATATCTCTTTACTCCAGAAGCACAACGAGAATTCGCCAAAACAGGCTTTAGGTCTGTAAATCCTGAAGTGGCAAAGGAATTTGCCAGCAAGTATCGCAAAATTGAGAAGCTCTATACAATTAACGAATTTGGGGGCTGGAGTGCAGCTAACTCTAAGTTCTTTACCGATGGTGCCATCTTCGACCAAATTCAAAAAGATGCTCGTAAATAGGGTAGTTACGTTGGGGTGTTGAAGCCCCATTTTTGTTAATCGGTTGGTAATCGGTCTGTATTAATGGCTTAACCCATAGTTTATGGAGAATGACAATGCTAGAAGCTGATTACATTCAAGATAAAAGAACAACCACAGCCTTTATTACTTTAAAGATTGCGGGAGATTACCATCAAGAACCAGTAATTTCTCGCTTGATTTCTGAATTTGGCTTAACGGTTAATATAACTGCGGCAATCTTGGGAGAAAACACTAAAGACGATGGTTGGTTCAAATTAGATTTACAGGGAACCCAAGAGCAAATTCACAACGCCTTGATTTATCTCAATGATCTGGGCTTAGAAATATGGGATGGCAAAAATAATAATATTGACGAGGGCTGGTAATGAGTTCATTAACTAAAAATATAAATCAAGAGTTAAATCAAGGGAATAATGCAGGTAAGCCCAAAAAGGTTAAGTTTAAACCGCCCTACGCATGGATTGTGACATGGGTATACCTAGTAGTTATTCTTTTAATTCCAATTTCGGCTTTACTGGCAAAATCTGTTACCACAACTCCAGAGGAAATCTGGCGGATTGCCACCTCAGATGTTGCTCTCTCTGCCTACAATGTTACTTTTGTCACGGCACTCTGGGCGGGTACCATTGGCGGCATATTTGGCACTTTGGTAGCATGGGTATTAGTTCGCTATAATTTTCCTGGTAAAAAAATTATTGATGCCGCAGTAGATTTACCCTTTGCCCTCCCAACTGCTGTTGCGGGTATCAGTTTGGCTACGGTTTATAGTCCCACGGGCTGGATTGGTGCAATTTTTGAACCATTGGGCATTAAAATTGCCTTTACCCGCATAGGGGTATTTATTGCCATGCTATTTATTGCTTTACCGTTTGTAGTTAGGACTTTACAGCCAGTTCTGCTGGAAATGGAAAAGGATATAGAAGAAGTGGCATGGTGCTTAGGTGCAACCCAATGGCAGACTTTTTATAAAGTAATTTTCCCGCCTTTAATTCCGCCAATTTTAACAGGTATAGTCCTAGGTTTCTCGCGGGCGGTAGGAGAGTTTGGTTCCATCGTCATTATTGCCTCGAATATTCCCTTTGAAGATTTAATTGCTCCTGTTTTAATCTTTCAAAGGTTAGAGGAATACGACTATGTTGGTGCCACGATTATTGGCATGGTGATGTTGATCATTTCTCTAATCTTGATTTTAATTATCAATTTCTTACAAAAGTGGGGACAAAGGTATGGTCACTGACGCACCAAAGGCAGCAAAAATAAAGAAAAAAGGTCTTGGTACTGAATTTTGGGTTAAAACAGTTTTAATTACAATTTCGCTTTTGTATTTGGGACTAGTTTTATTCTTTCCTGTGGCGAATGTAGTTTACGCCGCCTTTGAGAAAGGAGTAGAGCCATTTTTAGAAGCTTTAAAGATCGATGACTTTATTAGTGCGCTCCAGTTAACGGTTTTAATTGCGGGGATTGTTTTGCCTTTGAATACAGTCTTTGGTCTATGTGCCGCTTGGGTGATTGCCCGTAATCAGTTTTGGGGGAGAACATTACTCATTAGTATTATTGATTTACCGTTTTCGATTTCACCAGTAGTTGTGGGCTTAATGATTGTCCTGCTTTACGGTAGAAATGGCTGGCTTGGTCCGTTTTTAGAGCAGAATAATCTCAAAATTATCTTTTCCACTCCGGGGATAGTAATTGCTACAATTGTTGTTACTATGCCCTTTGTTGCCCGTGAAGTCATTCCTGTACTAGAAGAAGTGGGAACATCTGAAGAAGAGGCTGCTAGGGTTTTAGGTGCTACAGATTGGCAAATTTTCTGGCGGGTTACAATTCCGAATATTCGGTGGGGCTTACTTTATGGGCTACTGCTGACTAATGCTAGGGCGATGGGTGAATTTGGGGCAGTTTCTGTGGTGTCAGGGAACTTGGCGGGCTTAACTCAAACTTTGCCTTTATATGTGGAAGAAGCGTACAAGAACTATCAATCCCAAGAAGCATTTGCCGCATCCTTGGTTTTGGGATTGTTGGCATTGGTAACTCTAGTCTTGAAGGAAGTTTTAGAACGGAAGACGGGTAAAAAAAATACATAGAACTTGATTAATAAACTTGACTAAGCAACCATTTTCAGGGAGAGTGTAACGGCTTTGATCGGTACCCTCTTTTTTATTGGGCTTTTTTATTGGATTTTATTAGAGGTTTTGATGGTTAATGATAGGTTGGTGAATAAATGGGCGATCGCTATCATTATTTGGGGATTGCTAACTAGGCTAGTAATTGCAAATTTTCTACCACCTGGTTTTGACGAAGCTTATTACTATAACTACACTCTTTATCCCAATCTTTCCTATTTTGATCATCCACCTTTAGTTGCTTTCGTTACAGGTTTTGGGGTATGGCTGACGGGAGAGGTTTCGCAGTTAACGATTCGTTTGGGGGCTTTGGTTTTATATACAGGGACTTTGATATTTATTTATCTCACTAGTGCCAAATTATTTTCCGTAAAAACTGCCACTTTAACCCTAGCGATCGCTACCTCAATTCCATTTTTTCAAGTCGGCTTCGGTACCCTAATTCTGCCCGATAGTCCGTTAATGTTTTTTTGGGCTGCTTCGATTTATGTGGCTGCCTGTGAATTTTTTAATTCTGAGGATACATATCAACCTAGTGCCAAGTTATCAGGGTTGGGGGCATTAATTGGATTAGCATTTTTGGGTAAATATCATGCTTTACTTTTAGGCTTTGGCTTAGTTGGATTTTGTCTATTTAGTCCTATGCACCGTAGGGCTCTGGTTTCAATCTGGAGTTTATGGGGTTTATGTCTATTCCTAGCAGTAATTTCGCCCGTAGTAATTTGGAATTCTCAGCATCAATGGGTCTCGTTTTTATTCCAAAGCACCCGTGCTATTCCTGAGGTTAGCTACCGATTAGATAATTTATTAGTTACTTTTCTAGCTGGAGTAGGGTATTTGTTTCCCACCTTTGGGTTTGCGATTTGGTGGACAAATTTTAAGGTCTTGGGACAAATATTAAGTACTTCCAAGTATCGAATTTTTAACCTTAGACTCAGCCTAGATCAACAGAAACAATTATTAATTTTGGCAGTATCTTTACCTGTATTTTTAATTTTTACCCTGATGGGTGGGTATCGCCAGATTTTACCCAGTTGGCACATGCCCGGATTTTTTGGGGCGACTTTAATCTTGGGACAGCAGGCAGCGATCGCCCAAGACCGTAATCCCAAACTAGTACGAAATTGGCTATGGGGTTCGGGGGTAACGGTGATGATTATTTTAACCTTGGCTTTATCCCATGTGGCTAATGGCTTAGTCCAAAAAGGGGGGGATGGTGCGATTTTTGGAGGATTTTGGGCAGCCAAAGATGATGCCTCTACCCAGTTAATTGATGTAAAGCAAGTGCGTCAGGCATTTATCGACTCCCCCAGCCTAAAGGCAGAGTTAGCAAAGTCTAAGTACATTTTTAGTAATAACTTTTTTGTATCAGGGCAGTTGGGCATGGCGATCGCGCCAATTACAAAGGCACCAATTACCTGCTTTGATCAAGATTTACGCGGGTTTGCCTTTTGGGAATCTACATCTCAATGGGTAGGTCAAGACGGATTGTATATAGCTTTGGAACTATTTGAAGAACCAATTTCTAAATATGATGGCTACTTTGAGAGCATTACTCCACTGGGAGATATTCCAATTAAGCGGGGTGGGCAAATTGTGCAGATATTTCATGTCTATCGCACCACTAAACTCCTCAAGCCTTATCCACGTCCCTATGGACTAGCTTAAATTTAGTTTTTGCTTTTAGATTTTTGTGGCTTTTGCATTTTTGGTGTATATAACATCCAATTACTTTCGAGTATCCTTATAGAATTATTTCAATTCTAACCTCAAATTTAACCTCGCCAATAGCGAATGCAACAGAAACAATTAGTAGCGATCGCCATCTTCTTTTTGACATTACTGATATTAATGCTCCTTGCCAAACCAGCTAATATCACGCCAATGGCTGATGCCGAGTTTACAAAAGTTCGTTTAGGCTCTCCAAAATTAATTAGTCAACGCATTAGTCCTAAAAAAATTAATTTCTTCCCATCGACAAATAACCTTCAGGATATTTATTTTTTATCAGAACTTAACCAATCTGCCCCGACCATAGGTTGTAAAACTAAACCCCCAACTAATCCATCCCTAGCAGCAAAACTGACTTCCACGCCAATTACCTTAGAGCGATTTCGGAGAGTAACACCCATTTCAGAAGCTATTTCTACCCAACCTCCATCAATTACCTATAGCCCTAGAGAAATTATTGCTTTAGCAGCCGCTTCTAACTATGGCGATCGCTATCTCAAAGATGTATCAGGTAAGCCTGCTAACTACCCGCCGATTATTGTTCTCCATGAAACAGTTGCACCTGCAAACACCGTTATTAACTACTTTCAAGCCTTTGAAACTGACGAAGATTATCAAGCTAGCTATCACACCTTAATAGCCCTAGACGGAACTATAATTTATTTTGTCCCACCTGATAAACGCGCATTTGGGGCAGGTAATTCGGTTTTTGTGAGTCCATTGGGAAAAGAAACCGTAAAGACAAATGTTAAGTACTCTAGTTCAGTTAATAATTTTGCCTATCATATTTCCCTTGAAACCCCTGAGGATGGTTTGGATGATGAGCTTACCCATAGGGGCTACACAAAAGCTCAGTACCAATCCTTAGGTTGGTTAGTTGCTAAAACAAATGTTTCCTTAGAACGGATTACCACCCATAGAAAAGTAGATCGATCTCATTCACGCATTGACCCCCGCAGTTTTAATTTTAAGACCTTTGAAAATTGGTTAAGTAAATTTCCTAGAACTAATGAGATTGTGATTGGCTGCCCTTTAACTAGACCTGAAGACATAATTGATGCTGGATTACTAATGACCCAAAAAGCTTCTGAGTAATTAAGCAACTTTAGTGATACTTCTAAACTGAAAATCACAATATATCAGCAAAAGATAATATAGATGTCAGTCGATGTTTATCATAAAAAGAATAGATTTTACTCTATTTGAGTTTCACTTTAAGATAGCAACAGCAAAGAATTATTTGTCATCAATTTTCAACTGCTAAGTCTTCGTAACTTAGTTTTTTATTGATAAAACTTGAAGGTGCCTAAGGAATTCTGTGTCAATTATTGAGGACGCAGACACTTCGCAAAAGGCAGCTTGGTTTTGGTTTGACTATAAAAATTAGATATTAATCCCATGTCATTTCTAAATTATTAAAGGAGATAATCTATGTCTGATTTTAATCTTAACTCTTCACGTCGGAGATTCTTAGCTAAAGCGGGAGCAACAGCTGTAGGAGCAGTATTACTTAAAGGATGTACTGGCAATCCTCCTAGCGATACCCCCACAGCCACTTCCCCCAATGCCGCTCCAACGGCAACAACTACTGCTACTGGACAAAAACCTGAAGTTACTAAAGTAAAGCTTGGTTATATACCAATTGTGGAAGCTGCACCTCTAATTATCGCCAAAGAGAAAGGATTTTTTGCTAAGTATGGGTTGCCGGATGTAGAACTCTCCAAACAAGCGAACTGGGGTGCTGCCAGAGACAACGTCAAAATTGGCGCAGCAGCAGGGGGAATTGATGGTGGTCAGTGGCAAATGCCTATGCCCTACTTGATTTCCGAAGGTATTATCACAGGTAACCAAAAAGTTCCCATGTATGTTTTGCTGCAATTAAATACCCAAGGGAATGGTATTGCGATCGCTGGGAAACACAAAGGTCAAAATGTTGGACTGAAGGTAGATAAATCATTTTTCGATAAATTGAAGTCTGGAGGAAGTAAATTTAAGGCTGCCTATACTTTCCCCAAAGCTAATCAAGAATTTTGGATTCGCTACTGGCTTGCTGCAAATGGAGTTAATCCCGATAATGAAGTTGAATTACTCACCGTACCCACCGCCCAAACTGTTGCTAATTTGAAATCGGGTACTATGGACGCTTTTAGCACAGGAGATCCTTGGTCATACCGCCTAGTAAGAGACAAAATTGGGTTTATCTCTGCGCTGACTGCGGAAATTTGGAAAGACCATCCTGAAGAGTATTTAGCACTGCGGGCAGATTGGGTAGATAAAAATCCTATAGCGACGAAGGCAATGTTAAAGGCAGTTATGGAGGCACAACAATGGTGTGATAACTTTGATAATCGCAAAGAACTGGTGGATATTGTTTCCGTTAGAGAGTATTACAACATTCCTAAGGATGTTCTTGAACAGACCATTGTCGGCAAGTATGACATGGGTGATGGTCGGAAGATTGATGATAAAAGTTTGGCAGTTCTCTATTGGAAGGATGCAAAGGGCAATGTTTCCTACCCATACCAAAGTCATGATTTGTGGTTTTTAACTGAGAGTGTGCGTTGGGGCTTCTTACCTAAGGAAACCTTAGCCACAGCCAAAGACTTAATTAAAAAAGTTAACCGTGAAGACCTCTGGCGAGAAGCAGCAAAGGAGTTAGGTATTCCTGCAGCAGATATTCCTACTAGTACCTCCCGTGGAATTGAGGAGTTTTTCGATGGTACAAAATTTGATCCAGAAAATCCTCAAGCCTATCTTGATGGATTGAAGATTAAGAAGGTATAAAAAAAATTCTCTAGCCTTCAAGTATGAAATTGATCTAGGAATAGAAAATCATATTCCTTTGCTCAAAAAATTAGAAGGGATGAGAAGATTTTTATCCTTTTCCCTTAATAAATTTAATTTTTCTATCAAAATTTATCCGCTTGTCTAGAATCAGGCGAATTCCTAGCAAAAGTATCTCATCTGGAAAAGTTATCCTCCTAAGCTAATTGATCTGTGAAATTTTTTCTTTCCAAATCCTATATAACTTCGATTCTAAGAATTTATAAAACGAACACCTCACTAATTTGATCAGGAATATTCATGTTAAAAAACTATACAACCAGATTTCTCATACTAACTTCTTGTTTATCTATCGGGGTCACCTCTGCTGTGAATGCTGAAACAAGACCTGAGGTTTCAGATTCCACTCCAATTAGCTCTCAGTCATCATCGACAACTAAAAGTCCAAGTACGGTCATAACTCAAATCAAAAATGATAGCGGAAGTAAGAATATTTCCGAAAATGTTACCTCTGTTTCTCAGCTATCTGATGTTCAACCAACAGATTGGGCTTTCACCTCTTTGCAATCTCTTGTGGAAAGATATGGATGTATAGCTGGGTATCCAGATAAAACCTATCGGGGACAGAGAGCTTTGAGTAGATATGAGTTTGCGGCGGGACTGAATGCCTGTCTGGATAAGGTTAATGAATTAATCTCTTCTGGATTATCTGACAAGGTAGGTAAGGAAGATTTAGCAACTTTACGAAAACTCCAAGAGGATTTTGCGGCTGAACTTACTGCCTTGCGTGGGCGTGTCGATGCCGTGGAAAGTAAAACCGCAGAGTTAGAAGCTCAACAGTTCTCAACCACAACCAAACTGAGTGGCGAAGTAATTTTGGGTGTGGCAGGGGCAACGGGTGCGAATACTAAAACTGGGGGAACAAATACTAATATTGTTTTCAACAATCGAGTTCGTCTCAATTTATTAACTAGTTTTACTGGTAAAGATTTATTAATTACTGGTTTGCAAGCTTATAACCTTGGTGGAGGAGCCTCTAGCCTTCAAGGTACGTTAGGATATGCAGATGGTGTAGGATTGAGTGCTAGTAATGTGCGTTTAGGTTATGAGCCTCAGTTTCCTGGAACTAATGTTAACGGACCTCTTGGTAACGTAGTAGCTGCTAATTCAGTCAATCTCTATAAGTTGCTGTATATTTTTCCAGTAGCTAGTAAGTTCACGATGTTTGCAGGCACCAGTGCCGAAGTATCCGACGCTTTTCCTGCCATCAGCCCCTTTGCCAGCGAGGGACAGGGTGCAATCTCTCGGTTTGGACAGGGATATAATGCAGCTTATCGCGTATCTGGTGGCACATCTGGCACTGGTTTAGCTTCTGCTGTTGGATTTATTTGGAATCCATCCGATCAAGTTGATTTCCGCGCTTTATATGGAAGCATCAATGCAGCACTGCCTAACGATCTGGGGGTTCCTGGAACTCCTGTCGGTGCTGGCTTCTTTGGCGGCAGTACGATTATCTCAACTCAACTTACTCTTAAACCAACTTCTAATCTTGATATCGGCATTAATTATGCGAATAGCTATCACCAGATTAATATTTTGGGCACTGGATTAGCTGCTCTTGATATTGGCTCAATAGTTGGTCCAGGTACTTCAATAATTAACCCTATCAGGCTAAATTCTGTAGGTGGAACCCTCACATGGCGAGTTACTCCCAAGATTGCTTTTAATGTATCGGGTGCTTGGATTTTTGCTAACCTCACTGGGGTAGATGCGTCAACGACCTTTACGAGTTGGATGGCTGGATTTCACTTTAGCGATGTATTCAAAGAGGGCAACACGGCTGGGATTATCTTTGGGCAACCTTTAGCGCGCAGTTCAGTCGGAGGAAAAGCCATAATTCCCGTTGGTTTTACGGCAACACCTTATCAATTAGAAGGTTACTTTAATTTTAGATTGTCCAAAAACATCAGTATTACCCCAGGTGTGTTTTTTGTCTTTAATCCAGAGGGCATCAATAATGCTCCTACGGCAACTGTTGGGGTAGTTCGGACTACCTTCACATTCTAAGTCTGTTCCTTAAATAGAGTCTTTTGTACATGGGGTGCAGAGGTTAGGGCTACTCCCCTATGCATCCCTTAGTCATTAAATAGGCTGTAACTAAATTCAATTAATTCTCACAGGATAAAATCTATGGCAGCAAATATTGGTAATCGTAACGGAAATCTATCTAGATCTCTGTTCAAGTTTTGGCAAAAGAATGCTCAGAATTGGGTACTTCCTATCATTGGACTTTTAGGGTTCCTATTTCTATGGCAAATTCTATCTAGCATCGGCTTAATTAAGCTACCAGGACCAATTAATATACTCTCAGAGGAATCAACTCGCAATCTACTACTCTATCCATTCTATGATAAGGGTGGAACAGATAAAGGGCTATTTTGGCAAACCTTAGCTAGTTTTGAGCGGGTAGCAAAGGGGTATTCACTAGCGGCGATCGTGGGAATTGGAACGGGCATTTTAGTTGGAACCACCCCCGTAATTGATAAGGCTCTTGATCCACTATTCCAATTTCTACGCACAGTTCCACCTTTAGCATGGGTTCCGATCGCTCTGGCTGCTCTCCGACAAAACGAACCTGCAGCATTGTTTGTGATTTTTATCACGGCGGTTTGGCCCATTCTGCTCAATACGGCTGTGGGAGTAAAACAGATACCCCAAGATTACCGTAATGTATCGCGGGTACTCAAACTATCTCGCCAGAAGTATTTTTTCAAGATTTTAATTCCCTCTGCTCTTCCCTATATTTTTACTGGACTGCGTATTTCTATTGGTCTGGCTTGGCTGGCGATTATTGCCGCAGAGATTATCATGTCGGGGATTGTGGGGATTGGCTTCTTTATTTGGAATGCTTACACCGATGACAGAGTAGGTGAAGTGATTTTGGCTTTGGTGTACATAGGTGCTGTTGGTTTGATTCTTGACCGTACCGTTGCATGGATACAGACATTAATTGTTTCTGAAGAGCAGAAACAGTCTTAATTCAATTTATAGAAATTTATAGAAAGAGATTTTAAAATGAGTAATTTTGTTACAGTTGAGCAGGTTGAAAAAGTTTTCCCCTTGGGCGGTGGGAAAGAATATATTGCCCTTAAAGGTATCGACCTTCAAATAAAGAAAGGTGAATTTATATCCCTAATTGGTCACTCTGGCTGTGGTAAATCCACTTTGCTTAATATGATTGCAGGTTTAGATTTGCCAACAGGTGGAATTGTCATGCTGGAAGATGAGCGGGTATCTCGTCCAGGGCCCGATCGCATGGTTGTTTTTCAAAACTATTCACTGTTACCTTGGCTGACGGTGCGCCAGAATATTGCCCTAGCAGTTGAGCAGGTATTAGGACATCTATCCCCAGATGAGCAGAAGAGCATTATTGATCACAATATCAAAATGGTGGGACTGAGCCATGCTGCGGATAAACCACCTGGACAACTTTCGGGAGGGATGAAACAACGGGTAGCGATCGCTAGAGCTTTATCTATTCGTCCTAAGTTATTACTGCTAGATGAGCCATTTGGGGCTTTGGATGCTCTCACTAGAGGTAATCTGCAAGAGAAATTAATGGAGATTTGCGAAGAGAATCAGGTCACAGCAATTATGGTTACCCATGATGTGGATGAGGCTTTATTACTGAGCGATCGCGTAGTGATGTTAACCAATGGACCAGAATCCCATATTGGGCAAATTATGGAAGTTAATATTCCCCGCCCTCGTCACCGCTTGGAAGTTGTGAATCATCCCAGCTATTACAGTATGCGCAGTGAGATCATTTATTTTCTGAATCAGCAAAAAAAGGATAAGAAGTTTAAATCTAGAAGTAAAACGATCACTAGCCGCTATGGTTTAGAAAAAGTAAACCTTGAAATCGGGTTTGTACCTTTGACTGCCTGTGCGCCCTTGGCGATCGCTAAGGAAAAAGGATTCTTTGCTAAACATGGTTTGGATGAAGTGAACTTAGTGCGGGAACCCAGTTGGCGGGGAATTACCGACGATCTAGTCAGGGGCTATCTTGATGCTGCCCAAGTCCCAGCAGGAATGCCTCTGTGGCTTACCCTTGGCGGTCGAGAAGGCAAACCTGTCCCCATGACCACTTCTCTTACTCTTACCCGTAATGGCAATGGCATCACTCTAGGCAAGCAGTTTTATGATCAAGGCGTATTTTCCTTAAATGATTTTAAGCAATCTCTTTTGCAAACCCGCGATCGTGTTCATACTTTGGGCATGGTACATCCTTCCTCTTTGCATAATCTTTTATTACGGTATTGGTTAGCTGCAGGTGGGATTCATCCCGATCACGATGTCATCCTCACAACTATTCCCCCCGCCCAAATGGTTGCCAATCTTAAAGCTGGAAATATTGATGGGTACTGTGTGGGAGAACCTTGGAATATTCGTGCTGCCACTGAAGGCATCGGCTATACAATTGCCACGGATTTAGAAGTTTGGCTAGGACATCCGGGTAAGGTGCTAGGAGTTAGAGAAGATTGGGCATTGGCATATCCAAATACCCATCTAGCTTTAATTAAAGCCCTACTGGAAGCCTGTGAGTATTGCGCCGAGCCTGAAAATGCTGAAGAAATTCGCCAAATTCTGTGCCGTCCTGAATATGTAGATACTGAACCTAAATATATCAATATCGGTGATCCAGACCTCTATACCTGTGCGATCGATCAGCCCCTGCGCCAATATGCCCATCATGAGTTTTATGGCACCGGCATTAATCGTCCTAGCCGTACGGAGCAACTTTGGATTATGACCCAGATGGCACGATGGGCAACGGTTCCTTTTCCCCGAAATTGGGTAGAGATATTAGAGAGAATCTGCAATGTTTCCGCTTTTAGTACAGCCGCTAGGGAACTGGGAATGCTAGAAATAGGCTACAAACGCCCACCGATTCAGCTTTTTGATGGCACTATTTTTAATACTGATGACCCCATTGGCTATCTTAACGATCTAGAGATCAAAAGTGATATTCATATTGCTGATGTAATTCTGGATGCGCCTAAAATCTTCAAGGTAGCCTCTTAAATCTATTCTTAAAATCCATAAATAATTAAAAAATATGCAAGTAATTTCCACCAATCAGACTGACATACCAGCATCTGGGAATTCCCATCCACTCCCGCCTAAGGAACCATTTTTAACAATTACGGATGTCTCCAAAATTTATCCCACCTCTCAACCAGAGGGATATACCGTCCTTAAGGATGTTAATCTAACTGTGTATGAAGGAGAATTCATTTGTCTGATTGGACACTCAGGCTGTGGAAAATCCACCCTATTGAATATGGTTTCTGGCTTTAATAAACCCACGCAGGGAGAAGTAAGGCTTCAAAGTAAGCGCATTACTGAGCCAGGACCAGATCGGATGATGGTATTTCAAAACTATGCCCTTCTACCTTGGTTAACAGCCTTTGAAAATATCCATTTGGGTGTAGATTCCGTTTATCCCCAGAAGTCAAAAGCCGAAAAAGAGAAAATAGTTCGAGATCACCTTGCTTTAGTTGGGTTAAGTGATGCCGCCGATAAAAAGCCCACACAAATATCGGGAGGAATGAAACAAAGAGTAGCGATCGCCCGTGCTTTAGCTATCCGTCCCCAAGTTTTAATCTTAGATGAACCCTTTGGTGCATTAGATGCTATTACTAAGGAGGAACTACAAGAAGAACTGCTCAAAATCTGGAACGATTATCGCTGCACGGTATTAATGATTACCCATGATATTGATGAGGCTTTATTCTTGGCAGATCGATTGGTGATGATGACTAATGGTCCCGCCGCCGCCATTGGTGAAATCATCGATATTCCTTTTCCTCGTCCCCGTAACCGCACCAGAATTATGGAAAATCCTGAATATTATGAACTACGAAATTACGCCCTAGACTATCTCTATCGCCGCTTTGCCCATGATGATACTGAGTAAAATTAAAGGCTAGGCTGGTTTAGCCTTAACCAAAATTTGTATCTTGGAGTTTGGCATTACTTAAATCCGCACCATCTAAATTTGCATTATCTAAATCCGCATTTTTTAAATTAGTCTCAATCAGCTTGGCGTTTTTCAAATTTGCCCCACGCAGAATGGCACTATCCAAACTGCTATGGGAAAAGTTTACTCCCTGCAAGTCGGCATTTTCTAAATTTAGCCCTTGCATTCCTAGCCCTGCAAATAAGCCGTTACGTCCTTTTTTGGTAACTACTAGGTTAAGAATTTTAGGATTATTTAAATTACTAGTGCCAAGTTTTGACTCATCTAAGCCATAGGTACGATACCAAGAAACCTGATTTAGCTCTGCTTTAGAGAAATTGGCACCCTTGAGCGTGGCAAAGGTAAAGTTCGCTGCCGTTAAGTTAGCTTCTTGAAAATTGGTGCTTCTAAATGTAGTCAAGTTAATTACTAGCGATCGCAATGGTAAAAATACCTCATCCCCTGCTAATGTCCGCCACGCTATGACTGTACCTAATAAAAGGGCAAATAGGGATAAAAAGATTGCACCTTCTCCCACGAATTTAACGGTTATAAATACGGAAACAATTATAAAAGCCACCATTGCTAATGCTCCAGATACTGCCCCTGCTAAAGTAATAGCCGTAGAAGAGAGAATGGCAAGGGCGATTGTCCAAGCTAATGCCCCAGTTATAGTTATTGCCAAAATGGGAGCCGCTACTGTATTTAATGCCTCGGAGATCGCCTTAATTAATTCGGTTGATGGGGTTGATTGAGATTGAGCAAATTTTAAAACGGTATGCAATGTCCAAGAAATACCTAGAGCAACTAAGCAGAGTAATCCTTCAAAGATTAAAGCTATCCCCAATCCTTTTTTTAAAACCACATAAAAGAACACTACTAGGGTTAAGGCGACATATAAGTAAGGAACATTAGATGAACTAATAGTCGAAAGTAGATAATCAGTTACTCCCGATAACGCCCCTGTCAGTGCTGACATAGAGAAGGAGATCGCCAGCAAAAAAATACCCCAATAATCTTTTAAGCCTGCTTTGGCATGACTGAAGTTGGCTCTGCTTAGGTTAGCTTTGCAGAAATTAGCACCACAAATATTTGCATTGGTAAAATTAGTAGGTGGAGAATCTTGGCGATCCAAATCTGTCCAACCCTCACCCACATCGGCTCTAGTATTACTAAAATTAGCCTCTGTTAGAATTGCCTTAGTAAAGTCTGCCCCACGAATATCGGCATTGCTAAAGTCTGCTCCCCTTAAGTTCTGCCCTCTAAAGGATTTCCCTCGTAGGTCTTTACCCGCAAAATTAATTGCCATCAAGCATTACCTTGTTAGAAATCATGGTTGTTAGAACGGGGGTAATTTACAGTCTTTTGTAGGCTTGTGTAGTGATTTTTATTCTGCTTGCAATTGATCTTTATTTAGCCAGATTGGGGGAGTTGGGACGGCGGCAAATTTAACTTGCACATATTCCCCCCGCAGTTCTACAACTTCACCTTTGGTTTCAAACACATAGGCAGACCAACGTGGATCATTAGCTTGTGCTTCCAGACTGCCCTCTAGCTTCTCACGGATTACTGTTACCAAGGCTCCTTTTTTCAGTTCCATAATATTTTGTGATTTGTATTTTGTGTGATTATTTAGGTATTTGCTGAAGTAATTGTATCTTTTCTTCTGGCTCTAAATGCAAATTTAAGCATTAGAAAAATTTTAAGTAAACCATTGAGAAATATCATTAGAGATGAAAAATTCAAATTACAGGTCGGAACATATACGCAAAATTAGAATTCCTTTTCTGATTCGGTATGAATTTAATCATAGCAAAAGAGAATTTTTTATTCCTTTATTTATCTAAACTATTCCGCAATTCAGATTTCGCTTTTGATAGAGCTTCTGATAGTTTAGATGGTTCCTTTCCGCCCGCTTGAGCCAAATTAGGACGACCACCACCACCACCACCAGTAATTTTAGCGATCGCTCCAATAAATTTCCCAGCATTCAATCCTCTTTTTATCATTTCAGGGCTAAAAGCAGCCACTAAAGAAACTTTATCAGGTTCAGGAACAGAGCCAAGCACCACAGCACTATTTCCCAACTTTGCTTGTAAGCGTTCGGCTGCGACTTTTAAGGATTCCGCATCTATCCCTTTAATTTCCGCAACTAGGACTTTAAAATCCCCGATTACTTCTGCTTGAGTAATTAGATTTTCAGATTTAAGGAGAGCTAGTTCTCTTTGTAAGATTTCAGTTTGCTTTTGGGAGTTCTTTAATTCATTTTGCAGGTTAGTAACACGGTCGGAGATTTCTTCAGGTTTAATCTTAAAGCGATCGCTCAGTTCTTTGACAATGCCATCTCTAATATTCAAATACTCTACCACAGCCTGTCCCGCTATCGCCTCTATGCGCCTAATTCCAGAGGCAACCCCCGACTCAGAAATGATTTTAAAGATACCAATTTCCGAAGTGTTTGCCACATGGGTACCACCGCACAGTTCCATAGAGACATTGGGAATATCAATCACCCGCACTTCTGCCCCGTACTTTTCCCCAAACATCGCCACTGCTCCTTTAGCCTTTGCTTCAGCGATCGGCATTACAGTAATTTCTGATGGATGTGCCTCCAGAATCCAAGTATTGATTAGGTTTTCAATTTCTCTAATTTCGGCAGTCGTAACGGCACGAGATAGATTAAAGTCAAACCGCAGGCGATCGCTTGTCACTAAAGACCCTGCTTGGGCAATATTGGGATCAACAATTTTCTTTAGAGCAGCTTGCAGTAGATGGGTAGAAGTGTGATGTGCTTGAATACGTCGGCGATCACTTTTAGCAACCTGAGCATTAACTACGCTATTTAAGGTAATTTCTCCTCGCTCCACTTGCCCAATATGAATAAATAAATCAGATTCCTTTTGGACATCATCAATGCGAATAATTGTATCACTGAGGGAAAGATAACCTTTATCGCCAACTTGACCACCAGATTCAGCATAAAAAGGCGTTTGATCTAAAATTATCCGAATGCGATCGCCCGCAACAGCCGTATCTACAACTTGACCATTAACTAAAATTAGCTTGACTATCCCTTCAGCATAGGTGTGAGTATATCCAATAAATTCGGTTTTAGGAACTTGTTTAGCAATTTCTGACCAGTTGATCTGAGTTAATAAATCTATATCAATATGGGCATCTTTGGAGCGTTCTTGCTGTTCCTGCATCGCCACCTTAAAGCCTTCTTCATCTACTGACAAACCTTCTTCTTCGGCAATTTCTTGGGTGAGTTCTAAGGGAAATCCGTAGGTATCGTATAGGGTAAAGGCATCCGTTCCTTTAATTACTTTACTATCTTGAATTTCTGGACTAGTAAGAATTTCTGCTAAGAGTTTTTCCCCTCGCTCTAGGGTTTGCAAAAAGCGATTCTCTTCCTTGCTGAGTTCCGATTTAATTATTGCTTCTCTTTCTCTAACATTGGGATATGCCTGTTCCGATAGAGCGATCGCCATTTCTGCCACAACAGTTGTAAATTCCCCAGAAATCCCAATCAACCTGCCATGACGCACTACCCGCCGCAATAATCTGCGTAAAATATAACCCCGTCCCACGTTGGAAGCTGTAATTCCATCCGCAATCATGTGGACTACGGAACGAACATGATCGCCAATTACTTTTAGGGAAGTTTTAGTTTTCTCATCACTTTGATGATAGTCAATACCAGCAATATCTGCCGCCGTTTTCAGAATCGGAAAAATCAAATCCGTTTCGTAATTATTTGGCACACCCTGTAATACTTGCGCCATTCGCTCTAAGCCTAAGCCCGTATCAATATTTTGCTTTTTAAGCGGAGTAAAACTACCATCACTATTTCGATTTAGCTCCATGAATACTAGGTTATAGACTTCTAAGAAGCGATCGTCATCTTCTAAATCAATATGTTTGTCGCCTAGTTCGGGCTTAAAATCATAATAAATTTCTGAACAAGGTCCACAGGGTCCCGTTACTCCCGATGCCCAAAAGTTATCTTCTCCCATGCGTTGAATGCGGTGGGCAGGAATGCCAATATCATCTCTCCAGATTGCAAAAGCATCTTCATCTTCATGAAATACGCTAACAATTAATCGTTCTGGGGGAATACCGAATACTTGAGTCACTAATTCCCATCCCCATGCGATTGCCTGCTTCTTAAAATAATCACCAAAACTAAAATTTCCCAACATCTCAAAGAAGGTATGGTGCCGCTTAGTTATGCCCACATTTTCAATATCATTAGTGCGGATACATTTTTGAGAAGTCGTAGCTCTGGGAACTTCTGCTTCTTTCAGTCCTAGAAATATGGGTTTAAATGGCAACATACCAGCGATCGTCAGCAATACCGTGGGGTCTTCGGGAACTAAAGAGGCACTAGGTAAAACTTTATGACCACGTTCTTCATAGAATTTTAGGAATTTAGAGCGGATTTCAGCACCAGTGAGCATAGTTAGGATTTTGACAGGTTCTAAATCTATATTACTAGATACAGGCTTGGTATTGAGCTTGATAGTCAGCCTAATATAAGGTAAGCCATAGCCCGCTATTACCAAGGATACAGCCTAATGAGGGAATTCAGGTCTCAGTAAACTCATAAGGTGTTTCAGCACAGACCAGAACATCTCAAAAGAAATACTTGATGAATCAGAGTTTACACATTTTACTTGACTCTCTCGCATAGTGATTTAGTTCTTACTGAAGAACTCTAAAAATCAGTCTGCAATACCCCAAAAATATTGGAATTATCTGTAGGGGTGTTACCCGCATGGGATGCTCTGTTATCCATAAACTTAGGTAAGGAGACTAAGGCTGTGGCTTTAGCTGTTCCAATTCTTGTTTGAGCATCTGTTTCAAAATTCAGATCAGGTGAAAGAATAAATATTGCTCCTCCTTTGCCTTGGGCAGCAGTAATTCCTGTGCCAGCGATCGCTTGGTTATGCCGAAAAATACAATCAATTAACTTAAGTTCACCAACGCGCAAAAAAAGACCTCCACCCAAACCAGCACCCGCTCCACCAAACCCCACAGCCCCATCTCCGCCACCAAAACCAGCTTTTCCGGGTATGCCTAACCTACCTATTTGTCCGCCGTAGCCACCACTACCGCCGCCGCCACCAAAGCCGCCATTTCCGCCATTACCACCGTTTCCGCCATTACCAACTTTTATAATATTGGCACCATTACCGCCATTACCCGCATTGCCAAACCCACCAAATCCTCCACCGCCACCAAAGGCGATCGCTCCAATACTGCCATCCTCCAACCCGTGACCAAAATCTCCAAATATTCCTGTTCCTCCATCACCACCATTACCGCCGTTGCCGCCATTACCACCTTCACTGCCGCCATTACCGCCATTGCCACCATTGCCCGCATTCCCAAACCCACCAAACCCACCGCCGCCACCAAAAACTATACTGCCAATGCCATTTACGCCAATGCCATTAACCCCAGCCACAGCACCACGGTTTATCTGATATTTAATCTTCTCATTGCTAATACCTAAACCTTCTGATCTAAATCCGTCTGTACTAATACCGTTAACATGGGCGATCGCTCCACGGTTAATTGAGAAGTAATTAGCCCGATTTTGAATAGATGGTTTGATTGGTACTAAATTCCCATTACCACCGATCGCTTTATTCCCATCAAATACAACTCGGTCTAGGTTAACTTTGCCATCTTGGATAAATAAACCACCGCCCATACCTGCCCCAGCACCACTGCCATTGATACTATCAGTACCTTTTGCCAAGCCATTCGCAATAGTCAAATCAGTTAAATTAACATTGCCGCTTTTAACATAAAACACACGATGGGCATTATTACCACTGATAATCTCATCACCGTTGCCACGAATAGACAGGTCACTTGTAATTGCGGGTAGTGGACTTTTAAGAGTAATGGCTCCCTTAACTGTGCTTAAGTCAATAATATTTATATCTGGATCAGCATTGGCTTTAATAATTGCCTCACGCAGAGAGCCTTCCCCTGAATCTGTGGTTGTAGAAACGATAATTTTCTGAATTGAACTGTTCGTAATTAAATTAATCCCATCATTCGGATTAGATAAAAGCTCAGAACTTACTTCAGCCTGAACGGGCAAATATAGGGGAAAAATTGCAAAAAACCCAACTAAACAGCCAAGTAAAAGTCTAAATAGGAATTTTCCGAACCTATTCCCTAAGCTAATCATAGAGCCAATTTACCAGCCACATAGGTAGCTTTAATGGAACGCTCATCGCCCAAGGTCATCAAACCAAATAACTGTGAAGCGATCGCCTCTAAGGAAAAATCCCCTTTAGTTGCCCTATTTCGTAAAGCTTGTAGAGGTGTGGCATTGACATCTAAAACCACAAAATCCGCTTCTTTACCCCGATCAAAGCTACCGATTTTATCATCTAGGGATAAAGCCTTAGCACCGCCCAAGGTGGCAAGGTAAAAAGCCTTAAACGCAGATAAACTCTGTCCTTGCAGTTGAGAAATTTTATAAGCTTCCCCCATCGATTTAAGTTGAGAGAAACTTGTTCCCGCTCCCACATCCGAACCTATTCCCACTTTAATTTGATATTCGGGCGATTTAGCTTGATGCAATTTAAATAAACCACTACCTAGAAATAAATTAGAAGTTGGACAGTAAGCGATCGCTGCCCCAGAATTAGACATCCGTTCAAAGGCTGATTCATCTAAATGCACACAATGGGCAAAAATTGAGCGATCACCCACTAAATCAAACTGCTCATACACATTTAAGTAGTCCTTACTTGTCGGAAAAAGTGCCGCCGTAAATTCTATTTCCTTCAGATTTTCCGATAAGTGGGTATGAATATATAAATCGGGATACTCTTCTTTTAATTTTGCTGCTAATTTAAGTTCAGCATCAGTGGAGGTAATGGCAAAACGGGGTGTAATCGCATAGAGTAATCGATCTTGCCCGTGCCACTTCTGAATTAGCTCTCGGTTCTCTGCGTAAGCCTTTTGGGGTTCGTTCAGCAAATATTCGGGCGCATTTCGACTCATCAGCACCTGACCCGCAATTAATCGCATATTTCGTCTTTGTGCCTCTTCAAACAAGACATCGACCGACGCAGGAAAGATTGTTGTTAAGACTACGGCTGAAGTTGTGCCATTTCGTAATAGCTCATCGAGAAAAAAGGAAGCAATCTGACGGGCATAGTCAACATCTCGAAACTTAGACTCCGTGGGGAATACATACTTATCTAGCCATGCTAAAAGCTGCTCCCCGTATGCGCCAATCATTTCCGTTTGCGGATAGTGAACATGTAAATCAATAAATCCCGGTAAAATCAAGCCTTCATGAACTTCCGTTGGAATCTGAGCATAGCGATCGCTAAGGTTAGAGTAGGTATCAAATTCAATAATCTTGCCATCTTCGATAATTAATAAACCATCCTGCAAATAGCGAACGCTTTGTAATTCACTGTTTAATTGAGATGTGGAGAACGGATCATCCACAAAATCAACAAATGCCCCCCGCACCGCCTTTAAGGATGGATTAACCATATTTAATTATCTGAAACTTGTTACCGAAAACTGAATTGAAGATTACTCAGAATATCTTAGAGTGCCTGATGATCGGGTAGCGTAATATACTACCTTTGACTGTAAAAACCTTGCTGATTCTGCTGAGAAGTTTGTTGCTGTTGTCCTGTTTGATTGCCCAGATACCGACTCAAAGGTGCTTCTTGGGGACTTAGAGAAATATAATTATCACTGACCCAACCTTCTGATTTAGAGGCGTTATCAAACCTGACTAAATACCATGATTGCCCATTGTTACTACCAACTTTTTGAAGCAAAGTTACCTTGTCACCCGATAAGCCATAACCTAATTCATTCTTGCCATTAACTGCATTAGGTTGGTCGTAAACTTTTATGGGAAAATTCCGATCCAAAGCTGATAAAGTTGCGGGGCGATTAAGCTCTTGATTACTTTGATTATTTTGAGTACTTTCAAAGGCGATCGCCACAGGTGACATCCATACATTCAGGCATAGACAAGCAAACCCTATCAATAGAACTGATATAGTCTTTTTAACCCTATTTATAATCATAAAAATTTAATTAAAAATTTATAGATAATTCTTAAATCTCCAATTTATTTCTGAGACTCTTGCTGATACTGTTTACCGTTTTGAGTGTATGACTCACTGGAATTTTGGTAATCCTGTTTAGTTTGCTGATAATCTTTTTGGTCTTGTTCTTTTTGACTATATTCCTTTTGACTTGGTTGAGTATTTTGTTCAAAACCCTTAGCGTCTTGGGTGCTGGCTTGCTTTTGTTGATAGGACTCAGACTTATATTCGGTTTTGTAATCATCTTGAGTCTTTGCATAGACTTCTGAAGCAGACATAAAATTCAAGATCACAAAGGCTAAACCGATAAAAAGAACACAGATTTGCTTGTAGATATTCTTCATAATTGAGGCAATTTTAGTAGATTAAATTTTGTCTGTATACAGTATACATTGAATTTGATGTTTACATAAAAAATTCAAACCTAATCCTGTAATCATTACTACAATTGTGGTTTGGGAATTAGGTAATGTATACAGTACACAAAATTTAAATTAATATCAATTTAGATACACCCTTTAATGAAAGCACTATGGATTCACCTCAAACTCCAGCATTCACCAAGTCACCACTGTTCCTAATTGCCCCGTTTTTCTTTTTAGGTACGTCTATGGTAGCGATGAAGGCAGTAATCCCTAACACTTCGCCTTTATTTCTGGCAGGATTTCGGCTTGTACCTGCTGGGATCATTATTCTAGGTTTAACCTTGGTACTTAAGTTGCCTCAGCCTAAAACCTTAAAGGCATGGTTATGGATTTTGATGTTTGCGATCGTGGATGGGTTAATGTTTCAAGGATTTTTAACCGAGGGCTTAGTTAATACTGGGGCGGGTCTGGGGGCTGTACTGATTGATGCTCAACCGCTTGTAGTTGCCATACTTTCAAGGCTGTTATTTGGTGAGTTTATTGGAATTTGGGGTTGGCTGGGTTTAGCAATCGGAGTTTTGGGAATTAGCCTATGTGGATTGCCCGAACAATGGATAGTGCGGATTCTCCATACTGATTTAACGATCTTTCAAGGAGCTAGTTCCATCAGTTGGTTCAGCCTAATTCACAGTGGCGAGTTTCTTATGCTGCTGGCTGCACTGTCTATGTCCTTCGGTACAATTATTATTAGGTATGTACGTCAACATGCTGATGCGATCGTGGCTACGGGGTGGCACATGGTCTTGGGTGGAGTGCCATTATTTATCCTATCTATCTTTTTTGAAACTCAGCAAGTCAGTAATCTTGATTCATCGAGTTGGGTGGGTTTAGGATACGCAACTTTATTTGGAACGGCGCTTACCTACGGGATATTCTTTTATTTAGCATCAGTGGGAAACCTTACCAGTGTCAGTGCCTTAATTTTCTTAACCCCGATTTTTGCCATGCTCTTCAGTTACATATTTTTAGGAGAAATGCTGACTACGTTCCAGTGGATTGGGGTAGTTTTAACCTTGGTAAGTGTAGTTATGGTGATTCAACGAGAAGCGATCGCAAAGAATTTAATTCCATCTCTTATAGATAAACTTAAGCCAGCAGCTATTCCAGTCTTAGAAAACACCTCAGAGCCTCCATCTAATTAACGTAAAAGTTAACACAAAATCAGAAAAATCAAAGCTGACTTAGATAACTTAATAGATCAGCCATCTCCTCAATAGCAGGCTGAAACTGAGGCATTGGAGGAGTCTCACCGCTAACAACTTGATGAATTAATCTTGATTTTGATAGTCTTTCCGAGACATTTTTTAAACTAGGTCCTACTTTACCATCTGCCCACTGTCCATGACAGGCAACACAATTCATGACAAATATTGATCTACCTTTGACTGGATCACCTTCTAGTTTCAAAACTGCCTCAGTATAAGCATCAGTTTTATTCAAAAAAAACATAGACCCCATAACAACTATAGCTAAAATCAGAATACCGATTATGAGGGATACATAAAGCGATCGCCTTGGAGAAGAGTCAGAATTTAGTACTTGATTATTCACAAAAAATTACCGTATCCTAACGTCTATTTCTAAATTGTTCGGTTTCAATGGCTTGATCACAGCAAACTATGGAAATAACTATGTAAAAGTTTACTATTACTAATATATCTTAAAGATTTGTGTCGATCAAACTTATCTTTCATGAATAGCTTTTAGTCTTTGAATATTCGCCCGCACTGATGTAGCTGAGGTGTGTAGAGCCTCTAATTCTTCTGGGGATAAGCCCAGCTCTACGACCATATCAACACCCTCTTGTCCTAACTGAACTGGTACCCCCATAAATAGTCCTTCCAAGCCATACTCTCCCTGTAAGTAGGCTGCGGCGGGAATAATGCGGCGACGATTACGTAAAATTGACTCAACCATTAGGTAAGCAGCTGATGCTGGGGCAAAATAAGCACTTCCTGTTTGTAATAGCTTGACAATTTCCGCACCCCCATTGCGAGTTCTATCAACTAGACGGGCGATCGCATCCGCAGACATCAATTCCGTAATTGGTACTCCACTAACCGTAGAATACCGAGGTAGAGGTACCATTAAATCGCCATGTCCACCCATAACCATGGCATTAATATCAGCCGTTGATGTACCTAGTTCCATGGCAATAAATGCTTGAAATCTTGAAGCATCAAGTACCCCTGCCATACCCATCACCTTATTAGTCGCAAACCCACTAATTTCCCATGTCAAATAGGTCATCACATCTAATGGGTTAGTAACAACTATAATTACGGCATTAGGAGAGTGGGAAATTGCCCTAAGTGTAACCTCAGAAACGATCTTGGCATTAATTTTTAGTAGATCGTCCCGACTCATCCCATCTTTCCTTGGCACTCCTGCGGTAATTACAATTACATCAGAATCTTTTGTATGGGTATAGTCATCAGTCCCAATAATTTGGCGATCATGATTTTCTAAAGCTCTTGCCTGCATTAAATCCAAAGCTACACCTTGAGACCTACTTGCAACTACATCCAAGAGGATCACATCCGCAAGATTTTTTTCCACAATTCTTTGTGCCAAGGTACTGCCAACATTGCCTGCACCAATTACACTAACAACAGGATGGGAAATATGATGCGGGTTAGACTTAAACATAATTAAGGGTATTTACCTAAAGTGAATTGGATGAATGTAAACTCTAAAACTTACCGCAATGTGCAGCTAAAAAAGGGAAAAAGAAACTCACAGTTCAGAGTGTTAGAAAATAGAACTAACGTCAATAGCAGTGAGCAATATGTCTATAGGATATTTTATTATTGCTGTATTTTGTAGCCGTATTTTGTTCAGTTGATGGACTACTGAAAGAAATAACAGAAATACATCGAACCAAAATCAAAGGGATTCTGCCAGCCCTAAGTAACTGAGATAAATTAATTCATTATTAATAAAAATGCCCATCTATCAAAGTTTTATTGATATTAATATCTATGACTCCCCCAATTTCACATCCTTAGCAACGCAAATGGCAGGGGGAAGATACCTAAAAATTTTGCAACCAGAGGTTCTGCAGGTTCAGCTTTTAGAAGATGGATATACAGGATTTGTCCGTAATTTGTTTCATCTCCGCCCTGTAGAGTATTCCTATGAGCCAATAGAGTTATCAGAAGCAGAAATTATAACTAAAATCCCCCAAGCGATCGCCTATGTTGAAACTGCCATGACTGTTAAAAACGAATACCTATGGGGTGGAACCGTACCTCCTAACTTTGACTGCTCAGGATTAATGCAAGCAGCTTTTAATGCAGCAGGAATCTGGATTCCACGGGATGCCTATCAACAGCAAGAGTTTACTACCCCTATATCTAAATCAGAACTACAAGGGGGCGATTTAGTATTTTTTGGAATTGGCGAGAAAGCAAATCATGTGGGGATGTATTTGGGCGAAGACTTGTATATTCACTCTTCAGGCAAAGAGAAAGGCAATAACGGTATTGGCATTAACTCCCTTAACCCAGATCAAGATCAAGTTTCCCAAAGATATGCAACTGAATTACGAGGATTTGGTCGGGTGACAAAATGTTATATTCCATTGATTAGCTTTTGCTGATTTGCCATAGTTGAATTTGATAACAGAGATTCTGCTCAAAGATTTTTGGAGCATCTAAACCTTCGGTCACGATCTTTTTCAACCACCGCCTATATGCCCAACGTAAAAGTTTGTGGATTGGTGGTACAGCGATCGCACTTAAGTCAGCAAGATAATTGATTGTACTTAGTCCAAATCGCTGAAAGTTGGCAACTGCTAGATCAATGGTGGGGGCAGCTTGGGTAGAAATATCTTCACATTTGACTAAGGTAAATCCCGATTCGGTTAATGCCGTAAGTAGTTCCTTTACATCATGGCAATTGGAAAATATGCCATCTTGATAGCTAGAATTAGAGCGCATCATATCCGCAATCAACAGATACCCTCCCGCATTAAGTAACTTGGTGCTACAACGAGCAATATCAAGAACCGATATATACTGACTACTTTCACTTAAAAGGATTAGATCATAATGAAAATTTCCATTAAAGTTTTCCAATGTCGATAAATGAAACTTCGCTTTTCCTTGGGTATAGCTGAGAAACCGCTCCTGCTGGAATGGATCAGGTGCCAGCCCTTCCACATCAAAACCTTTATTCAGTAAATAGCCAGCATTCCCACCCGTGCCACAGCCCACATCCAAAATTGTTTTTGTCCCAGATGGAATAAAACTCACAAGCTTATCGGTATATGCCTGCTGAGCAGATCGTAATCGAGAGATCGTTAATTCTTCCGTACCACTAGGTAATGGTTCCCAATAGCCATAATGGAGAAAAGGAGAATCTGTCAGCCCCAAATAATAATTTAGAGCTGCATTTTGGTAGCGAGTTGCTTGGGAAATAGCGATTGATTGGGACATAGGGATAGGCTTAAGAATTATGACTTAGAGATTGCTTAGAGATTAACTTGCGGAGATCTTTAGCTACTTACGTTTCCGCCAGTTCCATAATTTTTGCCTGAATCGTATTTGGTGCGGATATCTGTAACGGGTCATAGCCAAGTTGGGCAGTAATGCGTGATCTAGCGACCTCTCGATATTCCCAAAAGTGTTCACCTGTCGCACATAGTCCTAAGTACATATTCAGAAACTGAGGTTTTTGACGCAAAATTAACCATAGCTGTCGCCAAAACTGCCCACGAATTTCCGATCGCCGTATGCCCTGATGCCAAATTAACTGTATAATTAAGCGTAAACCTTTATTTAAAGGTAACTTCATAGTCTGGCGCAGGTTAGTTCTACTGCGAATATTCAGGCATTGGTATAAGCACCTTTCCAGATAGTTCTTAGGTTCATAGAGCCGCCAAAATCCTTCCACATACTCCCTTGCAATTTCAGCTAATGGACGAGTAGGAATGAAATTCATTAAGGTATTCTGATCTCCAACTTCAGTTACGCCTATCCCTGTCACTAAACGGTGTTCTTGTTTGAGCCGTTCCCATAGTTGCGTATTCGGTAATGCCTGTAAAATCCCCAGCATTGGTTGAGGAATATTAGTTTCTTTAACAAACTCTTGGATCCGATCTCCTGCTCCCGATCTCTCACCATCAAATCCCAAAATAAACCCTGCATAAATCAATAATCCTGCATCATTAATCTTGCGACAGGACTCTACCAAGGGATAGCGCATATTTTGCAGTTTTTGAGTAACTTCTAGGCTATCTTGATCGGGAGTTTCTATGCCCAAAAATACGGAATAAAAACCTGCCTCCACCATTAAATCTAGTAATTCATCATCTTCAGCAAGGTTTACCGATGCTTCGGTCATAAATGTAAATGGATAATTATGCGATCGCATCCACGGAATTAATGCTCGTAAAAACCGTTTGACATTACGTTGATTGCCAATAAAGTTATCATCTACAACAAATACCGATCCGCGCCAGCCTAGATCATAGAGCGTTTGCAGTTCGCCTAAGGTCTGATGCGGTTCTTTAGTGCGAGGCTTACGTCCGTATAGGGAAATAATGTCGCAAAATTCACAGTTAAAGGGACATCCCCGTGAGAACTGAATGGACATCATGAAATACTGATCCATCGGCAGCAAATCAAAGCGAGGCATTGGACTTTTAGTCATGTCAGGTTTTTCCACGCCCCGAAAGATACCATTTCCTTTCCCCTCAGCGATCGCCTCTAAAAATAGGGGAACTGTAACCTCACCTTCATCTAAAACTAAATAGTCTGCTCCAGTATCTAAGGCATCTTGGGGAACTGATGTTGGGTATGCCCCACCCACTGCCACCTTTTTACCCAATCTCAGTGCCTTTTGAATCAGGGTATGAAAATCTGATTTTTGCACTAACATCGCCGATAGAATTACAAGATCACACCATTGCCAATCAGCATCTGTTTCTGGAACCACATTCCGATCATAAAACCGTATTTCCCAATCCTTTGGTAACAATGCCGCCACCGTAATCATGCCTAAGGGTGGAATCACTGACTTTAATCCCACCATCTTAATCGTGCGATCATAAGACCAAAACGACTGAGGAAACTGAGGATAGAGCAGTAATGTTTTCATTAGTTCAGTTTTTGGATATAGCTATTAATTTGTCAACCTCTTGAGTGATTTCTTGTATGATTTGATAGAGTTGATTGAGTTTGATATAAAACGTATAGATAAAATTTGGCAAATTAAAACCTAGTAAGACTCTGGACAGTGATCGCCCCGATAATTCACTAGATCATTCGTAAGATGTTAAAGCAGGAACAAAGTCTAAAAAATTCTTAAAAATCTGAAAAAACAAATATGTCTAAAACTGTACTTATAACTGGTGCCTCCAGTGGCATTGGCAAACAAACGGCACTATGGTTTCAAAAACGAGGCTGGAATGTGGTAGCAACCATGCGATCGCCGGAGACAGCTACGGAACTATCACAACTGGATCGGGTACTATGCCTAAAATTAGATGTGACTGATATTAATTCCATTACCTTGGCTCTGGAGCAAGCGATCGCTGAATTTGGTCGAATCGATGTATTAGTTAATAATGCAGGTTATGGACTAGCGGGAGTATTTGAAGCCTCAACCATTGAGCAAGTAAAAAGGCAGTTTGCTACTAATGTGTTTGGTTTAATGGATGTGACCCGCTCTCTGCTTCCCCATTTTCGTCAACACAAGGGCGGAGTTATTGTTAACGTAGCTTCTGTGGGTGGACGGGTAGCGTTTCCCCTATTAAGCCTGTACCATAGCACCAAATGGGCAGTGGAAGGTTTTTCCGAATCATTGCAACATGAACTCAAACCTCTGAATATTAGGGTAAAAATTATTGAACCAGGTCCCATTAAAACCGATTTTTACGATCGCTCCCTAGACCTAATTACTAACCCCGATATAACTGCCTACGATCCAATTATTGCTACGGTTTCCCCTAACATGAATAGATTAGGACAGACGGGCTATCCTGCGGAGTTAGTAGCTAAGACCATATACGAAGCTAGTACCGATAATTCATGGCGATTACGCTATCCAGTGGGTGGAGCTGCTCCCTTATTATTTTTACGCAAACTCTTGCCTGATCGCCTATTCACTTTAATTATAGAGCAGATCATGCTAGCTAAGTAGTAATTTTGCAACATACTATAACCATAAACAAAGACATTGCCGTCGTATTTTCTATAACAAGCCTTACCGTACCCAAAACGTGGCTCTTCGATAATTCTCGTCAGTATTTTTTATTAAATTAGATTCAATATCAAGGTAAAGTTTATGCGTTTAGAAGACTATTTTGACTTTTTAAGTCCTGATGATATTCGGATTAAAGGTCATCGCATTGGAATTAAAGATGTGATTAGATACTACTTAAGCGGCTTTAGTCCTGAAGATATTTTAGAAGAACTACCAAGTCTCAACCTAGAAAAAATCCATGCAGTAATTACTTTTTATTTGGGTAATCGGTCTCAAATTGATGCCTATATGCTTCGTTTAGAAAAGTCACAGGAGCAAGATTATCAAGAGTGGCTGCTAAAAGAGCCTACTGAAGTCATTGCTCGATTGCGATCGCTTAAGGCACAAGTAGGGAAGGAATTGTTACCTACATCATGAAAATACGATTTTTACTTGATGAAAACCTCTCACCTAAGTATAAATCTGCAATATTAAGGCTTAATCCCCAGATTGACATTATGAGAGTTGGCGAGGTAAGTATGCCACCTTTAGGAACACTTGATCCTGAAATTCTAATCTACTTAGAGATGTCAAAGAGATTAATAGTGACAGATAATCGAAATACTATGCCTACACATTTAGAAGAACATTGGTCTTCAGGTGGACATATTTGGGGGTTGTTTTGGTTACGCCCAAATCTCACTCTTAGCAAAGCTGCTGAAGAACTTAATCTTGTTTGGGGAGTTTCGGAAGCAGAGGAATGGGTTGATAAAATTAGTTGGATTCCTTTTTAGTTTATCGACATCATAATGTATGAAATAAAAATAGTATGGAAATATATATGGGTATAGAAACCAAAAATCAAATTAGCATCATCATGGGTAGTGATTCCGATCTGCCGACTATGGAAGGGGCGATCGCCATCTGTCAAGAATTTGGCGTTGGTTATGAAGTGGCAATTATTTCTGCCCACCGTACTCCTGAACGCATGGTTGATTTTGCTAAACACGCCCACGAACGGGGAATCAAAGTAATTATTGCTGGGGCTGGAGGAGCCGCCCACTTACCGGGAATGGTAGCAGCCCTATCACCTTTGCCTGTAATTGGTGTTCCTGTGGTTTCTAAGCACTTGAATGGTCTTGATTCTCTATACTCTATTGTGCAGATGCCTAAGGGAATTCCCGTTGCCACTGTAGCGATCGGTAATGCCGAAAATGCTGGACTACTGGCAATCCAAATTCTGGGAACCTATGAACCATCCCTTTTAGCAAAAGTGCAGGCATACCGTATTAGCCTTGAGGCTATGGTTATGGAAAAACAAACAAAATTAGATACTAAATACTTGGGTACTATACATACATCCTAATTAAATTCTAATTGCCTAACTTACTGCCAATCTAGTTGTCATAAATTTCTGAAAAACCATCAATAAAGTGTAACTTGTAATACAAAAAATATTCTATAAAATCAGTTCACAAGTCTATGTTAGAGAGCATTTTGTAGCTAATAATACTGTTTTTAAGATGATCTCTATAGACAGTTGCCTTGTTTACTTTGACCCCATACAATGATTCATAATTTTACTAAGACCATAATACTGGTTACTTAAAGAGCCTCCTTCCTATGAAAATTCTCAAAGTCTCAACCCTGCGTGGTCCAAATCAATGGCATATTCAACGCCACCAACTGATTGTGATCAGGTTAGATTTAGAGACTTCTCTCCAGACTCCGCCCAAATCAATCCCCAATTTTTACAATAATCTAGTAGAGCTTCTTCCAAACCTAGGACGTAACGAACTATTTGTATTCCTGCGGTCTATGGAAAACGCTACTATGGCTGATGTGGTGCAAAATGTCGCCCTAGAATTGCAAAGACTAGCAGGAATGCCCGTGGAATTTGGTGCCAATCGTCCTACGGCAGAGTCGGGAGTTTATCAAGTTGTATTTGAGTATCAATTTGAGCAGGATGGTCGCTATGCTGCCCGTGCCGCAGTACGTCTCTGTCAAAGCCTGATCGATACTGGAACATATCCCATATTTGAGTTCCAACAAGACCTGCGAGACCTCGCCGAGCTAAAACTAGAATCACAGTTAGGACCCAGCACCGAGTCAATTGTGGCGGAGGCAAATGCTAGGGGAATTCCTTGGCTGAATATTAATAGCCGTGCCATGATTCAGTTGGGCTATGGTATTCACCAAAAACGTTTACAAGCCACTCTCAGTAATTACACGGGAATTTTGGGCGTAGAACTTGCCTGTGATAAGGAAGCAACAAAGGGAATTTTGCGAGATTCAGGTATTCCTGTGCCTAGGGGAACGGTAATTAAATCTTTGAAGTATTTAGAAGAAGCGATCGCTAATGTGGGTGGATTTCCCATAGTGATCAAGCCCCTTAATGGTAATCACGGACGCGGAATTGGGATTGATATTCGCTCGATGTTGGCGGCAGAGGATGCCTTTGAAGTGGCTCAACAGGTTTCGGAAGAAGTAATCATTGAAAGATTTCACCAAGGGCGAGATCACCGAGTTTTAGTCGTAAATGGCAAAGTCGTGGCTGTGGCAGAGCGAATTCCCGCCCATATTTATGGTGACGGCAAATCCACGATCGCTGAACTGATAGAAATTACTAACCGTGATCCTCTGCGCGGGGACGGTCATGACAATGTTTTAACCAAAATAGTTTTAGATCGCACTAGTTTAGATATTCTCCAACGTCAAGGACTCAGCCTAGAAACTGTCTTGGAAGCAGGAAAAATTTGTTATCTCCGAGCCACTGCTAACCTCAGTACGGGAGGAATTGCCGTCGATCGCACCGATGATATTCATCCCGAAAATATTTGGTTGGCACAGCGCGTAGCTAAAATTATTGGTTTGGATATAGCTGGGATTGATGTCGTCACCTCTGATATATCTAAACCCCTACGAGTTACCGATAGCGTCATTGTCGAAGTCAATGCGGCACCCGGGTTTAGAATGCACACTGCCCCAAGCGTTGGAACTCCCCGCAATGTGGCTGCGCCAGTAATTAGTATGCTATTCCCAGAGGGATCACCTGCACGGATTCCCATTATTTCGATCACAGGTACTAATGGTAAAACTACCACCACACGGTTAACTGCTCATATTTTTAAGCAAACCCAAAAAGTTATTGGCTACACCACCACCGATGGGATTTACATTGGCGAATGGTTGGTCGAAAAAGGCGATACCACTGGTCCTGGTAGCGCTCAGGTAATTTTGCGTGATCCCACGGTCGAGATTGCCGTGTTAGAGACAGCCCGTGGCGGAATTCTCCGTTCTGGATTAGGATTTGATGGTTGTGATGTGGGCGTAGTTCTAAATGTGCAGGCTGATCACTTAGGGATTGGTGATATTAACACCATTGAAGAATTGGCACACCTAAAAAGCGTTGTCCCAGCGTCGGTTTTCCCCAGTGGCTATGTCGTCCTCAATGCTGAAGATGAATTAGTTGTGGCTATGGCTTCTAAGGTGAAAGCTCAGGTGGCATTTTTTAGTCTCGATCCAGAGAATCCTGTATTTAAGGCTCATGTGGAGCAGGGTGGATTAGGCGCAGTGTATGAAAATGGCTATCTGTCAATTATTCGAGCGGACTGGAAATTACGGATTGAAGAGGCGATCAATGTGCCGCTTACCTTGGGAGGAAAAGCCAATTTTATGATCCAAAATGCTTTGGCTGCCAGTTTAGCTGCCTTTGCTCAGGGGGTAAAAATTGAAGAGATTAAAGCAGGGTTGGTTAGTTTTGTAGCTTCGGCGGATCAAACTCCCGGCAGAATGAATTTATTTAATTTGGGTAAATTCCATGTATTGCTTGATTATGCTCATAATCCTGCAGGCTACAGAGCGATCGCTGATTTTATTAATACTTGGAAAGGTGAACGCATTGGCATCATTGGCGCACCCGGAGATCGGCGAGATAGCGACATTGAAGAACTAGGGCAACTGGCTGCCACCATGTTTAGTCGGGTAATTGTGAAGGAAGATAGCGATCGCCGTGGTCGAGAACCTAATGCCGTAGCTGCTTTGATGCAAAAAGGAGTAATCTCTGCTAATCCGAATCTTCCCTGTGAAATTATTTTGGATGAAGTAACTGCGCTGGAAACTGCTTTAAATCAGGCAACTGACGGCTCCCTCGTCGTAATTTTCCCTGAAAAAGTAGAATCGATAATTAAGTTAATTGAGGCAAGAATATCGCAGGAACCTTCACCATAAACTAATTAAATTCTTATTTAAATTTGGGAAAACGGAGACTGGGTGCTATGAATATAGGAGATCGCCTTGAATTTAGTTTTTGGGAAGCGGGTTGTCTGATCTGGCTTGCCTGTAAGGACTTAGGCGGACTCAGCTATGAAGAATTGGATAGTTTAATTCAGGGGAACAATCCCGAAAAAGCTAAGCAATTTATCTTTGAGCATAAAGCATACTTAGCTATGGATTTGTATCAAGATGATGGCTATACAGTTCGAGTAGTTTTTGGTGACTTAAACCAACAGGAACATGAAGAATGGGTAGCTCGTGTGCGCTGGCACCTCAATATTCCCTCAGGAAACCTTGTTGTTTCAGGGAGTTTAGGCTCGGAAGATGAATTTGAGGAAATGCCCAGTGTAGCTGAGACAGAAGATACTGAATTTCTAGAGTGTTATGTCGAAGTTCCCCCTAGTCAATATCAAGTAGAAGTCTATAGTTATGCTCCC
The DNA here is from genome assembly GCF_000317085.1 of Synechococcus sp. PCC 7502. Classification (NCBI taxonomy): domain Bacteria; kingdom Bacillati; phylum Cyanobacteriota; class Cyanophyceae; order Pseudanabaenales; family Pseudanabaenaceae; genus Pseudanabaenococcus; species Pseudanabaenococcus habilitatus. The sequence continues at coordinate 269,986 of NC_019702.1, forward strand.
GGTGATCTCTCAACAGGTTGGGAACAAATTATTGGGGATGAAGATTCTTGGTGTAAGCCGAGTCCCGATATAGAAAGGGAATCATTACAAGACTACTTCACTCGTACCCGTTTTGGGGAAGCTCCACCCCCTTGGATTGCCTATGAAATTGCTGATCCTGAAGCAAAAACTAGAGAACTTTACGAAGCCTCCATTACAACTAAGTATATTAATTTCGTGATCCGCCTATCTCCAGTTCTCGAGAATATTCCTAAGCCCGAATTAGATAGAGGTTGCTTAAATTGGGAATTTCGTAAACCTGAGCAATGTCCACTTGGGATTCCAAGCATAAAGCAAAAGCAGTAATCGCCATAAAAGTTAAAACACCACATCAGCAAAAAGCATCCACAGATCATCCCTTAGTATGGCTTTATGCTATCTCCCCTTCGCAACTGGGGCGAGCAATTAGTCCCCCATAGGGTTCGGGGGCAAATATTTGATCGGGATCATTGAGTAGATAGCGATCGCAAATATCAAAAAGTTCAGATTCTTGAGTAGCACGGCGCATATCAAAGAGAAAGTTACCTGCGGCATCTACACTCTGCCCAATAAAATTTAAATATTTTTTCAAAGCACTGACCCGCGATCGCTCAGGAATATTTGGATTAATATTGGCATACAGGCGATCGATATAGCTACGCACTGCCCCAAGGGTAATTACCTGCACAGGTTCCTTATTTAAATATTGGCGAATTTGGCTAAAAATCCAAGGATTACGAATGGCAGATCGACCAATCATTACCCCTGCCGCCCTTGTCTCTGCCAAAACTTTGCCCGCACTCAAAGCTGAAGTAATATTACCATTTGCCAAAACGGGACATTTCACAATTCTTACTGCCTCGGCAATGCGATCATAATGCACCTCACTTCTGTACATTTCCTTAACGGTACGACCATGCAAACTTAAAAGATTAATGTCATGGCGATTAATAAGATTAAGGATATGGTGAAAATTTTCGGTATTCTCGAACCCAATTCGCATTTTGACCGTAAATGGTAAATTCACTGACTCTCGCAATGCTCCTAAAATTTGATCAACTTTAACTGGATCACGCAAGAGTCCACCTCCAACATTTTTACGATAGATTCTGGGAGCGGGACATCCCATATTTAGGTCTATGCCAGCGATCGCATACTGAGCTAATTCTTTAGCAACACGCACTAAATCGGGAATACTCTCCCCAATCAATTGGGCAAAAATGGGACGGTTTGTTGAGTTTTCGGTGATGGCACGCAAAATATGTCTTTCAGGTCGGGAGTCGGCATATACACGAAAATATTCTGTAAAAAAATAATCGGGGCTACCATAGTCAGAGATCATAGTCATGAATGCTAAATCGGTCACATCCTGCATGGGGGCAAGGGCAGTTATAGCTTGATGGGGTTTTATAGGAGTTGGTAGCGATCGCAAATACATGATTTTTGGGAAATGCCCCAGTTAATAATCTCAAACTTGTAATCTTAAAGACTTTGATTATCTATGAAAATTTACGCAGTTGCGTTAAAAATTTAGTAAAAGCCTCTGGAGGGTTAGCGATCGCCACAATTAATTCCCCAGAAATAGGATGGGTAAAACTTAATCGCCACGCATGGAGAGCCTGTCCTTTTAATTGACTAATCGCCCTACTGTAAATTGGATCGCCTGCGATCGCATGCCCCATATAAGCAGCATGGACTCGAATTTGATGGGTTCTTCCGGTTTCCAGATCGAATTTCACTAAAGAGTAATTTCCTAAACGTTCCTGTACTTCCCAGTGGGTAATTGCCGATCGCCCATTTTCGACCACCGCCATTTTTTTACGATCGCTTTTATGTCTACCAATCGGAGCATTTACAGTACCAGAGAGAGTTTTGGGCGCACCATTAACAATCCCTAAATATTCCCGCTTAGCGGTTTTTGCCTGAATTTGTGCCTGTAAACTTTGATGTGCCTGATCAGTTTTTGCCACCACGATCGCCCCACTGGTATCTTTATCCAAACGATGCACGATTCCCGGACGTTGTACGCCATTGATGCCAGATAAATTAGGACAATGTGCCAACAGAGCATTAACTAAAGTCAGATCACTATGTCCGGGCGCAGGGTGAACTACTAAACCTACGGGCTTATTAATTACCAATAAATGTTCATCTTCATACAAAATTTCTAAGGGTATAGACTGGGGTTGTAGGTCAAGGGGTTGGACTTCAGGGACTTCCAAAATTAGGCGATCGCCAACCTTAAGCAAGGTTTTTTTCTCAGTGCAGACAGATTCATTAATTTGGACGAAACCCTGTTGAATCAGCTTTTGAATCTGCGATCTAGAAATTTCCTCTAGCTTTTGCGCTAAATAACTATCCAGACGTTCTTGAGGAACTTCTACGGCAAGGTGGTGCAGGTTCATGTATTAATTATAGTTAATTGGCTGAGTAATTATTTGGGTAGATGCGGTAGTCCTGTTTTTTGCCAAAATTGGTTAAATTCCTTAGGCTGGAGCGATCGCCATGCAACCAAACCGATTACCACTATTACAATCCAACTAATTAATCCAACTATAAATTTATTTAAACGGGCAAGATTCGCATTCCGAACTGTTTTGGCTCTGGAGGTTGTGGAGATATTAATTACTGTTTGGGTAGGGATTTGGCGGTTTTGAATCCATGTTCGCACCGTGGGGGCTGTAGCGGTGGAAAGATTTGCTTGATTCAGTTGATTAATAGCCTGAATTAGAGTCACCGTATTTGTAACCAGAATTACTGTACTTGCAGACTGTAAAGCTAGTCCGTAGGCACACTCAGCGATCGCCAAGTCTAAACGAGAACTACGACTGGTGGAATTACTAAGCTTTTGACTTAATAGGGCATGGACGGCAGAAATATCCGTAACTTGCCAATTACTAGTAACTAGAAATCTTAGAAATTCGGAAGCGATCGCCTCTTGGGTTTTATCTGAACCAAATCCAGCCACAACGGAATTAATCTCATCCACGACTGCTTGGGGAATCATACAGATGCCTAACCCAGACGCTGAACGCCAAAAATGGGAATCACTGGAAAGTACGGCACTGCGATCAAGTAATAAAATTACATCAGTCATGGATTTTCACCAACAGAAAAAAATGAAATATCTGCACCTAAGTTATGAGTTAGTTACACCTGATGAGCCAAACTTTTACGGAGCTTGAGCCATAGAGAATTGTGTCAAAGTTTCCTTTAGGTATCTGCCTGTATGGGAATGGGGAATTTGAGCTACTTGTTCGGGTGTACCTTCAGCAATGACCTGCCCCCCGCGATCGCCGCCTTCGGGACCCAAATCAATAATCCAGTCAGAGCAGCGAATCACATCCAAATTATGCTCGATCGCTAAAACACTATTCCCTTTATCCACTAACCGTTGCACCACATCCAAAAGTTTATGGACATCATAAAAACTCAGTCCCGTGGTCGGCTCATCAATTAGGTATAGAGTTTTACCTGTTGCCCGTTTAGATAATTCCGTTGCCAGTTTGACCCGTTGCGCTTCTCCACCTGAAAGGGTTGGTGCCGATTGTCCTAGGCGAATATAGCCTAAACCCACATCTACCAGCATTCCCAGTTTGGTATGAATTTGATGAATATTTTCAAAAAAGTGCATTGCTTCTTCGATGGTCATATTTAAAACATCGGCGATCGTCTGCTCTTTATACTTCACTTGGAGAGTTTCTCGGTTATAGCGTGCGCCTTTGCAGACATCACACTGCACATAGACATCGGGTAGAAAATTCATACTGATCACATTCACACCCTGCCCACCGCAAGCCTCGCACCGACCTCCTTTCACATTAAAAGAGAACTGCCCCGCCTTATAGCCACGGGTTTTTGCCGCCGTTGTCAGAGCAAAGGTTTCTCGAATTAGGTCAAAGGTACCCGTATAGGTGGCGGGATTGGAACGAGGGGTACGCCCGATGGGAGATTGATCAATGACAATAAATTTGTCCAATGCCTTTAAGCCCAGCACTTGATCTACACCCTTAGGCACAGGGACTTTACGATTGAAATGATGTTCTAGGTAAGTATGGAGAATTTCATTAACTAGGGTTGACTTGCCAGAACCAGATACTCCCGTGACGCAAACCAGCTTACCCAAAGGAATTTTGACATTGAGGTTTTTGAGATTGTGACTATGGGCGTTACAAATTTCAATGAACTTACCGTTGCCTTCCCGTCTGGTATTTGGAGTGAGAATTTGCGATCGCCGCGCTAAATAGCTACCAGTAATCGAGTCGGGATGGTTCTCAATATCCTCAACTGTACCTTGGGCAATTATTTGTCCGCCATGAATGCCAGCCTTAGGACCAATATCGACTAAATGATCGGCAGCACGGATGGTTTCTTCATCATGCTCCACAACTATTAGGGTATTACCTAAGTCTCGCAGCTTATGCAGGGTTTTTAGTAATCTGCCGTTATCTCTTTGATGTAAGCCAATGCTAGGTTCATCTAATACATACAACACACCTGTTAAACCCGAACCGATCTGCGTAGCTAACCGAATCCGTTGTGCTTCTCCCCCAGATAAGGTAGTCGTAGAGCGATCTAGGGTTAAATAATCTAAGCCCACATCTAACAAAAACTGAAGACGGGCTTTAATTTCCTTTAAAACCAGATTGGCGATCTGGGCAGTGCGCCGATCTAAGTCTAAATTTTCTAGGCGGTCTTTACAAATTCCCAGTGCCACGGAAGTGAAGTCGGTAATTCGATAGCCGCCAATCCTTACAGCCAAGGATTCAGGTTTTAAGCGGGTACCATGGCATTCCCCACAGGACAACTCGATCAGGTACTGTGCCAGTTTTTGTTGATAGGTTTCCGAACTAGCTTCGTTATATTGCTGTTGTAGCATTGCCACCACGCCTTCATAGCGTTTGTAGTAGCCATCTTCGCCCTTAGAGAAACGAGAATCTGCTTTAATAAATATTTTTTCTGTAGTTCCGTATAGCAAAATATCAATTTGATATTCCGATAATTTTTCCCACGGCGTACTAATATCAAACCCCGCATATTCACCGAGGCTGGCAAGTAATGATAAATAATAGGTGTGGCTTTTATCTGCCCAAGGAGCGATCGCCGCATACACAGGTAACTTCGGATCGGGAACAATTAATTCGGGCGAAAAAGTTTTGACATGCCCTAGCCCATGACAAGCAGGACAAGCTCCATAGGGAGAATTAAAGGAGAATAACCGTGGCGATAATTCATCCATTACAGCCCCATGCTCCGTACAGGCAAAGTTTTCAGAAAAAGTGATAATATGGGGATTTTCTCCCAATACTTCTACCATAAGAATACCCTCCGCCCGTTTTAAGCAGGTAGCGATCGAATCAGTTAAGCGTTCTTGAATTCCATCCTTGCGGACAAGGCGATCAACTACAATTTCGATGTCATGACTCTTAGTTTTTGGTAGTTCGATATTATCCCCTAGTTCTCTCACCTCACCATTGATTCTCACCCTAGCAAAACCCTCGGCAGCGAGTCCCGCTATGAGTTTTTGATGGGTACCTTTTTTACCCCTGATCACTGGAGCCAATAGTTGAAATTTGGTGCCATTGTCTAGCTCCATCACCTTATCAACCATTTGATCGATAGTTTGGGGGGAAATATTGCGATCGCAAATATAACAATGGGGCGTTCCTGCTCTACCAAATAACAGCCTTAGATAATCATAGATTTCCGTAACCGTACCAACCGTAGAACGGGGATTATGGGATGTGGATTTTTGATCAATGGAAATGGCGGGACTAAGCCCTTCAATATAATCGACATCAGGCTTTTCCACCTGTCCTAAAAACTGGCGCGCATATGCACTTAAGGATTCCACATACCGGCGTTGTCCCTCGGCAAAAATCGTATCAAATGCCAAGGATGATTTTCCTGACCCCGACACCCCCGTAAATACTATTAATTGATCTCTAGGGATGGTTAGATCAATATTCTTAAGGTTATGCTGACGCGCACCACGAACCTGAATGTGAGTATGATTGGGCATAAACCTAATTTCCTTGTTTCCAGCTACCCACTGTGGTGAAAATAGACCGCATTAAGAAACGAATTCTAGCATAAATTACCATCCTGCTTGTTATCTCAGTACCTGTCTCACTAGGGCATACTTTTATGTCTTCCCTAGAACATTATTAAAAACCCATAAATTAGATTAATTCAATATCAAAGGCAGTCTTTGTATAACTGTCCATAACAGCTTATGATAGAAAGCACGAAAAATTTATTACTAAACTTACCTAACGAATTAAGCCATGGCAGAGGTTACCTTTTTTAATGCCCTCAGAGCAGCCCTAGACGAAGAGATGGATCGAGACCCCACCGTGTATGTCATGGGCGAAGATGTGGGCTTTTATGGAGGTTCCTACAAAGTTACCAAGGATTTATATAAAAAGTACGGTGACTTACGTTTGCTAGATACCCCAATTTGTGAAAATAGCTTTACTGGGATGGCGGTAGGTTCGGCAATGACGGGCTTACGTCCTGTGATTGAAGGCATGAACATGGGTTTTTTGCTATTGGCTTTTAATCAAATTTCCAATAATGCAGGGATGTTACGCTACACCTCTGGGGGCAACTTTAAGATTCCTTTAGTGATCCGTGGTCCTGGTGGTGTGGGCAAAAATTTAGGAGCAGAGCATTCTCAACGCTTAGAGGCATATTTTCAGGCGGTACCAGGGATTAAAATTGTTTCCTGCTCTACACCCTATAACGCTAAAGGTTTATTGAAATCAGCGATTCGTAATGATAATCCTGTTTTATTCTTTGAGCATGTTTTACTCTATAACCTCAAGGAAAATTTGCCCGATGAAGAATATTTATTACCCTTAGATAAGGCAGAATTAGTACGCCCAGGGAAAGATGTGACAATTTTGACCTATTCCCGCATGCGCTATCACGTTCTCAAGGCAGTAGAGACCTTAACGAAAAAAGGCTATGATCCAGAGGTGATTGATCTGATTTCATTAAAACCACTGGATTTAGAAGCGATCGCTACTTCTTTACGCAAAACCCATAGATTAATTATCGTAGAAGAAGATATGCGCTGTGGTGGGATTGGTGCCGAAATCATTGCCTCCATTAATGACAACTTTTTTGATGAACTTGATGCGCCAGTTGTGCGTTTAGCATCTTTGGATGTACCTACTCCCTATAACGGCACCCTTGAAAATCTGACGATTGTGCAGCCTGAAGATATTATTAAAGCTGTGGAAAAACTGTTGGGTAATGCTATTTAATTAATCTCTTAAACCATGCCTCAAAGCGATCGCCCAGAGCAGAAAGGGAGAATTCTCGTTCAGCTTGACGGCGACAACTGGCTCTATGCAGCTTAGAAACTAGTTTCACAGAACTACATAGAGATTCAATATTATCTGGCTCCACTAAAAATCCCGTTTCTTGGTGATGAATAATTTCCACAATTCCGCCTCTAGCGTAGCCAATCACTGGCACTCCACAGGCAAGAGCCTCGATCGCCACATTACCAAATGCTTCTTCCCATTTTGGGGTCATTAGTAATGCCGCACACTCACCTAAGAGTTCTTGAAGCTTTAGGGTGGGATGAAAGCCGAGGTAATTAAGTTGTGCTTGGGGATATTGGGTTTGCACTTGATCCCAGTAGTCCTGATCCTGCATTTTTCCCATAACCTGAATCGGGATTTGTAAAAGCTCGGAAACCGCCGCCGCATCTTCTAAACCCTTTTCGGGAGCAATTCTGGCTACCCATGCTAGTTGAGGTTGGGATATGGGCTGAAATTGGTATAAGTCTAAATCAATGCCACTACTCAGAATTTCAAAATCTACGGATTCACCAAAGGTATATGCCTGCGCCTTGGTATAAACGCCAATGGTACCTTTATGGGTCTGGGATACTTTGTGTACGAGGCGATCGATATTATCTAAGAGCGAACCCATACTGACAAAGTGGGCAATGGGAGTACGAAAAAATGGGGTGAGGTAAAAAGGGAGCCAGTCATAGGCAAAATTCACAATTAAATCATAACTATCTTGAACTTGCCGTGCATATTCCCAGAGATTGGCGAGAACCGAGTTATCAGGAAAACTAACTGGGTCGGTACGGGATTGATTTTGGGCAAAGCTATGTATCTCTCCGGGAATCGTAATGATCGGAATTTCTGTGGATATAGAACCAAGGGATGCCGCTAAATGGACTATGTGCGATCGCCCAATTAATTCCTTGGCAATATTTTGGACTGTTAGTTCTACGCCACCGCCGATTCCCGACCCAAATGCCCCAACAGGCGTGGAAATAAATAGTAATTTCATAGTAATTTCACGGTTTATAACTCTGCCCAAAAATCTAGGATTGCCCTTGCCACAAGGGAATGGTTTTTCAGGCGTGGATGGTTGATCCCCTTAAGGACTTTAAATTTACCATGACTAAACTGAGTGCTAGCAATGGTGACAGTACCATCACTGATCCCATTAATATCACCTGCAATACTCAAGGTCTTAATATGGAATGCGATCTTCTCTGCGATAGCCATGCGATTAATAGCTAAATCTGCACCAATAGCGATCGCCAAGGGATCAAGGATTTTTGCCAACTTAGAACCCCCCACAGGCGAACCAACTAAAACTAGGCTATGGACATTTTTCCACCATTGAGGATAGCGATTTAGAATTTCTAACCAAATTAATCCACCCATAGAGTGACCAACAATTCTAATTGGGGTATGGGGATATTGCTCAAAATTAGCGATCGCAATGGTTTCTACGGTTTGAATTAACGGTGCTATTTTCCACCAAGTGTTCCACCAACCTAAGTTAGGGGCAACCACAAGGGCATCGGGCGTAGCCAGAGTTTGTCCAAGGCAGCTAATTTTGTAATTATGATCCGCCCAACCATGCTGAGCATAGAGTAAAAAATCTGGCACTAGTCAACTCTCTAATTTACTACAGCCTATTTGACAACTAAGGGATACTTTAGGGTGTGGGCTGCCCGCCACGCAGGGATTCCCCCGACACATAAAAGACTGTAAATAGATTAAATCTATAAAAACCATAGGTTTTCTTCGTAGCTGGGAAGATAACATTACTTAATTATCCTAAAATTGACGATAGATTAATAAAATATAAAATTTCTTCAAAATAACCTTGAACCTAGAAGTTTTTAGCCTGTTAAACCAACATCTTGAAGCTTCAGTTACGCACAATTACTTAATAACGATGAATTTGACCGAATTTTTACTGCAAAAAAGTTGGTGGATCCCCTGCTATGGATTGATTGGAGCTCTGCTTACCCTGCCTTGGGCAACTGGGATAGTCAAGCGTACAGGTCCTCGTCCTGCGGCTTATTTTAATTTATTGATGACTGTAGTTGCCTTCATTCACGGCACAATTGTATTCCGCGCAATTTGGCATCAGCCACCGCAATTATTAACTTTTGAATGGCTAAGGGTTTTGGATTTTAACCTAAGTTTTAGTCTGAATATTTCTGTAGTAAACATGGGTGCAATGGAGCTAATCACGGGATTAAGCTTGCTGGCTCAGTTTTTTGCCATCGGTTACATGGAGAAAGATTGGGCATTAGCGAGATTTTTTGCCCTTATGGGCTTTTTTGAAGGGGCTATGAGTGGCTTAGCAATCAGCGACTCCCTTTTACTTAGCTACGGGCTATTGGAAATATTAACCCTATCTACCTATTTACTCGTGGGCTTTTGGTATGCTCAACCCCTTGTGGTAACTGCGGCACGGGATGCTTTTTTAACTAAACGGGTGGGAGATGTAATTTTACTGATGGGGATTATATCCTTGGCATCGATCGCTGGGGATTTAAATTTTCCAAGCTTGTATAAATGGGCAGAAACTTCCGACTTATCACCTCCGCTTGCCACCTTATTAGGTTTAGCATTAGTCGCAGGACCTACGGGGAAATGTGCCCAGTTTCCTTTACATTTATGGCTGGATGAAGCTATGGAAGGACCTAACCCAGCGTCAATTTTGCGTAATTCCGTGGTAGTAGGCTGTGGGGCGTATATCTTAATTAAATTACAACCGATCATTGCCCTTTCGCCCTTAGCTCTTAATGCCTTAATTGTAATTGGGGCTGTGACTGCCGTTGGTGCATCTTTGGTGGCGATCGCCCAAATTGATATTAAAAGAGCTTTTTCCCATACAACCAGTGCCTATCTAGGGTTGGTATTCGTGGCTGTGGGCATGAATCAGATCAGTTTTGCGTTGATTTTACTATTTACCCACGCGATCGCTAAAGCATTACTATTTATGAGTGTCGGAGCAATTATTTCCACGACTCAAAACCAAGATTTAACCGAATTAGGGGGCTTATGGTCAAAAATGCCCGCAACGACCATATCTTTTTTAGTCGGCTCCTTTAGTCTAGTGGCTGTACCACCTTTGGGGGGATTTTGGTCTTTGCTCCAAGGTTTAGATGCCTTTTGGGATAATCAACCCATTGTATTTTTAATCCTAACTGTAAATACCTTAACGATTTTGGGGCTAACTCGGGTATTTCGCCTAACCTTCCTTGGGGATGCTCAACCGAAAACTCGTCGTGCGCCCGAAGTACCTTGGACAATGGCAGTGCCAATGGTGTCTTTAATTATTGTGTCTGTGCTAATCCCTTTAATTATGCAAAGATTAGGACTCTTACCGCTATGGGCAGATATTAATAAAACGGCTGTAATTGACTTACTAATCTCCAGTGTGCTAGGGGTAGCGATCGGAAGCAATATTTACTTACACAAAGCATGGTCAAGGTCTTTACAATTGCCTTGGCGCGTAACCCAAGATTTATTGGCATACGACTTTTATATAGATCGACTTTATCGTTTAACTGTAGTCTTTGCGGTCAATCAACTATCCCTGATTAGTGCCTGGATCGATCGCTATGTCATTGATGGTTTAGTTAATTTAGTGGGACTATCCTCTATTTTCAGTGGAGAAAGCCTTAAGTACAGTACATCGGGACAATCCCAGGGCTATATTTTCACAATTTTGCTAGGCATAGGACTCTTCACTTTATTCATAACTTGGTCATTGTTCTAACTTCAAGTTCATGCAAGTTCATGATTGAGGGATACGTTGGGGCTGCACCCCTACTAAGCAAACCTACAAAAGACTGTAAATCAACTTAAACTCTAAAACTTTAGAAATTAATTAGAAATTAATCTATGCTCAGTGTTCTCATTTTAATTCCCCTATTGGGAGTCCTAATCATTGGCTTATGGTCTTCTGCAAATACTCAGCATATCAAAACCTTAGCTTTGATCCTAGCGGGGATCGCATTGGGCTGGACAGTATTTTTAGGATGGCAATTTGATTTAAGTAATCCCCACTTTCAGTTTCAGGAATATTTACCTTGGATTGATACCCTAGGACTTAGTTACCAAATCGGTATTGATGGTTTATCCCTGCCGTTATTGGGACTAAATAGTTTGCTAACCCTAATTGCCATTTACAGTAGTGAAGACTCGATTAAGCGACCTCGACTCTATTACAGTCTGATGCTTTTACTGAACAGTGCTGTGGTGGGTGCATTTGTAGCGCAAAATTTGCTGTTATTTTTCCTATTCTATGAGCTAGAGCTAATTCCGTTATATTTGCTAATTGCCATTTGGGGTGGTTCCAAGCGGGGTTATGCAGCTACTAAGTTTTTAATCTACACGGCGGTGTCTGGAATTTTAGTCCTTGGGGCATTTTTAGCAACGACTTGGTTGAGCGGTTCTCCTAGTTTTGACTACGATAGCCTCCTGATTAAATCCATTCCCCTAGGACAACAACTCATACTTTTAGGCGGACTATTAATTGGGTTTGGCATAAAAATTCCCCTAGTACCTCTGCACACTTGGTTACCCGATGCCCACGTTGAAGCTTCCACACCTGTTTCAGTCTTGCTGGCGGGGGTTTTACTCAAGCTTGGTACCTATGGCTTGTTACGATTTGGCTTGGGGCTTTTTCCCAGTGCGTGGACGATTTTGGCTCCGTGGTTAGCAACTTGGGCGGCGGTTACAGTTTTGTATGCTTCCTTAACAGCGATCGCCCAGACTGACATGAAAAAAATTGTTGCCTATAGTTCAGTGGCACACATGGGGTATGTTCTACTGGGGGCAGCAGCAATGACTGATTTGGGAATCCTTGCTTCCATTTTTCAAATGGTTAGTCATGGCTTAATTTCGGCAATGTTATTTTTGTTAGTGGGTGTGGTCTATCAAAAAACTGGCAGTCGTGATCTTGACGTGCTGCGAGGACTGTTAAATCCTGAACGGGGTTTACCCCTAATTGGCACCTTAATGATCACTGGTGCTATGGCTAGTGCAGGCATACCGGGAATGGTGGGCTTTATTTCCGAGTTTCTGGTATTTAGAGGTAGTTTTCCTGTTTTCCCCGTTCAAACTTTATTATGTATGGTCGGTACGGGCTTAACAGGAGTTTATTTACTGATCCTGTTAAATCGGGCATTTTTTGGTCGGTTAGCAGAATCTAGTGCCAATTTGCCCAGTGTAGTTTGGGGCGATCGCCTGCCATCCATTGTCTTAGCGGTTTTAATTCTAGTTTTAGGGATTCAACCCAGTTTAATGGTGCGTTGGAGTGAATCAACATCGGTCTTACTAGCTCCACACTCGATCCAAGTTTCCAGCGTAAATTAAACAAATACCAAAAAGCTGATTTGGTGATACTTTGAGAGTTTATCGGGGTATAACTAAAATTTGAGCTTCTACTTAATCTTGGCTTTCAGTTGTGAGGGAATAAAAGGATATCTAGGAGATAATAGAAACCCGACCATACTTGCAAAGAGCACTGGAGTAAATATACTTAATCCAGCTAACTTAGCAAGGATCAGAGTCGTACTAATTGGCGTTCTAGTCACACTGGCATTGAGAGCAGCCATCACACAAATCATGGCAAGTGTCTCATTAGAACTCGGATTAGCGATCGCAATAGCTTTACCTAAACAGGCTCCAATAAAAAATAGCGGAATAATAATTCCTCCTCGCCAACCTCCTGTCACAGTTATGCTAATTGTGAGCATTTTAGAGATCGCTAAAGCCACCAGCACCATAATCGAAAAGTCGCTGTTAATGATTTCGTCTAGTTGATGTTCACCAAAGAAGCGTGTCAGTGGAAATAAAATCGCTAATCCACCTAGCACGAATCCAGCTAAAGTAGTGCGCCCATAGATGGGAATCGATAAGGATTCTAGTAGCCGATCGCAGCTACGAAATATAGCGACAAATAACCAACCTGCGATCGCACCCACTACTCCATAGAGCATAGCTTCTGCAAAAGTAAAAAGATGATCAACGCTGTACTGAGGAAAATGCCAAGTTGGTCCCAGCCCAAGATTGGTGAACATTACAAAAATGGTATAACTGGGGCAACTGGCTACGATCGCGGGTAAAATTGCTTCAGCATACTCAGCAACATGTTGATGATGCAAAATCTCTAAGGCAAAGAAGGTTCCACCCAATGGCGCACCAAATAGAACCGTAAATCCCGATGCCATACCTGCAATACTCAAAGTCCGCAACGATTCTCCAGTTAACCGCAAGCGATCCGCAAACCAAGTGCCGATTGAACCTGTGATTTGCACCATTGGTGCTTCTGGTCCCGCACTACCACCACTAGCAATACTGATCAGTGATGACAGAATCATGGAGGGATTCTCACGGGTAGCTAGTCGTCCTCCATTAAGGTGGATGTTATCAATAACTAATCCAATCTCACCGGGGTTTCCTAGCCAGTGAATCACTAAACCAATCAATAACCCAGCTAAGGGCATGATAATTAATAAAACTAACCCATTAAAATACTCGAATGCTTGTATCAGGTGGGATAATGCTATCCAATAAACTGAACCAAATAAACCACAGGTAACTCCTGTCATTGCCCATAGTAGAACTGAACGACTCAGAGTTAGGGGATTTTGTATCACGAAATGCCTCTTCTAGCTGATTGTATAAATTTACAAAAAGTGACTGCTTGATCTTGTTCTTTTGGATAAATCCTATTTAGGATCTATAGCCAATGCTTAGGATAAGTGCGCTCTTCAGAAAGATTATTAAAAATAACAGCACATAATACTAAAATCATCGAACCCTCTAATGTTGGAGTAACTAGAAATTGCCAGTTAGGTTTTGTCATCATGACAACTAACGCAACTGCACCTGAAGGTGGATGCAAGGTATTAGTAAATTGCATTATGGCGATCGCTATAGAAACAGCTAGCCCCATTGTCCAAGGCGAAGATCCCCAAATATTTAAGATTATTAATGACACTAAAGCTGCTATTAGGTTACCACCAAGGACATTACGAGGTTGAGCTAAAGGACTTTCAGGTACACCAAAGATCAAAACACTAGTTGCCCCAAAGGGAGCCATAATTAGTGGGCAATTTGTAATTACAGAAAGGTAAGCGGCAATGGTAATTGCTAAACAGCTACCTAACCAACTCCAAAAGACATGTTTGTGATGGGGTCTTTGGATCGGACAAGTTAATGGACATTCTCTCCATCTAGTGAATAACTTGAACCAGTAAGACTGCCATTTCAAATATATTTTTTGGAAACTTATCATATATGAATATCATTGGATAAATGTCAAAATTTGATGACATTGTACTCCTAAAGTTACAATTTTGACTGCAAGGCTAAAATAGATTAATGATCTAAAGTTGCTATTGTAACTATTGTAAATTTTAAAACCCCCTGTAAGTGGGGCATAGGTTTATTAAGATAGTCCATTAAGCTGTCTATTAAGCTTTAGTCACACTCGTATATACTTCATAGTTTGACTTTAACTTCAAGCCATAACCGCCTAACATAGTGTCATGGAAGGCTCATTTTCAATCACAGTCCTGATCATTACAGCCTTAATTACAGGGGTACTGGCACAGGTTATCGCCAACTATTTCCGAGTTCCTAGCATTGTTTTTCTATTAATCCTAGGACTGGGTTTAGGGCGTAGTGGGTTAGGGCTGATTGAACCCGATCATTTGGATTCAGGCTTAGAAGTAATAGTTTCCTTGGCTGTGGCTCTGATCCTGTTTGAAGGCGGATTTAACCTGCAACTCCAAAATTTGGGTAAAGTCTCTAGCACCATTCGTAACCTCACTACCATCGGTACTTTAATTAGCTTGCTAGGAGGTGGGATTGCTGCCTATTATTTTAGTGAATTTCCCTGGGCGATCGCCTTTCTCTATGCCTCACTGGTTGTAGTCACTGGACCTACGGTGATTAATCCGATCCTAAAGGAAGTAAATCTGGATCGGCGATTAGCGACAATTTTAGAGGGTGAGGGTGTACTCATCGATGCGGTCGGAGCGATTTTAGCTGTAGTCGTCTTAGATGTGGTCTTAAATAATAATGCTTCAGTATTTGAGATCATCCAAAGTCTGATTTTGCGCCTAGGCATTGGAGCCATAATCGGTATTAGTGGAGGATTCCTACTTAGTAATTTCCTCAAGCGATCAAAGTTTGTCGCAACTGATGTCAAAAGTTCCGTGGTTTTAGCTGCGGTTTTGGGGTGTTTTGCGATCGCTCAATCAATTCAAAATGAATCGGGACTAATGACCGCCGTACTGATGGGCATTGTGGTCAGAGCCGCATCCATTCCTGATGAAAGACTGTTACTTAAATTTAATGGACAGTTAACCATACTCATGGTGTCAATGGTGTTTGTCCTGCTATCGGCAAACCTATCTATTTCCAGTATTTTAGTTTTAGGTTGGGGTGGAGTGTTTACAGTATTGGCAATTATGTTAATTGTGCGCCCCCTCAATATTTTAGTTTCCACATGGAATAGTGGTTTAAATTGGCGGCAAAAAGTTTTTTTAGCGTGGTGCGCCCCCCGTGGCATAGTTGCAGCTTCGGTTGCTTCACTATTTGCAATTATTCTCACCGATAAAGGGATTAATGGCGGAGCCGCAATTAAGGCATTAGTATTTTTGACTATTGCTATGACCGTATGCTTGCAAGGATTAACAGCTAAATGGTTAGCAAGACGTCTATGCCTAACCAGCCAAGAGTTTGAAGGAGTGGTAATTGTCGGGTGTAATCCTTTGGGGCTAATAGTGGCAAAGCTTCTCCAAAATGGGGGGCAGAATGTGTCGATGATTGATGACAGTACGGAATCCTGTAAACAGGCGATCGCCCAAGATATTCCCGTTATAGTGGGTAATGCTATGGATATTAAAACCCTGACCGAGAGTGGTTTGGATCGGGCTAGTACTTTCATTGCGTTAACGATTAATCCCGATATAAATTTGGTGGTTACCCAAAGGGTACAGGAGGAATTTCGACCACCTCGGGTAATTGCCGTCTATGCCGAATCTCCAAATTT
This sequence comes from Synechococcus sp. PCC 7502, assembly GCF_000317085.1. Taxonomy (NCBI): domain Bacteria; kingdom Bacillati; phylum Cyanobacteriota; class Cyanophyceae; order Pseudanabaenales; family Pseudanabaenaceae; genus Pseudanabaenococcus; species Pseudanabaenococcus habilitatus. The sequence goes on from NC_019702.1 coordinate 286,357, forward strand.
GTCTCCGTCTAAAGCTCCTAATTCTCCTAAGACTATAGAAATTCAACAGGCTTTTACCAGTAGAGTCCCAATCAAGGCTTGGAATCAATACCTTACCCAAAAAGAAGTACAACTGGGTGAAATTACACTGACGGAAAATATCGATCTACAATTGGCTGAATTTAACTCTGCCCTGATTACAGGTAACATCTTACCAATTATCCTAGAGTGCCAAAATCAACTGCAAATCGTTACGGCTGATTATGTCTGGCAAACGGGCGATCGCATTATTTACCTGCGTTATACTCCTAAAATTCTTACTCCTAGCTCAAAGCCTCTAACACAATCACTAGCGCAAACACTGACAATTGATGTTAGTCCTAACCCCCTTCCCACAGAGACAAAAGTAACAATTAAACCTAATCCCCCAGACTTTTTATCTATGGCAAGGGAAATTCTCAAGAAATACTAGCAACCACAAATTTTTGTTGTTTGGAATACATTAAAATTGTATCTATTGAACGGTAATGCTATGATTGCCAACGTGTAACACAAACGAAAATGTAACACAAAGGAAAATTTACTATGGTTACAGGGGCTGTTTCTCCACTAGTTCTAGTTATACTGGACGGCTGGGGGTATCGAGAAGAAGTTGATGGCAATGCGATCGCCGCCGCCAAAACCCCAATTATGGACAGTCTGTGGCACTCATACCCAAAAACTTTGCTCCAAGCATCAGGCAAAGAAGTCGGTTTACCCAAGGGACAAATGGGAAACTCTGAGGTTGGACACCTTAACATTGGCGCAGGAAGGGTGGTACCTCAGGAACTAGTACGAATTTCTGATGCTGTTGATGATGGCACAATTTTTACTAACGAAGCTCTAGTCAAGGTTTTTGATGCCGTCAAAGCCAATGGTACTAAGCTGCACCTGATCGGATTATGCTCCGATGGAGGAGTACATTCTCATATCGATCACCTGTTTGGTTTACTAGACATGGCTAAATTAAGGGGAATAGCCGATGTTTGTATTCATGTAATCACCGATGGTCGAGATACTCAGCCAACTTCAAGTCTAATCCATGTCCACAAAATTCAGGCATACATTGACCATATTGGTATCGGTAAAATTGTGACGATTAGTGGTCGCTACTATGCCATGGATCGCGATCGGCGCTGGGATCGGGTCCAAAAAGCATATGATGTCATGGTTAAAGATGACCTAGGTGCAATTACCTCAGCGATCGCTGTCCTTGAACATGCCCATAGCGAACAAATTACCGATGAGTTTATCCCCCCTACCCGCATTGCCCACGGTGCCGTTGCCGCAGGAGATGGAGTAATTTTCTTTAATTTTCGTCCCGATCGCTCCCGAGAAATTTGCCAAGCATTTGTTACCCCCAAATTTAGCGGATTTGAGCGTAACCTAATTACTCCTTTGCACTTTGCTACCTTCACCCAGTACGATCCCACCTTGCCAGTGGATGTGGCTTTTGTCGCCCAAAACCTTGACAACATGCTGGGACAGATGATCGCTAAACATCATCTCAAGCAACTTAGGGTTGCAGAAACGGAAAAATATGCCCATGTTACCTACTTTTTTGATGGTGGTAGCGAAGAACCCAATGAAGGTGATGATCGAATTATGATCAATAGCCCTATGGTCTCCACCTACGATCAGTCTCCACCCATGTCTGCCCTTGAAGTTACAAAAACAGTTATAGAAGCAGTCAATAAGCGAATTTATAGCCTGATTGTTGTGAACTATGCCAACCCAGATATGGTAGGACATACAGGTAATTTTAATGCGGCGATCGAAGCCATCACCGTAGTTGATAAATGTCTAGGACAACTTATAGCTGCAATTAATGGAGCGGGAGGAACAGCTTTAATTACAGCCGATCATGGCAATGCTGAATATATGTGGGATGAGCATCATAATCCTTGGACAGCCCATACTATAAATCCCGTGCCGTTTATCGTAGTTGAAGGTGAAGGCTTAAAAATACGGGGATATGGGGGCGAGGTGGAACTGAAATCCGGTGGTAAATTGGCAGATATTGCGCCGACAATCCTTGAGATTTTACAAATTCCTCAACCTCCCGAAATGACAGGCACATCTCTCCTTGCTGCCACTGACGTTGAGTTGCGAGCTTCCCGAAGTCCAGTACGGATTAAGGTCTAAAAGGCATTAAAATTATAAAAAACATCACTTAAGGAACTCAAATTATATGACCCGTGCGATTATGGAAACCAGTAAAGGTACCATTAACCTCGACCTATTCGATCAAGATGCCCCCAATACGGTCAAAAACTTTGTGGATTTAGCGCAAAAGGGTTTCTATGATGGTTTAAGCTTTCACCGAGTTATAGACAATTTCATGATCCAAGGCGGTTGTCCCTTCGGCACTGGCACTGGTGGACCTGGTTATAAGATCAACTGCGAAATTAACTCCAATAAGCATCTAGCAGGAACTCTATCTATGGCTCATGCTGGCAAAAATACTGGTGGCAGTCAATTCTTTATCTGTCATGCGCCCCAACCTCACCTAGATGGAGTCCATACCACCTTTGGTCAAACTAAAGATTTAGCAGTGGTCAATGCAATTCGTAAGGGAGATAAAATTCTCTCTCTAAAGATTGAAGCGTAGGCTATCTTTACCTCTCTCTAAGTAATCACTAATTCTAGGTTTAGAACTAACCCTTTTGAGCCTAGATTATTTTTGTAAATTACTTTTTATGTACTTTATATGGATAAATACGAAGAATTAAGAACCCATGAAACTGAAGCAGGCAACTATGCTTTAGATATAGAAGATATTATTAATAAGCTCAAAGAATGGGATCAAAAATATGGGATCGATTTATCTGACGTTGAATCTGACGCAGTTACAGTTTATTTTAAAAATCTACCCGATGATTTAACCTTACTTGCCCAAGAAATTTATGAGTTTTGCCCAGATATAATTGATCAGCATTTTGGCTGCTTAGGCGATACGATCGAAATACTAAAGGACATGGGAGAAGAGGTATCAGAGGAAATATTGGAATTAGTTGAAGGTGTCGATTTAGAAGATGATAATCATGGATTGGAGTTGCTGCAAAGGTCACTCAAAAAATATAAATTAGTTGGGCTATGGTGGGATTAAGTGGGATTAATTAAGATTAGCAATTTAGCAAGAGTATAAAATTCCTATGCCATCTCAATCTTCCATAGATATGATAGATACGCAAGTTAATCATCTCATTCGTAATGCACCTGATTTAGCTACTTCTGAGTCAATTAAGGCGATCGCTCCCGTATTAAAAAACATTGCTCTACAACAAAAACACTCTAAATATTTTCTAGTCCAGTCTAAAGGCGGAAATTTAGTTTTGACCACCCTAAATCATGTTAGTGACTCTAGGATCAGTAAAAATGTAATCTACGCCTATCCATCCTTAGCGATCGCCGCCCAAAACCAAGCAGGATTAATTGACTCAGAAATTATTGAGGTTGAGATTATTAGTCTACTGTTTCAACTTTTAGGAATGCCAGAATTAGATAGTCTAATCCTTGATGAAAAACTGCCCAAAGAAATTGAGAGACAGAAACTATATAACCTTTGCCAAGTGCAATTAAGGACTCAAATAACTAACAATATTGCCTAGGACTTTTTAATATCCTTTGCCATTTTCCGAAATATGTCCATATCAGTACTGGTATTGATAGCAATATCAGGCTTTCTAAATTGAGATTGAGACTCTATTTTTTGCTCAGATTTCTGCTCTAACTCACCCACAGATTCTTGTTTTTCTATGGAGGATACCACTTCAGTTACTTCGCCTAAGCCTTTGGGAAAACTTTTCGTAACAGCCTTAGGGGTTCTCATATAGTCAATATCGCCATAGGTTTTAGCTGAGTCAGCATCTAGGAAAAAAGCACCAGCATCTTTTTTTGCTTTAGCTGCACTATCTTCTTGTTTGGGCTTAGAACCAAATAAACCTCTTATAAAACCAGTCACTGTTTTCTCCAGATTTTGTTTTTTATGTATTTTTATTTAGTTATTTTAATGTATTGACATAAATAATTAACACAAATAATTAATGTGAATTTGGCATAAAGAAAGTATGAGTTTTTATCTATAAAATTAGATTTTTTCGATCATTAAATCAGAATTTGTATCTTTAAATACAAGTACAGAACTTGCTGTAACTGAAAATGACACTATCTAACATTGACTCTAAATTTTAGTTAGGCTGCCATAGGTAAGTACTAACCAAGACTAGAAGTCTGAGCTATGCTTTTAACAAAAAATGTGCAGGAGAAATAATGGGAATAGATAGACGTAAATTTTTAGTATATGGTTCTGCCTCCTTAGGAACTGCAATGCTACTAAAAGCCTGTGGTGGAGAGACTCCAACTACTACAGCACCAACCCCTACTACTACTCCAGCAGCAGGTGGAACTATTAAAGTAGGAATCTTACATTCGATCAGTGGCACTATGGCAATTAGCGAACAGAGTGTTGTTGATGCTGACTTGTTAGCGATCGAGGAAATTAACAAAGCTGGTGGTGTATTAGGTAAGCAAATTGAAGCGATTACTGAAGATGGAGCTTCCGATTGGCCCACCTTTGCCGAAAAAGCCACTAAGCTCATTGATCAAGATAAGGTTGTAACCGTCTTTGGTTGTTGGACTTCCTCTAGCCGTAAAGCGGTACTGCCCGTATTTGAATCGAAAAAGCACATGCTGTGGTACCCCGTGCAGTACGAAGGACAGGAATGCTCTGATTATGTGTTTTACACAGGTGCCGCTCCCAACCAACAAATTGAACCTTCGGTAGATTGGTTACTGGAAAAGAAAGGTAAGGAATTCTTTTTAGTTGGGTCTGACTACGTTTTCCCTCGGACTGCAAATACTATTATCAAGGCACAGTTAGCAGCTAAGGGGGGCAAGGTCGTAGGTGAAGACTATATTCCCTTAGGTAGTACTGAAGTAACTCCAATTATCTCCAAAATTAAACAAGCTCTTCCCAATGGAGGCGTAATCTATAACTCCCTGAACGGTGACAGTAATGTTGCTTTCTTTAAGCAATTACAAGGTGCTGGCTTAACTCCAGAGAAATATCCTTCCATGTCAGTCAGTATTGCTGAAGAAGAAGTCAAAGCGATTGGGGTGGATTACCTGAAAGGACACTATGCTTCATGGAACTACTTCCAAACCGTAGATTTACCTGAAAGTAAGAAATTTCTAGAGGCATTTAAAGCCAAATATGGCAAAGATAGAGTAGTAAACGATCCAATGGAAGCCGCATATGTTTCTGTCTACTTCTGGAAAGCTGCGGTAGAAAAAGCAGGTACTGCTGATGATTTAGAAGCAGTGCGGAAGGCAGCCCTAGGACTAACCTTTAAAGCTCCCGGTGGTACTTACACCTTAGAAAATAATCATCATACTGCTAAGTTTGTCCGTCTTGGTCAAGTTCGTGCCGATGGCTTATTCGATATTATCTACGAAACCAAAGCTCCAGTTGTTCCCGTTCCTTGGAACCAGTTTGTAGCTGAAACTAAGGGTTATGCCTGTGATTGGTCTGATCCTGCTAAGGGTGGTAAGTATAAGGTTTAGTTATTGAACATTTCGTAATTGGCATTTAATCTGTGTAACTAAGGGTTGAGAGGGTGTATCTTTCAATCCTTTCTTTGTATCTGAGTTGTTTTAAGGGCTATTTTGAGGGTAATTATGGCAGAAGTTGTAGATGGCATCTTTAACGGTATTAGTACTGGTTCAGTTTTGTTATTAGCGGCTCTAGGACTGGCGATCGCCTTTGGATTAATGGGGATCATTAATATGGCGCATGGTGAACTGATGATGCTAGGGGCATATACCACCTACGTCATTCAAAATTTATTCAAGAGTCTGGGGGCGCAATGGTTTGAGGTTTATATCTTTTTTGCCCTGATTGCCGCTTTTATAGTCACAGGATTAATTGGCTTTATCCTAGAGCGCAGTGTCATTAAGTTTCTGTATGGCAGACCCTTAGAAACATTATTGGCAACTTGGGGGGTAAGTCTAATTTTGCAACAGTTTGTCCGCAGTGTGAGTTGGGGACTTCTGATCGGCATAGTTACTTTTTGTATTTTATTTTTTGGTGGTTGGACTATTGCTAGTTTTCGCTCTAACTGGGACAGGATTAAAAATTGGTTTGCTGTAGTTATGGTTCCTCTGTCGGCAGCAGTGGCGATCGCTTTAAGTTTTGTTTTAGGCAATACCTATAAATTAGCAATTACTAAGCCTTGGTTTGGGGCGCAAAATGTGGATGTGTCTTCACCATTATGGCTGCGGGGTGGTACTACGATTGGCACATTACAAATGCCCTATACCCGATTATTTATTATTGCGTTAACGATTTGCTGTGTAATTGGAATTTATTTATTCTTACAGCGATCGCCATGGGGTTTAAGAATGCGAGCCGTAACCCAAAATCGAGCCATGAGTGCATGTTTAGGTATTCCTACTCAAAAAGTTGACTCTTTAACCTTTGCCTTAAGTTCTGGTTTGGCGGGGATTGCTGGTTGTGCTGTGAGCTTTTTAGGATCAGTGGGGCCCAATACGGGGCAGAACTATATCGTTGATACCTTTATGGTGGTGGTAGTTGGTGGAGTTGGTAAACTAGTCGGCAGTATTGTGGCGGCTTTGGCACTGGGTACTACTAACTATTTAGTCGGTTCGGGAGCGATCGCCAATTTGTTAAAGCCAATTACCCCGCTCTACGATCTGTTTACTTTTTTTGCTACCACCAGCATGGCTAAGGTTTTGTTATTTGCGCTGATTGTCATCTTTTTACAATATAAACCCGCAGGTATGTTTCCCTTGAAGGGACGATCAATAGAACTCTAGATCGCCATACTTCTGGTGGGATATTAAAGTAAAGAAAACAGAAATGTATAAATTAAGCGAAATAAACTAGTCACTGCAACTAGACTCACGCCTGCGATCGCACTGAGAAGGGCAATAATTTCTAGGGGTGGCAAATTTAGCTGAAATAAAAACTGTACGCCAAACACAATTAGCACCGTAAGTACAACTCCAGCAGTCAAGTCCTTATTATCAAGAGTTTGAGAAATACGGAGAAATAAAATTGCTAAGATTATACCCGCTACAATCATCAGACTAGGATAAAGACCAATGAATAATCCTCCCACGGTATTCGCAACAACCCCTAGGAGTCCCGCTTCAAAACCGATTAAAAAAGCGGCAATTAATTGGGGCTGTAAAGGTGGAAGTACTAGAGCCTTGGGTAATCTGCGTGCAGGTTGTGGAGGCTGACTAATCTGCTGATTTGCTGGTTGATTAGTTGTTTGCAGTGATTGTGGCTGATTAATGGCTTGATTAGCTATAGGGGTGGGAATTGGGGCAGGAACTGAACTAGAGTTAGCATTAAGGGCATTTAAAACTGCTTGTGCCGAAGCATAGCGATCGCTGGGGGCATTTTCTAACATTCGATCTAAAATATCAGCCAACTTAGAACTAACTTGAGCATCTTTCCTCCAGTCCCATCGATTGGTATTGGCATTAAATAAATCTTCAGGTTGTTTACCCGTTAACAGCACTATACAGGTGGCAGCAAAGGCATATAAATCCGTAGAAGGAAAGACCTTATCCCCACGCATTTGTTCAGGCGCACCAAAACCGGGAGTAAATATGCCCGTAGATTTTTGACTGGCAGCAGCAATGGTTGCCTGCTTTACCGCACCAAAATCCAGAAGATACAACTGATCATCAGCATTTTTGAGCATGATATTTGAGGGCTTAATATCTCGATGGATCGAGTTATTGTCATGGACAAATTGCAGCACTGGTAAGAGACTTTGCATAATTCTTGTTACCTCTGCCTCTGGTAATGCTCCATACTGCTCGGTCACTTTTTCTAAGGTAATCCCATCAATGAACTCTTGCACTAAATAAAAGTAAATTTCCTCCTTAGATGATTGATAGCCACTGACGGGTACTTCAAAAAATGCTAACAAATCAGGAATTTGCGGATGCCGACCCAGTTCTTCTAACACTGCCCCTTCTCGATCAAAAAGCTCCTTGGCAAACTCCATTTGATCGGGATTTAAACCCGTTGGTAAAAGTTGCTTGACTACACATTTCCGCATAGCAGGGGTATAGCGATCGCGGGCTAAATAGGCGGCACCAAATCCTCCCCGCGCCAAAAGCCGTTCGGTGATGTATCGCCCTCCCAAGATCAAAGGCATGCCGCATTTAATACAAAATTTTTGGGTAACAGTTTTAAGCGTATTACCTGTACTGAGGTCTGGGAATACATTGATATGGTTGCAGGTGGGTCGAGTGCAATATATTTCCACGATGTTGTTTTAGATAGCTTTGGATGGCAAGGGTTTAGCGATCGCTGATATGAAAAAATATACTGAGTAAAGCGGGCTTATGATCAAAAATAAATGGCTGGATCGAAAGCAGTACCTTGAATAAGTTTCTGCCTTCGGGCTTACAAATCAATTTATAGTTGCGGACATAACCATCTCGCTCTAAAACCTCGGCAATATTATACGCATCCTGTAGGTCATTATATAAAGATTGAATACTGCGACCAATTAAATCCCAAGAGGCAATACCAAAGGTACTACTGGCAATCGGATTAGCATAGAGAATCTCCCCATCGGCGGTACGACTAATTAATACTGGTAACGGAATGGCTTGGGCAATGGTTTGTAACTGATCCATATTTTGTCTTGCGGATTCGGCAATTTCTGCGGAACGGCGATCGCTAATATCTTCCACCGTACCCACATAGAAAATAACTTCATCCTGTTGATCCCGCACCGCATTAATACTTTCCCGAATCCATGCCGTACTGCCATCCCGCCGATAGATTTGCGACTCGAAGCCAGAGACAAAGCCAAATTCCTGTAGAGTATTTTCAAACTCCTTGCGTAAACTCATACTCACATAGGGTTTAACGTCGTTACTATTAAAGTCATCAATTAATTCATCGGCAGAACCATACCCATAGATATTGGCTAGAGCCTGATTAGCATTGAGATATTCGCCCTCGGCGCTGGTTTGAAATATACCTTCTATGGCGTTATCAAAAATAGCTCGATACTTTTCCTCTGCCTGGCGTAAAGATTCTTGGGCACGGATGCGATCGCGGAGTAATTGTTTAAGTTGTAAATTCTGATCCTGTAAATGTTTTTGTAAGCGCCGTACCACTAACTGGTTATCCATGCGAGCTAGAACCTCTTGCAACTGAAACGGCTTAGTCACATAGTCCACTCCACCCACACTAAAAGCTTTGACCTTATCTAAAACATCATCCAAGGCACTGATGAAGATTACGGGAATATCCAAGGTTTGCACATCCCGTTTCAGTCGTTCACAGACTTCGTAACCATCCATATCTGGCATATTAATATCCAGTAAGATTAGGTCGGGAGGAGCAGATTGGGCTGCCATTAGAGCTAGCTGTCCATTAATTGCCTTCCGCACTTTATAACCTTGCTCCGAGAGCATAGATGCCAAAAGCCGTAGATTATCAGGGGTATCATCTACAACTAAAATGTCACCTTTGAATGGTTCGGGGCGATCGCTCATGGGTTTATAGTTTATATCTTTAGTTAGGTCAAAAGTTAGGTCTAATTAAGTCTAAATTAATCCTTCGTCAAATCAAGTAACTGGTCAAATCGAAAGGTATTCACTAAATTTCTTAAGCCATTAGCTAGATTACCATTAGAAACCTGGTCTATAAGCTCTAAAATCCGATCTTCATCCAGTTGGCTTGCGGCTAAGTGCATTTGCTCCCGCCACTCCGTGGACATAGCTTCAAGGTCTTGGGGTGTTAATTCTGGCTTGGATGTACCTAAAGAATTAGATGAATTAGATAAAAGCGATCGCTGCTGGAGATTGGGAATTTCGGCATAGATATACTGCAGTCCCAAATGTTCTCCCATTTTGGTAAAAATCAACTCGGCAGGGAAAGGCTTACGCACAAAATCATCACAACCTGCGGCTACAACCTGCGATCGCTCTTCTTCAAAGGCACTGGCAGTCAAAGCAATAATCACTGTGGACTGTCCTTGGGGTGTACCTTTAATTATTTTGGTTGCTGTATAACCATCCATAATTGGCATCCGCATATCCATCCAAATTAAGTGCGGCATCCAAGTTTCCCAAATTTCAATTCCCTCTTCCCCATTATTTGCCAACTTTACTTCAAATCCAAGTGGTTCTAGTAACTTTAATAACACCTGTTGATTTTCCCTGCGATCTTCAACAATTAAAATCCGATATTGAGGCTGATGGGGAGCCAAACCCGCGACCTGTCGAGTAAATTCCAACTGACGCATAGGCTGCTGCTCTTGGCTATTGGGAACAGGAATCTCGAAGCTAAAAATTGTACCCACGCCTACGGTACTACTAACGGTTATATCTCCACCCATCAAGCGCACAAACTGTCTACTGATCGGCAACCCTAAACCCGTACCCTCTTGAGATTTACGCCCTGAGGTACTTTGGATAAAAGCCTCAAATAAAGAATCAATTTCATGGGCAGCAATACCTGTACCTGTATCTTGAACTTCAAATAAAAGTTGCTGATAGTCTGGGTTGATCCCTGTAGTTTGCACCCGTAAGGTAACCGTACCTCGATTGGTAAATTTAATGGCGTTACCCATGAGATTAATCAAAACTTGGCGCAGTTTGCCTTCATCCCCAGAAATATAACGGGGGACATTGGGGGCAATTTCGCAGGTTAACCTTAATTGCTTAGACTTAGCCTTATATTTCAACATTTCCTCAATATTCATGAGTAGATAATGTAAATCAAAACTGCCGCAATTTAAGGTGGCTCGACCAGCTTCAATTTTTGACATCTCTAAAACATCATTAATTAGACATAACAAGTGTTCACCACTACGATTAATAATTTGCAGAGATTCTTGATGATCGGGACTTAGGGATGCATCTCTTACTAATACCTGAGTAAATCCTAAAATCGCATTTAAGGGCGTGCGTAACTCATGGCTCATATTTGATAGAAACTCGCTTTTAGCCCGATTAGCTTGATCTGATACTTCCTTAGCTCTTTGCAGTTCTGCTTCTGCCAACTTACGGGCAGTAATATTTTCGACTAAGCCCTCATAATACAAAAGCCGTCCCTGGGAGTCTCTGACGGTGCGGGCATTTTCCGAAATCCAGATGATGCTTCCATCTTTGCGATATACCTGCGATTCAAACCCTGAGATTGTGCCACAGGCTTCCATTAAGTCAATAAAATCTTGGCGGCGGTGGGGATCAACATAAAGCTCTTTGCCCACATCGTCAATTGCAAACATCATTTCCCCAGCCGATTCATAGCCATAGAGTTGAGCGAGGGCGGGATTAGCACTTAGGTATTGTCCATCATGGGTGGTTTGATAAATTCCCTCTACGGCATTTTCAAAGATGCTCCGATATTTCTCTTCCGTTGAGCGTAGAGCTTCTTCCGCCGCTACTCTGGCACTGACATCACGAATTAACCCAATGACAGACAATTCCCCGCTTAATTCAAATATGCCTACCCTTGCTTCAATAGGAAAAGTACAGCCATCCTTATGGCGATTAATGCCATTGATCGTAATTGGGGTACCCGGTTTCATCGCTTTCCATGCTGACTTTAGGGTTTCGGGTGGCGTGCCGACTTCGATATCAAAAACCGTAAGATTCAAAAGCTCATCACGGGTGTAGCCTAAGTTTTGGCAAGCTCTTTGGTTAACATCAGTAATATTGCCTTCGAGGTCATGGACAAATAGGGCATCAGCGATATTTTCTAAAAGAGATCGAAATTTTGCTTCACTTCTACGCAGATTTTCTTCCGCTTTTTTGCGATCGCTAATATCACTGAGAACGGAAATAATGCAATTTTCACCATTAATTGTAATTGGTTCTGCGGATATGAGTCCTACGCCAATTTCTCCCGATCGCAGCCTTAACTCGATTTCTTGGTTCCTAACATAGCCTTTCTGCGTTAAGGTTTGAATAAATTTTTGCCGATCATCGAAGTTTTGCCACATATTCAGTTCGAGGCTGGTGCGTCCAATGATTTCTGAGCGGGTATAACCAGAGAATTCTAAAAAGCTATCATTAACATCCAAATGACAACCATCGTCACGGCGGGTAATGGCGATCGCATGGGGCGTAGAGCGAAAGGCAGTGGCAAACTTGGCTTCGGAAAGAATTAAGGCAGTTGAGGCATCATTACGGTCTTGGATTTCCCGTTGGAGTCTAGTATTCTGCTCTTCCAGTTGTTTTTGTAAATCTCGAATTTTTAACTGATGTTTAATGCGTGCCAGAACTTCCTGTGCCTGAAAAGGTTTAGTAATATAATCGGCGGCTCCGAGGTCAAAAGCTTTGATTTTATCAGCAACACTATCTAAGGCACTCAAGAAAATTATGGGGACATCTTGAATTGTGGGCATGGTCTTAAAATGTTGACAGACTTCATAGCCATTCAAGCCCGGCATGTGAATATCTAATAGGATCAAATCAGGACAGTACATTTGCACTTCAGCTAGAGCTAACTCGCCACTGGGAATACACCTAGTCGTATAACCATGCTTAGTCAGAATTCGCTCTAAAAGTAAGAGATTACTCAAAGTATCGTCAACTACCAATATGTCTGCCTTAAATTTGCCCATACTAATAGCGAGTCTAGTCCTAAATCTACTTAAAGCTAACTTAAATCTGTAAGTGAGTAAGTCAGCTTATTCCATTCCAGCTTGTGTTTAAGCTTAGCTTATTTACAAAGGGATAACTACCTGTTTTATGGCTTAGTCTTGACTTAAAATAACAGGCTAATAATAGGATAAAGTTACGGATTAATTGGCGGGGAAAAACTTGGGATTAATGCCACGGGAATCATGGCAGCGATCGCCTGGGGAATAGGAGGAAGGGAAAAATTAAATCTACCCATAGCTGCATTCCATAGTTTTGTAGGTTCCAAGTCTGCCGCAATCAATTGCCATAGTCTTTGTATTTCCGTAATATGCAAACGGTCATCTTCGGTCAATGCCATAATTAGCCTTTGGCGCAGTAATTTACCTTCTTCGGAAAAAAGATATTGTAAACCCAGAGTTGCAGTGGGAACTAGATCAAAGTTTTGGTCAGATTTGGCGATCGCAATCAAATTTTCCAGCCTTGCCCATTGGAATTTATTATCCTTAAACAACACCTCTAGTAATCTTCGTCTTAAGCTGGCGGATTCATCGGTTAATAGCCGTCTTGCCACGTAGGGATAGGCAACTTGGACAATCTTAAATTCGGGATTCATGCTGAGTGCCACACCTTCTTGGGTAATTACAGAGCGAATAATTAGGGCAAACTTAGCGGGTAAACAGAAGGGGTAGGTGTACATTAAATCCGAGAAGCGATCGGTGACAACCTTGAAGTTAAATTCACTGACTTTTTCGGTCATAATATCGCCTAATACCGCTTCTAGGGCAGCAACTATGGGCATCATCTCCACATTGGGTGCGAGAAACCCGAGGTTGACGTAATCCTGCCCTAGCTGTTGGTAATCCTTATTAATTAAATGCACCACGGAATCGACAAGTTGTTCTTTGGTATTCAGGTCTAGTTGATCCATCATGCCAAAGTCAATGTATGCCATGCGTCCGTCATAGGTGGCGAAAAGATTGCCGGGGTGGGGATCGGCGTGAAAAAACCCAAATTCCAAGAGTTGACGCATTCCCGATAAGACCCCAATTTTGACTAGTTCATCGGTATCTAACCCTGCAGCTTTAATGGCGGCGGTATCCGTAAGTTTAATGCCATTGATCCATTCCATTGTTAGAACGTAGCGGGTGCTGAAACGGCGATATATTACAGGAACCTTGACTTGGCGATCGCCTGCAAAATAAGTGGCAAACCGTTCGGCATTGGTGGCTTCATTAATATAGTCAATTTCCTCAAATAGTTTTAAGCCAAATTCATCAACTACGGTATCGAGATTTTGTCCCAGATTTAGAGGTAAGAAAGGGGCGATCCAAGTAACTAGTTTACGAATTACATAGAGATCAAGGGTAATTGTCGGGATTAGGTTCGGTCTTTGTACTTTAATTGCTACTTCTTCTCCAGTCAGGAGATTAGCTTTATATACCTGCCCTAAACTAGCAGCTGCCACTGGGGTAGGCGATATATAAGCATAAACTTGATTAAGGGGCAATCCCAATTCCCTTTCGATGGTACGGAAAGCATGTGGAGTAGGAAAGGCGGGTAATTGATCTTGAAGTTTAACTAGTTCTGCTAAAAAGTCGGCTCTGACTAAATCTGGGCGAGTGGAAAGAGCCTGTCCAATTTTAATGAAGGTGGGACCAAGCTTAGTAATAATTCGACGTAAGTGCTGTGCCCGTTTAGTTTGATTTTTAAGTTCTTGATTGGTGATCTTATCCCAACCTAATCCCCAGATAAAACCCAAAAACATGAAGATAACGGACAGGATCCGCCAAATTGCTAGCCAAGGGCGGCGATTGTAGTGATAGGCGATCGCCTGATAGTCGTAGTCATGACACTGATCGAGATAATTCACGGTGCTTATAGTAGAAATTTATTAACTTGAATAAAGAAACTAAATAAATGAATTTAAATTAAGGCTTAGATCAATTGTAATAATTCTTTAGAAATATGGTGTTTAGCTTTACACATCCGAGATCGTTTTAACTAGAAATTAACTAGCAAGTTTGATCTCATGGCTACCGAGATGCACTTTAAACTTATCGCCAAGTTTGACCTCATAGGGATAGTTAGGGCTAATGGGTCTGCCATGCCATTCGGTAATTATGGCTATGATTTCTCCTTCTAAGCCTTGAATATCAAAAGCCTCACCTTTATGACTGGGATGATGGTAAACCTTAATAGATTCAACAACAGAGATGCGATCGCCAACCTTCATATATTTTTCCTTAATATTTTTCCCTAGTGCAGTTTACAGAAAGTCGTGGTGATCAGACAATCTCCCTCTTACATTTAACCAATTAACCAAACTTAACTAATCGCTGCTAGACCAATTTGATCAAGGGTAAATTTCGGTGCATGACCCCAAAAGGCTTCTAATCCGTAAAATTCTCGTTCTGTTGGCATCATAATATGGACAATCACATCCCCATAATCTTGGAGAATCCAACCAGCATCACTTTCTCCCGCCATGCGAATTGGCTCCCGTTGTAATTCTTCGCTGATTTTAGTTTTGATGCCATTGGCGATCGCCCGTACCTGAGCTTTGGAGCGTCCCGTCGCAATGATAAAATAATCCGCAAGTACCGAAACCTCACCTATAGCTATGATCAAAATATCCTCAGCTTTGCGATCATCGGCGGCAAGTGCTGCCATTACTGTCATTTTGTAGGTGAAGTCTTGAGTTGGATTTGAGGTCATAGGTATTTTCTTGACTATTTTTTCAGCATAAAAGCATTAAGTTGTCTAGCATATAGCTTATATTTACATTACTGTTAGGAGATTTGCACAAGTTTATAAATAATGGCAACTTATTTCTTGCAATATTTAATGCGATATTTTTGGAGATTTTTAAAGTTTATTCCGCCTCTTGCGATCGCTAGCTTTATTTTAGTCGGTTGCCAGCCCAGCAGGTTTACGCAATGCCAGCAGATCATCCAAGTTACAAATAGTGCTAAGTCTGTACCTGTGGCACAAAATCCCAATGAATTTACGGTAATTGCTCAGAATTTAGAAGGGATTAATCTGAAAGTTCAGGCGATCGCGCTCACGGATAAAACCCTAAATAGCTATAAGATCGGATTCTCCCAACTTTATACAGCCGTGGCACAGTCATCCCGTCAGATTGCCCAGTCCGTTCAAGAACGCAATCAAAATAACTTGAATCAATCTCAACAGCAATTGCAAGTTTTAGCTGACCAAGAAGTAGCTTTGGTGGCTGAGGTGAACAAATACTGCACTGAATAATAAATCAAGTATTAATCAAACTAGAAACTAAGGGAATACTAGGTTCTAGGCGTTCTCTAGTTAGTTCCACATAGATATTTTCCAGACGTACAGGTTGGATAGAGATAGAGTCGATCGCAATACCACCAAATAAAGTCACAATTTCCTGTAAAGACCGATGTTCGGGCAGCCAAAATGCTAAATCATTACCATAGCGGTGGTGACTAAATCCTAAACTTTGACCACGGGCGATCGCTAATTCTTCCACAGGCGTATGCATAATTAAAATCGCTGCGGCTGGAATCACACTGCCCAATTCACTCAGGCTTCCTTCAATTAGGAGTTCACCATTTTTGAGAATGCCAATGCGCTGACAGAGTCGTTCTGCTTCTTCTAACAGATGAGTTGTGAGTAACAGGGTCATACCTTGGTAGCGCAGTTGATTTATCAATTCCCAAATTTGATAGCGAGCTTCAATATCTAAGCCTGTTGTGGGTTCATCTAAAATTACTAACTTAGGGGCATGGACTAGGGCGATCGCTATGTTAATCCGCCGTTTCATCCCACCACTCAAATTTCCAACTATGCTTTTAGCTCGATCAGTAAGATTCACAGCCGCCAAACAGTTTTGAATTCTTTGCTGTTTCAGTTGTCCAGTCAACCCATACAAAGTTGCAAAAAAATCAAGGTTTTCGTAACAGGTTAACCCCTCATAGAGTAAATTTTCCTGTGGCACAATCCCAATCATTGATTTAGTCAGAGTGCCTATGGACTGGTTATCAATGGCGATCGCCCCACTGTCAGCATTAATCAAATTACAAATAATATTAATTAGTGTAGTTTTACCCGCCCCATTGCGCCCCAAGAGTCCGTAGATTTCCCCTGCGGGAATATGCAGATTTATATCCCTTAAAACTTGGCGATCACCGTAGAACTTAGATAAATTTTGAATTTTGAGCAAAGTTATAGTCTCCTCTCTGTGGAGAGCATTCTGCGGTATGCCAACCAGCCACTAGCTAAAGATATAAGTAAAAAACCACCTAAAAATAAGAAATGCAGCCTTAAATCGTAATCATCTAAATCCTTAGCACGATAGGAAATAGCTAATAAAGCCTCGTTCATGTGATAAATCGGATTAAACTGCGTAACTAATAGCAACTGCTTGGGTAAAAAAGTAGTCGGGACAAATGCCCCCCCCAACATCAATAAAGGCACACCAAAGCCCGCCACTAAACTATTGACATCCTCTGCCCGCCGTGCAAATTGAGTACCTAATAAAAATCCCATGCCCACATAGGAAGCAATACTACAGAAAATTACGATCGCCCCAAGGAACCAAGAGCCAGAAAATTCTACCCCAAACAATGCCGCCACGGTATAGATCAGTAAACTCTGCCCGATTCCAATACAGCCATAGGCGCAAAAAATGCCCAGGAAATAGGATATGCCCGCCAGGGGTGATAAAAATAAACGTTTGATAGTTTTGCTTTCCCGTTCCGCCACAATCGTGGAAATTGTCCCCCCTAGGCTGCTAAAAAATAAAGCTGCGCCCACTAAAGTTGAAGGTGTAGCCAGTCTAAATGCCTCTAAGGTTGTGATTTTACTACCTTCAGCCAAAATGAAACCATTAAGCAAAAGCATAGATATGGGGAAAATTACCCACAAAATTAAAGTTCGCTGCTGTCGAAATAGCTCAGTTAAAATGCGGCGGGCGATCGCTCTAGTTTCATACCAATATTTCATGTACAAAATACTACAACCCAAGAGCTAATTCGGACAAGTATTGCTATGACTCAGATACTATCCGTAGAAACAGCATGGTAGTCTTGTTTAAGATTCATTAATTTTTAATTCATTAATTATCAATAAGTATGTTGCGTCTTGAACACATTCAAAAAATCTACCCCACAGGCGAGGTGCTTAAAGACGTTAATTGGGAGGTAAAGCCCGGCGATCGCATTGGTTTAGTTGGTGTCAATGGTGCGGGTAAATCCACCCAACTCAAAATTATTGCAGGGGAAATTGAACCCACTTCTGGACAAATAATTAGACCCAGCAGCTTAAAAATTGCCTATCTTACCCAAGAATTTGAAGTTGATCCCAGCCGCACGGTTAAAAATGAGTTTTGGCGGGTATTTACTGAAGCCAACGAAGCTCAGGCTGAACTAGCAAAAGTCCATGCCCAGATGGAAAAGCTAACCGAAAATGATGACTTTGATCAGTTATTAAAGCAAATGGATCGACTCCAACGTCGATTTGAAGCATTAAATGGCTATGAATTAGAAAGCTCAATTGATAAAATTCTGCCCGAATTAGGTTTTGTTCCCCAAGATAGCGATCGCACCGTAGATCAATTTAGTGGTGGCTGGCAGATGCGGATGAGTTTAGGTAAAATCCTGCTCCAAACCCCAGATTTATTACTCTTAGATGAACCGACTAACCATTTAGACCTTGAAACCATTGAGTGGCTCGAAAAATATCTAAAGGGTTTGAAAACGCCGATGGTAATTGTGTCCCACGATCGCGAATTTTTAGATCGTTTATGTACGCAAATAGTGGAAACTGAACGGGGTGTATCCCAAACCTATATAGGTAATTACTCTTCCTATCTCACCCAAAAAGCAGAGGCACAGGAAGCACAGATGAGTGCCTTTGAACGTCAACAAAAATATTTAGACAAACAACAAACCTTCGTAGATCGATTTCGCGCCAGTGCAACCCGCAGTACCCAGGCAAAGAGCCGTGAAAAACAACTAGATAAAATTGAGCGAATTGAAGCTCCAGATAGTGATGTCAGAACCCTACGCTTTAAATTTCCGCCTGTAACTCGAACGGGTAGAGTAACCGCAGAAATTCGGGATTTAACCCATGCCTACGGTGACAAGATTTTATTTATTGGTGCCAATTTAGAGATCGAACGGGGCGATCGCATTGCCTTTGTCGGACCTAACGGCGCAGGAAAATCTACCCTCCTGAAAATGATTATGGGGATCGAACCCTATAACGAAGGCATTATTGAACTAGGGCATAATGTGCTACCTGGGTACTTTGAACAAAATCAAGCTGAGGCACTTGACCTACATAAAACTGTCCTAGCAACCATTCACGATGACTTTCCCAAAATGACCACCGAAGAAGTACGGGGCTTACTGGGAAGATTTTTATTTAGTGGTGACACTGTATTTAAAAAAGTTGGTGATATTAGCGGGGGCGAAAAGGCAAGATTAGCACTGGCAAAAATGCTAATACAGCCTGTAAATTTTTTAATCTTAGATGAACCTACAAACCATCTGGATATTCCTGCCAAGGAAATGCTGGAAGCGGCACTAAAGGAGTATGAAGGCTCGGTAGTTATTGTGTCCCACGATCGCTACTTTATCTCCCAAGTTGCTACCAAAATCGTGGAAGTGCGAGATTGCGAATTGCGTGTGTATGCAGGTAATTACGATTACTATCTATCTAAAATTGAAGAGGAACAAAGGGAAGCAAAACATGCGGCGGAAATGAAAGCAAAGGCAGAAAGAGATGCTGCTAAAAAAGAAAAAGAACGGGATAAACAAAAGGCAAAGGCGAAGAAATAAAACCTAGTAATTGGGAGGAACAATCTTAAAGATCGTGTTGACGCAGGTTAGTTCAAATAGCTCCTGCACTTGACTAGATACTGAACACAATGCCATCTCTCCACCTAATTCTCTAATTTTTCTCAGACTAGCAATCAAGCAACCTAGCCCCGAGCTATCCATTTGCTCTACATTCTGTAAATTAATTAATAGGACTAGAGGTCTTTGTTCCATAGCGGAATTTAATTGCGATCGAAAGGCGGGAACGGTAGTAGCATCAAGTTTGGGATGGGGGCAAATAACTTCTAATAATTCCAAAACCATAAGTGCCAATTTCTCCGTAATTCCTAACAAAACAGTGATTCTACTCTATTAAGCAAGAGTTTTTAACCATTTTGCACAACTTAGACCTGTATTTAGATTGATAAAGTTCAATTCCGATCATTACGAGCCAAATTTTCAACTCAACTATTTCATGGTTGATACAGCCAGTATAGACTACCTTAACACTCTAAAAAATTAGTACTCACTAATACCAAGAGCTAACTCGAAGCCAACAATTCCATAGCCTGATCCAGTAAATCTAACCCCTCAGATAAAGTTTCAATCAGGCATAGTTTTCCCCGTAAAGTTGCAGCACCATTAAAACCCTTACAGTACCAAGTTAAATGTTTTCGAGCTTGACGAATACCCCGATCGCCCTTGTATTCATGTAAACCAATTAAATGCTCACGGGCAACTTGCAAACATTCGAGGGCAGAGGGTTTAGGTTTATGCTCACCAGTTTTTAGGTAGTGATCAACTTCTCCCACTAAAAATGGATAGCCCATAGTGCCACGGGAACACATTACTCCATCCGCCCCAGTTGCTTCTAGGCAGGCGATCGCTGCTTCCGCAGAAAAAATATCACCATTGGCAATCACAGGAATTGTAAGAATCTCTTTAACTTTTTTGATCCATTCCCACTTAGCAGCCCCATTGTAACCCTGCGCCCTAGTGCGACCATGCACAGTAATCATTTTGGCACCAGCATCTTCCATGCGTTTAGCAAAATCTAAAATATTAATTTCCGCCTCACACCAACCAATGCGGGTTTTCACAGTTACTGGCACATCTACAGCCTTGACCACCGATCGCACAATTTCCTCGGCAATTTCGGGTTGACGTAAAAGCGATGATCCCCCACCATTTTTAGTAATTTTATTTACAGGACAGCCCATATTAATATCAACGGTATCTGCCCCCTCGGATACAGCCCTTTGAGCGGCTTCTGCTAAAAAATTAGGACGACAATCAAATAATTGAATACTAATCGGAGTTTCCGATCGCTCAATTTCCATAATTTTCGGCAGCTCATTCACATAATGCAAACCCGTAGCATTAACCATTTCCGTATAGGTCATGGAGTCAGGTGCATAGTTACGCACCAATCGCCTAAATACTAAATCCGTCACGCCTGATAGGGGCGACTGCAAAACTCGGCTTTTCAACTCAAAGTCACCTATTTTCAAGGGTTCTGATAATCTAGCTTTAAGGTTGGTTTGACTGGTTTCTGACATTTTTTTTGCTAACGTAACTTTTCTGATTTTTTATTAGGGCAGTTTTGAGGTTTATATCACTGGCTTGGCGATCGCTATTTTTTACCTTTTATGTTCAATCGTCCTTCAAGCCTCCATAGATATAATAACCCTGATTTGTAAGGCTCAAACCCACGGCAAAACCAATTGATTTAATAAAATTGATCAAAATAAAATACCAAGCAAATGTTAAGAAAAGTTACGAACTTGATATAATTGTGGTTGTCTTCAAACTTTCAAATTTTCAGTCAAATTTTTAATCAA
This sequence comes from Synechococcus sp. PCC 7502, assembly GCF_000317085.1. Lineage (NCBI taxonomy): Bacteria > Bacillati > Cyanobacteriota > Cyanophyceae > Pseudanabaenales > Pseudanabaenaceae > Pseudanabaenococcus > Pseudanabaenococcus habilitatus. The sequence goes on from NC_019702.1 coordinate 307,670, forward strand.
ATTTTAAAATTGTTAGTTTTAGATTTTTTCTATTAGTCCTGTAAGCCCGCCTGTTATTTTAATCATAGGTACTTAAAGTTATGAACAATTCTGCCTTTCCCGATGCTGAAGTATTAAAAAATATCTTTGAGCCACTTTTAGAAGACTTTGAATATTGGTTTGGGCGATCGCTAGTTCTACTTGAAGAGGAAGAACTTGATTTCATGACCGATATCCAAAAACACGACTTGATTACGAGAGTTAAAGACACCCTCCAAGCGGTGCAAACTGTCAAAATGATGTACAAATTATCGGGGGAACAAGTTGGTATTGAAGTACAGGCTTTAATGCCTTGGCATAACCTTATGATGGAATGTCAATCGGTGGGAATGCGTTTTCGCCAAAGTCAGGCTAGTTAAGGTGAATTCCCAATGAGCTAATTAGACTTTTGGGTATTTTACTTGGACTTGATTATTACTCCTTTTCTAGTATAAAAATTATACTTAGGATTTACGCACTCAATTGGGGCTTTACCCCAAGAGTCTCTCAAATACCACGAAGGAGTTTCACCCCATTTAATTAAGTTAAGTCTATTTTTATAGTGAGAAGGGATTAGGATCGTTACCTGCAACCAACTCAAATTACGGCAAGGCTGTTGTTAAGTTCAGATTAATATAAGGTTAACTAAAATGGTTAAAAGCGCTTAATCATAAGTAAGCAATTGCGACCATCGGGCAAGTGATCGTACCTAAAAACATCAACAATCTGGTGAATTAAATCTAAGCCCCTTCCCCCTAAAGCATTAATATCCACATCATCTAGATTTGCTAATTTATCTGACAGCGCAAATCCTGCACCATAGTCAAATACCTTCATTTCCAGACTATGATCTTCGAGCACCGCTTCCAATAAAATTGGGGTATTCTTAGGCATACCCTTGTGAGCATGACGCACGGCATTAGTAAATACTTCAGCCAGAGCAGTTTTACAGTACAACCAGTCATTTTTGGGCATATTGGTATGATCAAGTTCCTCAAACCAATTTAGGACTGCGGCTAGTTCACTTAAATCAGTATTAACTTGGAGGGCGATCGTTTGAACCACGGGCAGTTTTAGAAAAGTTGTATAAAAAATTGTATAAAAAAATCTATGTCCTAACTATAACAAACACTAGTTTGTCGAATTGAGAATCTGATTTTTAACTAACCTAGCCACCTTATCTAGCTATAGAATTACTGAAAGCAAAAAAAGTATAAGGTTAACAATATTGCAGAGTATCCTCCTTACTTCAGTAGTTCATATTTATTCACTAAGTCCTTACAATTACTGTGAATAAGGGTAATTTTTTCCATAATTCTAGCTTTAATACGGGTGATAAATGTTACAAGTCTTGGTAATTGATGATGATCCCGTCATGCGGATGATTCTTAAAAATGCCCTTCAAGAGCAAGGTTACTTGGTAATTTTGGCTAAGGATGGGCAGGAAGGTATTGATCTAGCTAAAAAGCATCACCCCGCTTTGGTGATTTGTGATTGGCTTATGCCCAAAGTTGATGGTTTAGAAGTTTGTCTACAAGTTAAGCAAGAACCTAGTCTTTACTATACTTTTTTTATTTTATTGACCTCACGCTCGGCGGTCGAAGATAAGGTTCAGGCTTTAAATCATGGTGCCGATGATTTTCTCTCAAAGCCAATTGACAAAATGGAATTGATTGCCAGTGTCAGAGCAGGGCTGCGATTATATCAACTCAATCAGGACTTACAATTACAGAAGCAGCTATTGGTGGCAGAGCTAAATGAGGCAAGTGAGTATGTGCGATCGCTTTTACCTAAGAGTTTAGATCATAATGTCAAAATTCGCACTGAGTTCTTACCCTCTAGTCAGTTAGGCGGAGATTGCTATGATTTTTATTGGCTTGATCCCGATCATCTGGCAATTTACTTAATTGATACCTCGGGGCATGGGGTTGGTTCAGCATTACTGTCGATTTCGATTTTAAATCTTTTGCGATCGCAATCCTTCGGTAAAGATAAATTTTACGATCCCAAAATCGTCATGACCGAACTGAACCGTGCCTTTCAAATGAGTCAGCAGGGTGGTCGATATTTTACGATGTGGTATGGGGTATATCAGCAATCAGAACGCAAATTAGTGTATGCCAATGCTGGACATCCTACTCCCATTGTAATTTCAGGTAATCATGACAATCTTAAGATTAAACAATTACCAAGTCTGAGTATTCCCATTGGCTTTTTCCCTGATGCCGAGTACACCAGTGCCGAATTATTGATTGATAGGAATACTAGCCTTTATATTTTTAGTGATGGTATTTTTGAAGTAATGCAGGAAACTGGGAGAATTTGGGGTTTAGCTAATCTGATTAAGTTATTAACCAATGAATTGCCTTTAAGTCAAAATATTACTGGTCAAAACTTCACGGCGGAGTGGGTACGGGAACATATTCGTAAAGAAACCCCTGATGCCGATTTTAGTGATGATGTTTCTCTAGTGCATATTAACTTTCCGTAGTCAGATTAACAGCCAGATCAAAGGCAGAGCGATCGGGATATATATCAAATACCTTATCCATTCTTGTTAACTCCATGATGATCCGCACTTGATCGTTAAGGGAAGATAGATAGAGCTTGGCATTTTTAGTACGAACCCTTTGTAAAATTGCCACCAACGACCCTAAACCAGAGCTATCCATAAATGTAATATTCGTGAGATCAAGCAAAATTATTTCTGCTCCTGCTTCTAGTAAATCAGTGACCTGACGGCGAAGTTTATTGCCCCCGGCATTGTCAATTAGTCCTGCTGGTTCTAGTACCTTTAAAGCTGCACTCATGATTTATTACCTTTTTTCCTGTTTAATATACTATTTTTTTTAATTGATATTTTTAATTGACTTTATCTATCAATCAAGCACTACTCAAACATTTAATTTGGCTTCTTCTTTAGGTTGCCACACTGCTGCTCTGATTACAACCGATAGGAGGGAAATGTTATAGATTGCCCAGCCGCTATTTAGTAAATATACCCAAGGATCGGGTAATGTTCCCATTAAAAAGCGGATTAAGCTCCAAGCCATGCCTACAATACTCAAGATGACGATCGCTAATTGTGGTACGACTAGATTTAGATAGTTACCTGATTGTCTCTGTTTAGGTGTAACTTGAAAATTCAGAGGTGTGCGCGAAAATACACTCCAAATCGATTGGATAAATAGGGGAAATAGAGCGATCGCATACTGTTCTGACCGCCATAGCTCACCTGCTGGAATCCCCCAAGTTGCGGCTAAAAAAGTTAGGCGATTGATGATAAAGGCAGGAAAAAAGTGAATGGCAAAATCATTGCCAAAAGCCTTTACAGGAATAATACCCGTGAAGAAAAAGATAATCGGACAGCTAATAAAAATTACCGTAGCAAAGCCAGAAAAATAGCTGTACATAGTTTGAAAGTATTGCAAGCGTTGCCAAAAACTTAAACCGGACTTAATTAGAGGATTTTCCTGCACTAGCACTTGAATAGTACCTTGCGCCCAACGCAATCTTTGCTTCAAGGTTGAACCTAAATCATCGGGAGCTAGTCCTTCGGCTAAAAGTTCATTGTGATAGACCGATTGCCAACCCGCACCGTGTAAGCGCATGGCAGTATTCATATCCTCGGTAATGCTACTACTGGACATGCCCCCAATTAAATTAAACTCATCAATGCGAGACGCATCCTTTTCTAAGGAATCGGAAAAATATTGCAAGCCCACATTAAGTAGAGCCTCACGGCGCAGAATGGCATTAGTGCCAGTATAAAAGGCGGAATTTAAGCCATCTTTACCCTGTTGAATAGGACCATAAAATAAGTGAGCAGAATGCCCGTAGGGATCGCCAGGGGGGAGATTATAAAAATCCTGAGGTGTTTGGACAAAGGCAATGCGATTACTTTCATATTTACCTGTCCATTGATTGTAGCTAAAGAAGTAGGGTAAGACCCGTTTTAGAAATTGGGGTTTGGGAATGTGATCGGCATCAAGGGTAAGAATAAAGTCCCCGTTGGTTTCACCCGAAAAAATCGCATGGTTGATGTTTCCAGCTTTGGCATGGTGGGGTTTGCCGGGAGTTTTGGTGCGGGCAATATAGCGGCATCGGACTAGATCACTTGCCTCTTGTTGTTTTTGCCGAATTTCCTGTTCAAGGCGTTGTTGTTCTTGGACTAGGCGATCGCTAATACTCACACTAGTGGTTTCATGTCCAACCATAAACACAAATACATCACGCAGGGTCTGTAAAAATTTACGCGTTCCATGATTAGGGGGCAGGTTTTGCAGAAACTCCTCGGCTTCATTGGTCTCAGGCAGCAGTTCCTGTAGTTGCTGGAGTCTAGTTTCCAGTTCTGCTCTAGCAATTTCTAGGTGGGTTGATTCTATCTGCATTTTGGGCGATCGCAGGTCTTCAATCGCTAAATTTTGGGACATGGCGCGCATTTGATCAGACTTGCCATCATCGAGAATATATACCCGCAGTTTATTTACAGGATAGTCAATTGCCAAGGCTGCCCTTGCTGTTTCTTCTACCATCTCTACAGGTTCGTTGTAGCAGGTAATAAATATATCCACAGGGGGAAATTTATCCTCAGGAAAAGCTGGTCGGAGTTGATCGAGCGATCGCACCTGTCGTTCTAAAGGTCGCCATAACCCAATCGTAAACATTGCCCCACCGACAAAGCTATAAATTTCTGCCACCAATAGGGGAATTGCCAGCCACAAAGCATTAAAGTTAACAGAATTAGTAATGCGCCAACTTAAATACCATGCTCCCAAGATCAGGTTAATCTCAGCCAAATAGCGAAATAGAAGCGTACGTTGTTTGAGCCGCGATCGCATATTACCAATAAAGGTGGGGGAATTCTCAATAATGGTAGTGGGTGAAGTCATAGGTTTATTAGAATTAGAATGATCCAGTAATTAGGCTGAAAAGCTTTAGGGCAAAACCCTTTCAGTCTAGTTTCAATTTTGGGAGCGACTAAAAATCTGACCTATAGACTGAGGTGAAACATAGGCAAAGGCATCATCAGCAACCACTGTCTTATAGCTTTTAGTCATATTTGAATTTTGTGATTTTATTTGCGTATCTATTTGCGTATTTAAGTGCCAATCACATTCCTTGGCAATATTGAAATAAATAATAGCTTGTACTGATGAAGCTAACGCTAAATGTTGATAAGCTGCATATAACCATGCTTCTTTAGCAAGTGCATCCGCAGTCATGGGCTTACTATAGCTACTTGATGCCGTTTGGGTAATGAAAATCGGTTTAAGGGGAGCGATTTTTTTCATCCTATTAATATAGGAATCATAGGTGTCTTCAGGTTTGTCCCACAGCTTTCTTTGATTGAGGGGATGCTGACAATAGCCCCAATTGTAGGCACTAAACCCAACTACATCGACCCTTTGATCACCCGGATAATAGTTTTCAAAATCATGCTCCCGTGTGAAGCTAAAACCATTGGGCGCAAATACCCAACGCACGGATGCCGGTGAAACACTAGCTTCAGTAAATATCTGCTGTAAACGCATATAAGCCTGCTTAAAGTTTTGGGCATCAAGGCTATAGGTTTCCCCCGCAATATTCATCTCTGGTAGGGGAGCAATAAACATCATGCGCCCATCACCTTTGTTAGTCCAGTTAGCAACCGCCTGGGCTACCTTTTGGATAGATTGGTCTAGGTTACCTTGGGCAATTTCGGAGGCTAAGCCTATGGATTTAAGGTTAATCAAAGCCGTGTAACCATTTTGCCAAAGGATTTCTAAACGATTGCCAATATTGTAGGCTGGGTTTTCGTCTTGAATATCCATAAATATACCAACAAGGGTATGTTTCTTCCCCGCCCAAGTATCTAATTGGCGTAGCTGTTGATCGATAATGTTCTGCTCTCCTGCATAGCCTTGGGTATATAAACCAAGAAGAACAGGGGATTGTTTGGAGGTAATCGAATTTGCGAGGGACTGATTAAAGCCTGCGATCGCCAAAATCAGGAAAGTTACCAATCCCCAAAAAATAGCTATTTTCTTCACCTTTAGAGCTTTTAGTTGATGAATTAGTGGATGAGTTCTATGTGTCATTAACCTAATTAGATTAAGAAGCAAGAGCTATACTTCCCCTTGCCTTGTACAGTAGGCTTTCTAAAATAATACCGTTGGTATTGTCATCAATAACTTTGTTAATGCCTAAATTAGGATTTTCATATTTTCCTGAAAAATAGCCCCGATCGGGTTCCGTAAGGCTTTTACTACTATTACGCAGAGTTAGAGCATAATCATCTTTCATTAAAGCACTCCAGCCAAAGGCGGCTTTGGTACTAGTAAATTTTAACTGGGGATAGGGTTTGCCCTGACTGCTAACGGCTTGCCAAGGTTGACCATCAACATACACGCTGTAGTAAAGAAAATGGGGCGGGCGATCGAGGGAATCTTCATTTACAGCCGTAATGATCTTGCTACGTTGATAACGCTGTGCCTGCAAACGATACAAATTCCCTGCTTGACGCTTCCCCATATTATTCCAGCCAATTTCTAATCCCCATAAAACATAGGGATCACTGGTGAGATGGTTGCTGGCTCCAGAGGTTTTGAAGTTACGGCGATCGACTTCTAGGGGAATACCGTCTAAATTAATAGTTTGAGTGGGGGGATTATTAAGGGCATTGATTGCTTCGATATTCCAAAATTTGAGGCAGTGGGCGGCATATTGTTCGTAACCTAGTCTGCCTTCTTGCAGATATTGCAGGCGATCGCGTTGATCAGGGTGTTGTCCATACAGCCAGCCATCTTTAACTAATTTAGTCAGTTGCCAACGTTGGACAATGGTATTAATCCGACCTTTATATTCGGGATAGTGAACTCGTAAAACATGCAGAGACATTAACAATCGAGCCGTATCTAAAGCTGACCAACCACTGATGCCATTAGGATCGGGTGTATTATCTAGTTGGCGCATTTGGGCGGTACTTGTGCTATAGGCTTTGTTAGGTAGTCCTCGCTTGGGAATTGTAAGTTTATCTAAGGTATTTAGAAACTTTGTTAGTCTTTGGTTAAATACTGCGGGTGTAATTACGCCCAACTGCATAGCCGCATGCAGCCCCATTAAAGCACTACCTTGATCCCAAAGGGTAGTCCACTCGTAGCCATCTACGGCATTTACCATCCCTGTTTGGGGGTTCCAGTTGCGTTCAAAATATTTCCATGCTTGCTTGGCGATCTGTTGATCTTCTGGAATAAGGGCGATCGCTTTCTTCGGGATAGGGAGACTAGGTTGGGTAGTGATTTTACTTAAGTCAACATAAGGCAATCCAGACAAAACTTGAGGGCTAGGTTGGGTTGCTTTTTTAGGGGTAGGTTGTGCAGGAGAGGTGGCAACGGAATGGAGTACATCTATGGACTCCCAGTAAGGGGGATTAGTGCCATCCCTAATGAATCTTGCAGTGGGTTGAGGCTGACTTGGTAATCCATGTAATCCATTAGATATATTACCTGAAGCAATTGTTTGTATCCAAAGAGATTTTACTTTACTGGGGAAGAGCAAGGTTTGTTGATTAGTGGCACGATAGAGCAAAGCTTGCAAAATTAAGCTGTTGGTCTTAGCAGTTTGGTTATTTTCTCTCTCTTTAGATTTTTCGTAATAGCCTTCGTAGTATCCCAGTTGAGGATTGTAAAGGTCGGTTACCGTTGACCATAACTGCTGACTATAGGGATCATTAGGGTAGAGAGCATAGAGAGCAAAAGCCACGCCTGCACTGACTAAGCGATCATTGGCTACGGAGTTACCACTGTCATCTAAATTTGCCCAAGGTTGCTCATTACCAACTACGGTACTATGCAGGATATAAGGCGGGGAGCTAATAGCTGCGCTGTAGGCAGTCGTAAATAATTTGGTGCGATTAAAGCGTTCCGCTTGAGCTTGAAAAATTTGAGTAGCTAGGGCTTTCATGGCGGGATCGAAGCCAAATTCTAAACCATATCGCAAAAATGGTTCCCCTACAGTTAGTTGGATTTCTGCGGATTTCAGAGCATCACCACGACTGATGGGGACATCAAACCCTTCCACTTTAACTTTCCTATAGTTGGTAGTGACGGAGGTACGCTCGACATCAAAGCCCCATAATTGAAAAGCACGGGCAGCATACTCGCTATAACCTAAACTGACTTCAGGAATTACCCTTGTTAGCAATCGCCCCTGTTGATCTTGTTTAACTATGCCGCTAAATAGAGCTTGATCCTTCACCACTTGCAGGTATGACCAATCTAAGAGAATGCGATCGATGGAATCAGCATATTCAGGAAAACAAACTTTTAAGCCATAGAATGCTGATAGCAACCTGCCCAGATCGACTGCAGACCAACCAGTACCATTGGTTACAGGATTCCCCCCATAATCTACGGGTTGCAATGACCAAGGATCATAGCTGCGATTGGGCAATTCCCCACCAAATAGGGGTATCTGCCGTAGGGAAGTTAATAATTGTTGGAGGCGTTGGTTAAATTCATCGGTACCAATTATTTGCAAGCTTTTTGCCGATCTAAGAGCCGCAAGATAGTCACCAATGCCACCGATGGTTGCACCCTTAAAATCACTTCGATCATTAACTAGTCCCGTGGCTTGGGTATTACGTTGAAAATATTGCCATGCGGCTTGGGCATAGCGGCGATCGCTCTGGCTAAGGGGCTGATTTAATTTGGGGCAGTTAGAGTTTGCTCTTGCTTGATTACCGAATTGATTACTAATTGGTTGATTAATGGTACTAAGTTTGGCAGGGGTGGCGATCGCATTGGTTTTAATTAATGGAATATTACCCCTCGCCTTATAGTAGAGAATTTCTAAAATTAGTCCGTTGGTGTTGCCAGTTAGGGCTTTATTGGGCTGTTTAGTGGTTTCGTACTGTCCCGCATAGTAACCTTCGTTATTTGGACTATATAAATTAGTTACAGTATTAAAGACTTGTTGAGCATAGGCATTAGTGGGATAAAGGTAATGCCAGCCAAAGGCAGCTTTGGTACTAATACTGCGAAATTGCGGATAAGGCTTATTCTCATCGGTAATTGCCGCCCAGGGTACCCCATTGGCATAGACGGTGTTATAGACAAAGCGGGGGTCTTCATCAATATTATCCTCGGTAACCGCCGTTAACTGTCCTGTTTGCAGGTAGCGTTGCCTTTGTACCTCTAGCACCCTTGCTGCATAGTCAGCCAGTTCCTGATCCCAACCAAACTCAATGCCATCAAGAATATAGGATTCACTGACCACATAGTTATTAGCTTTAGTAGTCTGATAGTCACGGGTATCTACGGGAATCTTGATTCCGTAAATATCGACAAACTTAAAGGGTTGATAGGACTTAGCTTTGTTGGCTTTGAAGCCCCAGAGTTCATACCCCCGCACCGCATATTCTTCGTAACCGAGGCGACCTTCCTGCACCAATAGCGTTTTGCCATCCTGAGTCACCGTGGCTCCGTAAAGCTGATCATTTGCCAGCGATCGCCCAAGTTGCCAGCGTCCAATAATGCCCTTGAGCCAGTCAGCGTATTGGGGATGACAGGTACGAATGATATGAAAAGCTGTTAATATTCTGCCTATATCTAAAGCTGACCAACCAATACCTCTGGGCGTGGGATTGTTCCCGTAATCGCTCATCTGAGCATTAGCAGTGTTATAGACTTTATTGGGAAGAGCATCATCAAAGAGTTTGAGTGAGCCTAAAGTATTGAGGAATCTGTTGAGCTTTTGGTCAAATTCTGCCTGAGAAACTAGGTTTAACCACCGTGCTGTATTCAGTGCCACTAGATAGTTCCCCAAATCCCAGAGCGATGCTGATGGATAGTTATTTGCAGCATTGACAAAGCCCGTACTGGGTTGATAGTTATTCACAAAATATTGCCATGCAGTGCGGGCATACTCCTGTTCTGCGGTAGTAAGGGGCGCATTAATCACACTACAGATACTGGGATTTGTTGAGTTAGGGAGTTGGGCGATCGCTCTATTCATCCATAGTTGTGATGGATATAAGGCTATGATTATACCGATCAAAAACATCGCCACGCCTTTAACCCATCGGGGATAGATACTCATGTTTTCATTCCTATTTTGTGGGCGGAGCCTTGGGGATTGACGGCTTTTGTATTTTTTTAGTATCGCTTTTTTGCTGAATCACAGGTGTCTGAAAAGTTTTGATTGTCGGGGTCTTTAGACTACGGGAAAGAGTCTCTAGTCCATAGATTAAGGCGATCGCAGTAACGACCCCACCCACAGTAGATAGAAGCACCCATTGCAGTGGTGGTGGATCAAATTGAGAGTTCATAGGTTTATTATCTCCATCAGTAATGGATTATAGCTTAGGGTCTCTTAGTCTCACTTAGTTTCTAAATGGCAGTCTTAAAAAAATCCTGTGCAACACATTGCCGATCTATCTGAAATGCCTCAAAGTAACCTCCTTCAAAATGACCAACTTCTCTTGCCCAAAACCGAGATAAATTGATAATTGACTCTAACTTCATGAATGATTTATTAGTTTCTGACTCGTAGCATTGAATCGCCGCAATTTTTGTTTGAATTACGGAGCTAATATCCACAAATAAATTAGGTAAAAACCCCCGCATAAAGACTGGAGGGGCTGAATACCAAAGGGTAATTTGCTTGCGAATGGCGACGTTAGAAACTCCTACAGCACAAACTTCATGATCTCTATGCCCATATTTTTCTGACTGTGGCGCATGGGTAATGATTAGGCTAGGCTGATGTTGAGCAATTACTCTTTCCGTTAGTTTAATTACCTCTTGAGCCGTAAAAGCACATTCTTCTAAGCTATGGAATTCATAGGTAGCTCCGATCAGCTTACCGGCTGCGATCGCCTCTTGTTGTCTTAGTCCTTTAATGGGAGAACTGGAATGATTGCCGTCAGTGAGAACAACACAATGAACTCGCCAACCTACCTGAGACATCAAAAATAGCGTCCCAGCACAGGGTAAAACTTCATCATCTCCGTGGGCATGAATTGATACGACTAAGGGGTTTAATTGATTTAACTGATTTGCAAAATAACTTGGCTCAATCGCATGTCTAGCCAGATAAAATGCTTCAAAGTAACCACCGCCATAACCCAATTCCCTTGCCCAAAACCGTGCTAGGACAAGAACTGTATCTAAATTAAGAAAAGTTTGAGCAGTACTGATTTTTTGCTGAATGGCGGCATTAATATCCACAAAGAAGTTGGGTTCAAAATTGCGGAGGAAAGCTTGGGGGGAGGCATACCATAGGGCAATCTTGTGCTGCAAAGCTAATTTAGTTACGGCGATCGATATTGATTCTTGATTTCTAATATGGGAATGATCAGGATGGGTAATAATTAAATCTGGCTGCAAATTAATAACCACAGTTTCCAGATTTCCTTTTTCTATACAAAAAAAATGAACCTGGGC